>DASRAP010000262.1:0-23815 GCA_035638155.1 Gemmatimonadaceae bacterium | reverse complement strand
CTCGACGCGCTGAGGCACCGGCGCCCTTGCCGCGCCCTTGCGGTGACCTGCGGGGGGTGCGAAAATCAGCCCCTCGCAGTTTTCCCCACCCAGATGAAAACACGTCTTCGCACCGGCGTTGTTGCCGCCTGCGCTCTTGTTGCCGTGGTGAGCAATTGCAAGGATGCACTTGCTCCCACGGCCGACCTCAGTGTCACGCTTGCAGCCGACGGCACATGGCCCGATACGCTCTCCATCGCGGAGATCGCGACGATTGGCGCCGCGGTGCGCGATGCGTCCGGCGCGCCGATACTCGGCGTGGATCTCGAGTGGGCGACCTCGGATTCCTCGGTCGTCACGATTGCGAAGGAGCAAGCGGCCAATGCGGCAAGCGACGGGCTGACGGCGGGGCTTCGCGCGGTCCTCACGTCGCACAACGCCGGTTCCGCAACGATCATCGCCAGGCTGAACCGTCCGGGTTTTGAGAGCACGGAGCTCCGTGCGGATGTGCGCGTCGACACGGCGGGGCGCACGAACTGGCCGGCCGTCGTCACGGTAAGTCGCACCGACACGGCGCGTATCGAGCTGATTCGCGCGGACGCTGCTGCGCTCGAAGGCGCGACCGTCACCTGGCAGTCGAGCGATCCGTTCGTGCTCAACGTGAGCGGGCTGAGCGGCGATCCGTTTCGGGCGCAACTCACACCGCGGCGCAGCGGATCCGCCTTCGTCACGGCGACGGTGACCGGTGGACGAATCGGACGGTCGGTGATTCAGCTGCCAATCGCTGCGGGTCCGCTGCAGGTCACGCAGTCGCCGGCGTGGCCCGCACTCCTCAGCGTTGCGGACTCGCAAAAGGTGAACGTGCAGGTGCGCGACGCGCGCAACCGGTTGCTCACCGGCATTCCCGTTGACTGGCACTCCACCAACGCGCTCACGCTCGACGTAACGCGCTCGGGCGTCACGGGCAATATCGTCGCGTTCCGTGCCGGCGGCACCGAGCTCATTGCCACCGTCGGTGATCCTGCGTTTCAGACGAGCGAGCTTCGCGCGATCGTAAACGTGCAGAGCCTCGCGGTCTCCGAGTCCGTGGCGTGGCCGCAGACGCTCACCGTGAGCGACACGCGGCAGCTTGGCGTCATCGTGCGCGGCGCCGACAATCAGGTGCGCCCCAACCCGAGCGTGCAGTGGACGTCCACGAACACCGCCGTATTTCGCGTTGACGCGACGGGCACTGTTACGGCGATCGGGGCGGGGTCAGCGGATGTGGTCGCGTCGGTCGGAACCGCGCCGTATCAGACTGCCGAGCATCGCGCGACGATTTCGGTGGTCAAGATTCCCGTCGCCGATTCGCTCCCGTGGCCCGACTCCGTGACGGTCGCGGACACCGTCGCCCTTCCCACGATCGTTTCCGCAGGACTCCGCGTGCCTGCGGCGCTCGCCCGGAGCGGGCTCACAGCGAAGGCGACCCTGCCCGTGCACTGGAGCTCGACGAACACGGCGGTGTTCACGATCGACGCCAACGGCACGCTGATCGCGATTTCCGCGGGGACGGCGCAGGCGGTCGCGACCGTCGGTGAAGCTGGATTCCAGACGTCGGAGCGGAAACAAACGATCAAGGTCGTCCCGCTCAGGCTCGAACCGGCGCCGCCATGGCCGGCCTCGGTGAACATCGACCGCGACAGCGTCCTGAGAGTGATCGTGCGCGACGCCTTCGGGCGGCTGCGAAGCGGCATCGCGGTGACGTGGCGTTCCAGCAATGAGGCCGCGTTCAGCGTGGACCCGACCGGGAAGGTCAGGGGCCTCAAGTCCGGTACGGGCGACATCATTGCGAGTGTCGGCACAGCGCCATTTCAGACGACGGAGTTGCGCGCAACGCTCAGGGTGATGGTGCGATGGTCAAGCGTCACCGCGGGCTGGAAACACACGTGTGCCACGGCGTCGGATCGTACGGGCTATTGCTGGGGCAGCAATCGATTCGGCGAGCTGGGCAACGGCGACGATCCCACGCGGAACTCTCCCGCTCCGCGCGCCATCGCGTCGCTGTTCAAGTTCGACGAGCTGAGCGCGGGCGGCGAGGACCTGTACCCGTCCGGGAGCATCGGCTCCCCAAAGGGGCAGCCGCAGGCCCACACGTGCGGGCGAACGGGCAACCTGCTTTTCTGCTGGGGCTCCGAGTTGAGCGGCCAGCTTGGCGACGCGGTGGGTCCCTGCAGTCCGCTCGTTTTCTTTGACGTCAGATGCACGCGCTCGACGCCGTTTACGGTGCGCGACGCGAGCTCCGGCATCCGCGTCTTCCACGTCGTGACCGGCGGACGGCTCACGTGCACCATCGACCTCACCGGCGGCGGGAGCGATGTATCGGATTGCTGGGGGTTGGTCGACTTTGGTGCACCGTTCGCGAACGTGCCGTCGGCGGGCAATCTCCCGAGCCCCGCATCAAACGCCGGCGTGCTTGCCGGCGGATCGTTCGCGTGCTCGAGAAACGGCACGGGTTCGACCACGTGGACGAATGACGCCGGAGCGAGCGTCAACTCGCTGGGGGCGATCGCCTGTGTCGGGGAAAGCGACTTTGGCCAGGTAGGAACGATCCCTTCGATCTTCGGCGTTGTGAAGTTCGTCCAGGATCAGAACGGCGACCCCGTGATTTTCCCCGCGGGCGCCCTTGGACTGACGGTCACGAACCCGGCGGCGGTGGCCGCGGGCGGGCGTCACGCCTGCATTCTGAAGTCGTCCGTCCAGATCCTGTGCTGGGGCGCGAACGGCAAGTTTCAGACGGGTTCAACCACCGCCGATGCGTGCACGGGCGGACCGTGCAGCATTCGCGCGCGGCCCGTGACGTTTGCCGAGCCTCTGGCTGGCCTCACGGCAGGTGCGGAGCACACGTGCGCGCTTGCGGCGAGTGGCAAGGCGTACTGCTGGGGCTCGAATTCAGACGGGCAGCTCGGCCGGGGCACGATTGGAGGCCAGTTCGTCGCACCGGATAGTGTCGCGGGCGGACTCCGCTTTCAGTCATTGGCCGCCGGATTCGCCCACACGTGCGGCGTGACGACGGATGGGTCGCTCTACTGCTGGGGCAAGAACGATTCGTTCCAGCTGGGCGACGGCACCCTCGTCAGCCAGCGGGCAACGCCCGTCCGGATCCTCGAACCGCAATGAACGCGTGCGAGAACAGTTGAAGGCCCGGGCCGGCGGGTTATTCGGTGTCATCGTTGCGCTCGCGATGGCTGCGGTCAGCTGTCACGACGCACTCGCTCCGACACCAGATCTGATCGCGACGCTCGCACAGGACGACGCCTGGCCGGACACGCTCTCGCTCGCCGAGATCGCGACCGTTTCCGCGCGCGTGACGGACAGCCGCGCTTCACCCATCTCCGGTGTTGATGTCGACTGGGCGACGTCCGATTCATCGATCGTCACGATCGCACGCTCGGCGGCGCCGGGATCGCTCACGGACGATGAACGACTTCGCGCTGGTCTCACGGCCATCATTGTCACGCACGCGGAAGGATCGGCGGATCTCATTGCACGACTCGATCGCCCGGGTTTCAAGGCGACGGAATTGCGCGTGCGCGTCGTCGTTACCGCTGGTGCGTGGAAGCCGAAGCTGACGGTCAGCGTCGTGGACACCGCGCATGTCGGCCTCACGAGGGCCGATGCTGCCCTTTTTGCCGGCGCAACCGTCGTGTGGCAGACGAGCGACCAGTCCGTGCTCGGCGTCGGTGCGGGAACGAGCGACGCCTTTTCCGTTGAGCTCACGCCGCGCACACGCGGATCCGTACTCGTCACTGCGACCGTGACTGGTGACCGCATTGGGAAGGCCAGCTTCCAGCTCCCGGTTAACGTCGCCGCGATGCAGGTGAGTCAGGCATCGGCGTGGGACACGCTGCTCACCGTCGGCGATTCCCGAAAGCTCTCCGTGATCGTGCGCGACGCGGCAGGAAAGATCGTCCCCGGCGTTCGGCGCCAATGGCGATCCACGAACACGCTCGCGTTCACGGTCAACGACTCCGGCACCGTGACGGCGATCGGTGCCGGCAGCAGTGACCTCGTTGCCACGGTGGGCACCGCCCCGTTTGAAACCTCTGAACTGCACGGGGTCATCCAGGTGCGCGGCCTCAACGTCGCCGCGAGCAATTGGCCCGAAACGATGACGGTTTCGGAGAGCAGGCAAGTCGCCGTCGCGGTCACGGATGCGTTCAACAACGCGCGGCCCAACTCGACCGTCCACTGGAGCTCAACGAACACGAGTGTATTTCGCGTGGACCAAGCCGGCACCGTTACAGCGGTTGCGGAAGGAAGCGCACAGCTCGTGGCGAGCGTGGGCGACGGACAGTTCCAGGTGGCGGAACACCGCGCCACGCTCACGGTGCTGGCGCTCGGGGTCAGCACAGGCGGAACGGTCTGGCCGGATTCGATCACCGTCGCTGACACGACGAAATTCACCCTTGCAGTCGGGGCAGTCGGCGGCGTGACGCCTGCCGTGCATTGGAGCTCCACGAACCCGGGCGTGTTCACGGTTGATGCGACGGGGACAATCATCGCGGTATCAACCGGCTTCGCGCAACTCGTTGCGAGTGTCGGTGAACAGGGTTTTCAGACGAGCGAGAAAAGGCAGACAATCAAGGTCGTCCCGCTCCGGCTCATGCCTCTGCCGCTCTGGCCCGCTGCAATCAATCTTGGCAACGACACGGCATTGCGCGTGGTGGTCCGCGACGGGTTTGGACACGACCGTCCCGGCGTACGCGTCACCTGGCGTTCGAGCAACGAGAACATCTTCACGATCGACGCAGTTGGGCACATCACGACGGCGCGAACGGGCACGAGCGAAGTGACCGCCACCGCCGGCCAAACGCCGTTCCAGACGACCGATTACACGGCGGTCGTGCGCGTCAACGTTCGCTGGGCGAGCGTGAGTGCCGGGCTCTGGCACACCTGCGCCATCGCTACGGACCGCGTCGGTTATTGCTGGGGCGACAACAAGTACGGCGAGCTCGGCACCGGGGACGACATACAGACGAGCGCGTTCCTGCCTCGCGCGATTACCGGCGGGTTCAGGTTCGAAGAAATAGCGGCGGGCGGCACGGAGATGTATCAGGGCCTGAATCTCGCGTTACATGTGACCCAGGAGGGGCATACGTGCGGCCGGTCGGCGGGACGCGTGCTCTGCTGGGGATCGGTTCAGAGCGGGCAGGTGTCCGATGCGCAAACCAATCGATGCATCAACGCGATTCCGGGATCGCCCGACCCCGCGTGCACGAGAACGACGCCGATCATGATCTACGATGGCGTCAGCCATAGCGGCGCTCTCGCCACGCGTGTGCTCGCGGGCGGAAGCTTTTCGTGCCTGGCCTTCTATCAGCCGGTCGCCGGTGACGTCGAGATCGGCTGCTGGGGCGGCCTGAACATCGCCAATCACCTCCCGATCGCGCGGATCAACACGGCCGGCATCGTCGCGGGCGGCGGACACGCGTGCAGGCCGGACAACTCACTTGATAACGTGGAGTGTTTCGGAGACAACGATTTTGGACAGGCCGGCGACCAGGCCAACGGCGCGGGCTGGCGGGTGCGTGACGTATCGGGAAACCCGGTCGACTTTCCGTTTCTTGCGCGGACCGTCAACAATGGTCCGCCGGCCAACCGTGCGCTGGTTTCCGCCGGCGCGCGCCATACGTGTGTGCTGCAGTCGTCAGGACTCGACGCCCTCTGCTGGGGCGCCAACGGTCAATTCCAACTCGGCACGACCTTCACCGAAGGGTGCGCCGGCGGACTTTGCAGCACGCGCGCCCGATCGGTGTCGTTCCCTGAACAGGTTACCGGCCTCTACGCCGGCGGCAATCACACGTGCGCGCTCACGGTGACCGGCCGCGCGCTCTGCTGGGGTGACAACACCGCGGGAGAGCTGGGTCGTGGCATCGTTGGCGGACAGTTCTCCGTGCCCGACTACGTTCCGACGACTCTCCGGTTCACGTCGCTTGCGGCGGGCACCGCGCATACTTGCGGCATCACCACGGACGGGTCGCTTTACTGCTGGGGGCGGAACGAAAAGAGCCAACTCGGCAATGGATCGCCGGGGGCACCGATCGCGGTTCCCACCCGCGTGCTGGAACCAGGATCCTGAATCTTGAATCGTCAAACCTTCATCATTTCCGATCTGCATCTTGGCGGCGTGTATGCCAGAGATGCGGCGCCCAACGACCGCGGGTTCCGCATCTGCACGCACGCAAACGATCTCGCGCGCTTCATCGACGCGCTCACCGCGAAGCCCGCCGGCGATCCGATGATCGAGCTCGTCATCAACGGAGATCTCGTCGACTTCCTCGCGGAGCGGAACGCGCAGACGGGCGAATTCGCGAGCTTCAATTTCGACCAGGACGCGGCGCTCCGGAAACTCGGCGACATCGTCACGCGCGATCGCGTGATCTTCGACGCGCTGGGCCGTTTTCTCGCGCGGGGCCACCGTCTCGTGATTCTCCTCGGCAACCACGACATCGAGCTCACGATGCCCGCGGTTCGTGCAGCGCTGGCGCGCGCCGTCGGCGCGATGCGCGGCACGGACTACGAGTTCGTGCCAGGCGACGAGGCGTACGTGGTCGGCGACACGCTCATCGAGCACGGCAACCGCTACGACGCCTGGAACATGGTCGACCATGAAGGGCTGCAGCGCATCGCCGCGTCGCTGTCGCGCTCGCAGCGCGCCGTCCGCGAGGCGTTCACGCCACCGCCGGGCAGCGAGATGGTGGCGCGCGTCATCAACCCGATCAAGGAGCAGTACAAGTTCGTCGATCTGCTCAAGCCGGAAACCGGCGCCGTCGTCCCACTGTTGCTGGCGCTCGAGCCGGGGTTTCGCAGTGTCATGGGCAAGGTCGCGCTGCTCGCGGCGCGCGCGAGGAACGCCGTTCGCGTCTCGGTTCAAAAACCCACGCAGGCCGCCGGGATCGGCAGTGACATCGGATCGTGGGACAGCATGGACTCGTTTGGCAGCGACATCGCCTCGGGCTTCGACGCCTCCGCCCCGGCAGCTCCGACCGATGGAGACGGAGCGCTCGACGCGCTCTTGCGCGAACAGCTCGGCGCAGACGCCGGGGCGGTGCGCAGCGTGCTGAACGAGAATGCGCCAAGGACCGCCGGCAGCGATATCAGTACGTTCGGCGAGATTGTCGACCGGACCGTCGGCATGGCACGCCTGTTGTTGGCGACGAGCGGCACGGATCACCGCGCCCGGCTCAATGCACTGCTCGCCGCGTTCCGTTCCCTGCAGAACGACCAGACGTTCGACGAGACCGTCGAGACCGCGAAGGAATACCTCGACGCCGCGACCGGCCTGGCGTCGAACGGCATCAGGAACGTCGTCTTCGGTCACACGCACATGGCGAAACGCATTCCGCTTCCGTCGGGCGGGTTCTATCTCAACAGCGGCACGTGGGCGGACGTGATGGAGTTTCCCAGGAACATCGTCGCCGGCGATCGTGACACGGCACTCGCCCGGCTCGGCGAATTCGTGCAGAACCTCGTCGACGGCAACTTCTCATCGTACGCGCTCTTCCGCCCGACGTACGTTCGGCTCGACGTCGCGGCCGATGGCACGGCGGCAGCGTCGCTGTGTCGCTACACGGATCCCGCCCAGGTTTGACGTGAGCGCTGCCCCTGCCGCCAACGTCGCCCCGGCCGCTCCCGACACCATGACGGGGTCGTTCGAATCGCATCGCTCGGCGATCGCGCGGATTGTCGTCGTCGCGGGATCACAGACGGTCAGTCGCGGTACGGGCACGCTGATCGCGCCCAATCTCGTGCTGTCCGCCCTGCACGTGGTCGCGAATCGCAAATCAGATCCGCCCGAGCCGTACCCGGGTGAAGTGCGGCTCGAGTTCCCCGGCTTCACGACGACGGGAACGATTCTCAAGGGCGCGTGGGATCGCGTGGCCGACTGGGTGCTGATCGAATGTGCGGAGCCGCCGCCGGACGTCACGCCAATGCCGCTTGCCGCACTCGCGGAGAACAAGCGCGATTGGGAGAGCTTCGGTTTTCCCGATGCCAACTCCCGCGACGGATTGCTGCTCACCGGCAACGTGGTGATGTGCGACGGAAAACTCGAGGGCACGAGCGCACATCAGCTCTATTGCACGCAGGCGGCGGCGGGAGGCGGGGGACGGGTGAAGGGCATGAGCGGTGCGCCCGTCGTGATCGACGGAAAACTCGTCGGGGTCATGCGATTCGCGCTGATGGAGCAGGACCGCACGGAAATGGGCACGCTCTACGCGTGCCCCGTGCGCGCGGTCGCTGACCGGTGGCCCACCCTCACCGTGCTTCCGCTGCCGAGGAAGCCGCAACAGCGACTCACGGCGCAGCTCCTCGCGGCGAGCACGGCGCGCGCCGGATGGGAGCTCGGCGCGCTCGCCGCTGCGCTCACCCTCATGGGCGCCCTCGTGCTCACGCTCTCGCGCATCCACGTGCCTACGACGCTCGTGAAGGGGGAGATCCTGACGAACGACGCCGCCTTCCTTCTCGCCGCGGACGACACGCTGCTGCTCAACGCGAGCAACGGATTGCTCAGCGTGAAGTCGGTGGACGTGACCGGCGCCGCCGCGACGACGCTGCCCGCAGCCGGCGGCGCCGCACCGTCACGCGTGCTCGCGAGAAGCGTGCACGCAGAGACCGACCCGCGCGCCACCAGAAGTCAGCTTGCGATCGACCTCGGCCGCATGCTCCGCGCCGGAACGGGCATTGTGGTGCACCGCACGCCCGAAGCCGGCCGGTATGCGCTGTACTACGATTCGCTTTCGACACCGCTCCGGATTCAGTTCACGGGTGCAGCGCTCGTGAGCACGGGCGGGGCGGGCCTCGCCCATATTCAGAGCGAGCTTGGCGACGAGCTGCTGGTGGAGTCGCAGTCGCACCGCCGGCTCATCTCCGAATTCGAGCTGCTTGCCGGTACGTCGGTCAAACTCGATGCACCGGTTCGCGCGCGCCGTCTCTCGTTCTTCGACAGGCAACCGGCGCCCGCCGGCGGGTTCGCGCTGCAGTCCACGGTGCAGAGCGGATCCGTGCAAACCGACGACCCGTACGGCGAATCCGTTGCGGTCGCGGCCAACGACAGCCTTGTGATCGGAACGGACACGCTGAACATCGACGACATCGCGTTTCCTTCGGACAAGGGAGCGGTCCGCGTGCGCTTCAGCGGCGTCGTGTCGAAGCTTTCGGTCGGTTCAGGACCGTCGATCCGCAATCTCATGCCCACGTGGCTCGAGCGTCTTCGTCGCGGGTTTCCGCTGCAATCCGGCATCGCCGCCGCCGCGTTTGCATCACTCATTGCCTATCTCATCGTACGCTGGCGCAGAAAGAGGAACCTCACGTGAAATCCAGGTTGACGGCGTTCATGCTCGCGGCGCTGGCCACCGCGGCGCACGCACAAACACCCACGCCGCAGGTCAAGTCACTCGTGGTGCGCATTCACTCCGAATGGTCCACGGGCCATGCGCCGGAGAACGGGGCGGGCGTGGTCATTGCACGCGACTCGAATTCGGTGTGGATCGCGACCGCACGACATGTGGTCTCGTATCAGCAGATCGACGACGCCTACCGCACCGCAAACACCGTCTGGGTCGAATTCTTCAACGGTGCGGCGTCGTCCGACTCGGTGCGCGCAGACCGAGTCATCATGCCGGACAGCGCGCTGATCAGCGCGGCGCGCGACCGGGTCACGCAGTTTCGCGCCCGCGGGAACGCGAATCGCGAGACCGAGATGGCGCTACAGATCATGCTCGATCGTGCGTCCCTCCAGCGCCACGACGTCGCAGCCTTGCGCGTTCCCATCAGTCCGGCGGTGCGTCAGGCGCTGGCCGGGATCGAGTTCGACCGCCTCGGCGATTCACAGAAGCTCAAGCTTGGTGAAGGCGTGTTCCCCATGGGATGTCCGAGGTCGCGGTCCGCGTGCTGGGAAGTTCCGATTCCCGGCGACGGTCTCGTGTCGAGCCAGCCCGAGCAGATCAGGTTTCTGTCGACGTTCGTCGCGCGTGGAAGCTCGGGGGGCGCGCTGTTCAACGACCAATGGGAAGTGGTGGGCATCGTTACGGAGCAGAACATTCCGCTCGCGATTGCCGTTCCGATGCGCGAGGTGACGTCGCTCCTCGCGTCGGCGGGTGTTCCTGTGCAGCTCCATGAGCCGCAGGTCCCGCGCGCGGGCTACCATCTCAACATCGACGCCACGTTCCTCACCGCGTTCAGAACCAGCAGCGTACCAGATTCACTCGCACTCGACGACTGGCAGCCGAGCGGCCGGATCACCGTCTCCACGCGCGGCCGCTCGCCGTTCACCTGGCGCGTGAGCGCGATCCGTTTGGCTCCCTACAACACGAAGGTCACGGCGTTGCTGGGTGGCATGGGTTACACGCTGCGAGCGGGACGGCTCACCGTGCAGCCGTATGGTGAGCTCGGAATGGGGCGTGTGGATGCGCGTTATGACCGCGGCGGATACCATATTGCGAATGGCGCGTCTCAGGCGACGTACGTGCCGCTCTGGACGCTCGAGCGGCGCGACGGCATCGGTATCGGCGGAGGCCTTGGACTCGAATACGTCATCATGCCCCACGTAAGCATTGCGGCGACGGCTGCCCGGTGGTCGTTCGGACTTCCGCCGCACGCCCCGGCGTTTCCGGGACTTTTCGCCGGAGGAGGATTGCGATGGAGTCGCTGACGCTGCGCGCGTTCGCGCTTGCGCTGGTCGTGACCGCCGCCGCTGCCACAGCGCGCAGCGATGCGCAGCAATTGCCGGCGGGGTGTGATCCGCAGCTCGCGAAGGCAAAGAGGACGGGCGACGCCACGAGCTACGGCGTACGCGGGGTCAAGAGCAAATGGTGCGAGGGCGTGTTCTCGCAGGAGGTCGGCAACGCGGAGCTCCGCCTTGAAGCATTCACGGAACGTCTCAAGCCCGTGGCTGCATCGGTGGTGACGAACCTCGATACGCTGATCGTCGAGTGGAACGCGCCGCCGCAGTCGGTCGTGCACATCACGGCCCGGCAAGGCAACGGAATCGTGTCGTCGTACTACCAGATGGATGTGCAGGACACGACTGACGCGAACGGACGCGGCACATGGAAATGGCCGCTCACGGTGCTGCGGGCGGTGGAGATGTATCCCATATCGATCTCGACTCCGCGCAACGGTGTGCGGGATCCCGACATCTCCGTGCAGGCCGCGGCGCATCTCCCGGGCACGCCGGCGTCAGACAGCGTCTATGTGCCCGTGCGCATCGTTCCGGCAGCGGGCAGCGTGCCCGCATCGTCGACGTTCGAGGTCGCCATGACGATGCGTGAGCGCGTGGCGGGCGGAAAGGTCGATCTCCGCCGCGTCGAATCGGACGGGGCGACTCCGGCCGTGGCAATGCTGCCCGATTGTCCGGCCCCGGTCGGAGGCATCACCGGCGGCGACATCATCACAGTGACGATCTGCATGCCACCGGGCGCGCAGGCCGGCGTCTACCGGATGACGGTTGGTGCCGTCAGCGGCGCGGACCAGATCAGAAAGAAGAGCGTGTTCTTCTACTACGCTCCGCCGAAGCAGTAGCGGTAGCCGCAGCGGCAGCTACATCCGCGAGAAGACTTTGATGGCAGCGCGAATCAGGCCTTCCTTGGCTTTTCCGTACGGCGGATAGGTCGTATCGAGCAATCGCCACGGTCCCTGCACCAGCACCGCACGTTCATGCGAGAAGGTGCGAAACCCGAATTCGCCGTGATAGTTCCCGATACCACTCGCGCCGACGCCGCCGAACGGCAAGTGGGAATTGCCCGCGTGAATGACTGCGTTGTTCACGACCGTCCCGCCGGCCGACGTATTGCGGACAATGTCGAGCGCGCGCTGCTTCGTCCCGCTGAAAACGTAGAGCGCGAGCGGCTTGTACATGTTCGAGAGCTCGTCGAACACATCCTCGATCCGGCGATACGTGAGCACAGGGAGAATGGGGCCGAAGATTTCGTCACGCATGATCGGCATGTCCCACGTCACGCCGGACAGGATCGTCGGCGCAATGTAGCGCTCGCTTTCGTCGAACACGCCGCCCGCGTCCACCGCCGCGCCCATCGCCACTGATCCATCATGCGCCGCCTTCAGTCGCACAAAGTTGCGTGCGTTGATGATGCGGCTGAGATCGGGACTCGCCCGGCGCGATACTTCGTCCGCGCCATAAAATTCGCGCAGCACATCCAGCGCTGCGTGCCTGAACGCCACCGCGCGCGACTCGTGCACCCACACATAGTCCGGCGCGACGCACGTCTGGCCCGCGTTGATGAACTTGGCCCACAGCACGCGGCGCGCTGCGAGCGGGACGTTGGCGGACTCGTCGATGATCGCCGGCGACTTGCCGCCGAGCTCGAGGGTCACGGATGCGAGCGTCTTCGCTGCCGCCTCCATCACGACTTTGCCGACGGGAATGCTGCCGGTGAAGAACACGTGGTCGAACGGGAGCGCGAGGAGCGAGCGCGCCGCGTCCACCCCGCCCTGGACGACGGCAACTTCCTCCTCGGGAAACACCCCCCGGAGCACGCGCGCGACGAGATCCGTCGTGGCGGGCGTCAGCTCCGACGGCTTCACGATCGCGCAATTCCCCGCGCTGATCGCCGCGACGAGCGGACTCATCACGAGCGCGAACGGATAATTCCACGGCCCGATGATCAGGACCACTCCGCGCGGCTCCGGCCAGATCATGCTCCGCGTGCCGAAAAGATCGAACGGCGTGAGCGCGTGGCGCGGCTTCATCCACTTTCCCACGTGCCGGATGGCGAAGTCGATCTCCTCGAGCACCGACACGATTTCGGTGAAATCCACTTCGAACGCCGGCTTTCGGAAGTCCGCGTGCAGCGCACGCTCGATGTCCGTTCGCGCGGCCACGATCGCGTCCCGCAGGCGTCGCAGTTTGGCTTTGCGTTCCCGTGCGGTGGAGCGTTTGACGACTGCCCGGTGTGCGCGCTGCCGCTGGAACAGCGCGTCGATGTCGCTCATGACGCTTCGATCGCGGCCTTGAGATTCGCGACGGCCTCCGCGGAGACCCGCATGACGTAGCGCCCGAGGAACAACGCGTCGATGAGCTTCATGACCGCGTTGGTCTGCTCGTACACGAGCTCGCGCGTGAACGCGGTCGCCGCGCCCTCGGGCGCGAACGTGTACGTGATCACGGCCTTCCCGCCCACACTGCTGCGCCCCTCGAACACGTACTTCCGGGGATAGTCGTTTTCCGTCGTCGTCCAGAAGAACGTGATCGGAACGCCGAGGATGCGCACGTGCTCGACGAACTGCTCACCCGGTTTCCCCGGCCGGTCGACGACGCCGGTCACGCTCTTCGTGATCGGGTACCACTTGGTCCAGTTGCCCGAGCTGGCGGCGTACTGAAACACATGGTCAACGGGACGAGCAATCGTCGCGCGTCCGAGGGTTCGTGTCATGGCGCCTGCGGTGTCGTAAGTTTGAGCGGAGTCCCGTCGTGCGAGCATCACAATGCTGCCGCGCGCCCCCGTTGGTAAGACCACCCACCCGTGAACGCCGACACCGGATCGCTCTCCAGCTTCGTTCCGGCGCGCCTCGCCGCGCTGCTGGACGTTGCACCGGATCAGCCGATGCACCGCGCCGTCGCGGGCGCAGTGCTCTACGCCGACATCGCGGGCTCGTGCGAGCTCGCGGACCGGCTCGTGGCGCGTCACGGCGCCGATGGCATGGACGAGCTGTCCGGCTTGCTGAATGCGACGTTCGAGCCGCTGATCGATGCCGTCATGCAAAGCGGCGGTGAGATCGTGCAGTTCGCCGGCGACGCGCTCCTGGCGGTCTGGCTCGCGCCGCAGGGCGCGCTCGGTGACGCCGCGCGAGCCGCGACTGACACCGCGCTGCAATTCGGACCGCTCCTCGCCGGACGTCCCGTCCTCGCAGCGCAGGGAATCACGGTGCGCGCGGGTGTCGGTGCGGGCGCCTTCGGCGCGGCGCGCGTGGGCGGCGCGGCGGCGGGCGGACGCTGGGAAATCGTCGTGTCGGGCGCCGCCGTGGAGGACGCGTTCCGCGCCGCGGCCGCGGCGCCGGCGGGCTCGGCGCTCGCCGCGCGCTCGGTAATCGAGAACGCGGATGGCCTCGTCACCGGCACCGGCGCCAACGGATTCTTCGGCGCGCTCCAGGCCGGGCGTTCCCCCCGGGATGCTGCGGCCGCTCCGGCACCTATGGTCGCCGATCCCGCTCGTTTCGTGCCGGAAGTCGTGCGCGCGCGCGTGAGTGGCGGGTTCGCGTCGTGGGTCGCGGAGCTCCGGCACGTGTCGGTCATGTTCGTGAACGTGCACGGCGCCGATTTCGCGGGAGACGCGCACGTGCGCCAGCTCGATGCGGCGACCTGCGCGATCAAGAACACACTCCACGAGCACAACGGCTATTTCCGCCAGCTGAGCGTGGACGACAAGGGCGTCGTCGTCGTCGCGGCGTTCGGCGTGCCGCCCGTCAGGCGCGAACGGCAGCCCGGCGACGCCATTCACGCGGCAAATCGCATTTCGCAGGCGCTCGAGGCCCTTGGCATGCGGGCATCGATCGGTATCGCATCGGGTCGCGTCTTCTGCGGAGTGATCGGCAGTGCGCTTCGGCGCGAGTACACGCTCATCGGCAACGTGGTGAACCGCGCCGCACGTCTCATGATGGTCGAGCGCGGAACGGTGGTCTGCGACGACGTCACCGCAACCGACGCCCATCTCACCGCCGAGTTCGAAGCGATGCCCTCGATGTCACTCAAGGGGATCGCGGAGCCCGTCACGCCCGCGCGCGTTCGCGCCGTGAGGGATATCCGGCCGTCGGGCGCATACGCGAACGCAGCACTCTCGGGACCCGACCTCGAGATAAGTATCTGTCTCGACCTCGCGGCATCCGCTGCCGCGGCAGACGCCCGGACGGTGGTCATCGAAGGCGCGGCCGGCCAGGGAAAATCCACCCTGCTGAGCGCCATGGCCGCCGAGGCGCGTCGCGCCGGATTCGCCGTGGTCACCGGCATCGCCCGCTGGAACGGGCAGTCTTCACCGTATCACGCCTGGATTCCCATCATCGAGACCGTGCTCGGCATCGATGCGATTACGGACGAGACAGCGCGGCGGGAACGCGCACGCGCTTTTCTCTTCGCGGATCCGGCTCTTGCACGCGTGGCGGCGCTCCTCAACGACGTTGTCTCACTCGGTCTCGACGAAACGCCGTATACCGCGGGACTCGACGGCCTCCATCGCGCGGAAGGGACGCGGGCGCTCATCGCGCGCCTGCTGACCGCGTATCGCGGCATGCGACCGCTGCTGATTCTGATCGATGACGCGCAGTGGTGCGACCCGGCGTCATGGTCACTCGTGGTGAAGGCGCCCGGCCTCATCGGCCGCGTGGTCACCGTGCTGACGGCGCGCCCGCTCGACACGGTCCCCGACGAGGCCCGGCCGATTCTCGATCAGCCCGAAACGCTGCGCCGGCGGCTGGGACCGCTGGGCGCGTCGGCCATCGCCAATGCGGGTGCGGTGGCGGCGGGCGTGCGGGCGCTGGATCCGGTGATCGTGGCGTGGCTCGACCAACGCTCGGGGGGTAACCCGTTCTTCGCGCGCCAGCTCATGTTCGCACTCATCGACCGCGGCGTCCTTCGCGTCGCGAACGGCGAGATCGCGCGATCGCCGTCGCCCGGAGAGCTCGCCGCGATTTCCGTTCCTGCCTCCGTCGAATCGCTCGTGCTGAGCCGGTTCGACGCCCTCGACCCGTCGCACCAGATCCTTCTCAAGGCGGGAAGCGTGATCGGCGCGCGGTTCTCCGTGCGCGAGCTCGCAGCCGTGCATCCCCAGCCGGAGCGCGTCGGCCGGCTTCGCGAGGATCTCGATGCGCTCGTGCGCACGCAATTCCTGACCGTGACCGGCGACGAGTGCGCGTTCACGCACCAGATCGTGCGCGACGTCGCGTACGGGACGATGGTCGGAGCGCAACGCAAGGCCATGCACGAACGATTCGCGACGTTTCTCGAGGGAGCACACGATGCGTCGCATACGGGAGAGTACAGCAGGCTCGCGCTGCATTGGGAGGCGGCCGGCGCCGACGCGCAGACGTTCCGGTACCTCGAGCTCTCCGGCGCCGAGGCGGCGCGCATCGGCGCATTTCGCGAGGCGATCGCGGCCTTCACGAAGCTGCTGGCTCGCGACGCGAACCGCGGCCGCCCGGCGACAATGATCCAGCGCGCCCGCTGGCATCGCCAGCTTGGCGACGCGTACGAGGGCGTCGGCGAGATGTCTGACGCCGAGCGCAACATGCGCGACGCGCTCGTCGAGCTCGGGCGTGCAGTCCCGAGCTCCGAGACGGGGTGGACGGCTGTGCTCCTCCGGGCCGCGTTTCAACAGCTCGCGCATCTCGTCATCAAGCCGCGCGCCTATCCGGCCGGGAGCCCGCAACGCGCGGTCGAGAGCGAAGTCGCGCGGGCCACCATCACGATTGCCGAAGTCCGCCTGCAGGAAAACAGTGCTGCAGGAGTCGCCGGCGCGGTGTTCGTTTCGGCCAACGCCTGCGATCGACTGGGACCCACGACCGGCGTGGCCCGTCCCTACTCAATGGTCGGCTCGATGTTCGCCATGCTGCACGGCAACGCGCTGGCGCAGCGTTACTGGAGTCGCGCGCGCGCCATTGCGCGCGAGGCGGGCGACGTGAGTGGCGAAGTGCGCACCGACATGGGCGAAGCGTACGCGGCGTTCTACAACGGACACTTCGCGCACGCGGGTACGCTGCTCGCCCGGAACACCGAATTGGCGGGCGCGCACGGACTCGGCCGCGAGCTCGAGATGAACGAGGCCACGTATGCGGGGCTGTTCCTCATTCAGGGGCGCTACAAGGAGCATCGCGATCGGGGGCAGCGGCTCCTGGAGACGACGCGGGCGCGCTCCAGCCCGCTCGGCGAGATCTGGGCGCTCATCATGCTCATGGGGAACGCCGTGCACACCGGCGATTTCGAGGCGGCGGAGCAGCACATTGCGAGCGTCCGGCGCCACCGGAATCTCCTCAACCAGGAAGCCGTGGTCTGCGACGGGTGGGATCTCGCGTTGCAGATTCGCCGGGAAGACTGGTGGACCGCGCGCTCGCTCGCCGACAAGGTCGCGACCGGACTCGGTATCCCACGGCAGGGAACGACGCGCGGACGGCCCATCGTGGTCGTGGCGCACTGGCAGGCCATGGCGTGCTACGGTGAGGCGACGCTCGCATTTCTCGAACGTGCCTCGCCCTCCGAGCGCGAGGCGGTCCTGCGCAACGCGCGCTACGCGTCGCGCGCGATGCGCGGGTTTGCCAAGCGGTTTGCGATTGCCATGCCCTTCGCCCTCGCGCATGAAGGGCGCCTCGCCTGTCTCTCAGGCAAGCCCGAGAAGGGATTCCGCACGCTCGACCGCGCGGCGGCGCTGGCGCAGCGCATGGGAATGCCGTTCGCATACGCGCACGCCTTGCGCTATCGCGGTTTGCTCGAGGAAGCGAGAGCGGAGTTCACGAAGCTCGGATGCATCTGGGAGGCACGCCGAACCGCCGAGTTGATGCGCGCGTCAGCGTCCAACCCAGGGGAATGAGCGCCAGAAGAAGGCGGCAAGCCACGCGGCCTTGAACGCGAGCCAGCGAAATGGCCGCGCGAGCCCCCAATACTCGAGCCATCCATTGCCGGCCGGCCCCGCCGAGGGCGTCCACGTAATGGCGCTCCGCTTGTAGTACGGGCTGTCGAGCAGCACGGCGGTGCACACGGCAGTCCAGCTGCGCCCCGGCACGCTTACCTCCAGCTCGTGCGGCGCGCGAATACCCATGATGGAATCGCGCTTCCACTGCGATGGATTGACCGTGACGTCCGTAGTCAGCTGCGGCTCGAACGTGCCGGGTGTACCGGAATAACAGAACGTCAGCGCACCGGAAAAGTCTTCGAACGGCGTGACGGTTGCGAACATGACGCTCTGGTCCGGCGTCATTGCGCGAGCCCAGTGCCACTCGCGGCTGGTCCAGAAGAAGAGCTCCGTTCCCCACGGATGATCGTGATATCCATGTCCGTTGACCTGTCGGCTCTTGCCCCCGACCGTCAGCGTGCCTTCACCCTGCATGAGCGGCGCAGAAAACGAGACGCAGTTCTTTCGCGACGCGTCGTTCCGCGCAGCGAAATAGGCACCGTCGGCGCTCGGAAGGAATCCCCGGTGCAGCGGACGCATGACAAGCGTGCCGGTCACCCACGGCGTGTCGATCTCGAGCTCATAGTGAAGCGACGCGGGGTCGCTTCCGACCATCCGCAGGGTACTCGGACCGACCCGGACGTCCATGTCCGCGGCCGTCGTTCGCGCATGGAATTCCGTGCGCGGATAATTGCGCACGTGCACGAAATGGTGCGCCTGATCCTTGTATTCGACGTAGATCGACGCCTTTGCGCCGTTCCACATGGGGCTTTTGCGCGCGAAGATGACGACGAATTCGACGCCGTCATCGGTCGACAGGTCGAAGTACCACCACTCGAACGCGTGACTCCCGGCGAGTTGCGCGTCGTTCAGCTGCGGGTGATCCCACCGCGGCTCGAATGGCGCGAATGGCGCGGTGATCATCGCGTCACAGCCGTGGCAGCTCGGGTTTCGCGCTCAGCACGTCCACGACGTCACGCCGGTCCATGCGCAGGAACGTGTGGATGGATTCGTACACGATGATGTTGGTCCACGCGGCGAACACCCAGAGGGTGGCCGCTTCGATCGGGAGATTGGTCCACGCGCCGATGAAGATGCCCATCATCTGGCGTGGCTGATAATCCCACCATCCGTACGGCAGCGCGAGCGAGGCCTCCCAGAAGAGGCTCGTCGAAATGATATAGAACCCCGCGAGCGTGAGGGCGCGCCAGTTGATGAACGGGCTCGCGATGTCGAACAGCATCATGCTCGGCAGGATGGTCGCCAGCAGCATGAAGAGGAAATAACCCGGGAACCCGTCATGGTACGGGTGTGGTCCCCATGCCTTGAACGCCCACACAGCGCCAAAGAGCAACACGCCGAAGATCGCCGATTCCGGATGGAACGAAATCAGTTTCTTCGCTTCCGCGGATGAGGTGGGCCGCGGCTTGCGATACGCCGACAACCAGTACTCGTCGGCCCAGATGTACACGAGCAGGATGGAGATGAATCCGGCCGTGTAGAACACGATCTCTTCGAGCGGAATGATCCGCTTCCACCCAGCGTCGAACGTGTATCCCCAGAACGAACCCACTGACGCGCCCGTGTTGGGGAACTTGAAGAACGTGAGTCCGAGCGTGACGTCCAGCAGCGTCCAGGCCGGAATGAGCAACCCGACCGTGATCCAGAGTGCTTTCTTCTCCACGGCACCACGGTGCATGGAGAACACCCACCAGCCGAGCACCACCACGGGGACGACGTACACACCGAGACTCCACGTGTAGCCGTACGGACTCGGATTGTGCGCCGGATCCTGCGGAACGACGACGGGCAGGCGCGGCTCGCGAATCGTTGCCAGCGCAATGAGCGCCGGGATCACGAAGACCAGCAACATGCCGATCACGATCGCGACGTCGACGCCTTTCTTTTCTTTCATCGCGTTTTCGGCAGTTCCCAGTGGCGCGCCACTTCATCGGGGATCGTGAACATCTGCCGCTGCCATCCTTTGGGCTGCCCGAGATTCGTGAGAAACACGGTCACGTAGCCCGCGACCCATTTTGCAATCGGCGGAGAAACCACGACGTACTTGTCCGCCCCGCGTGTGATCCAGTTGGAATTCCGGACATTCGCCATAAGAAACATCTGCGCTGCGGCCGACACCGGACCGGGTGGCGTGATGCCGAGCCATTGGCGCGTTCGCTCGTCGAGCAACTCGGTGATCAGGAGGAGAGGCAGAAAATCGGCCACCGTACCGGGGATGGCGTCCTGCATGCAGCGCAGAACGGCCGCCGTCATTCGTTGCCCCGCCTCGCTCGCGCCACCTTCAAGCTCCTTGATGCGCGCGAACAACCACTCCGCTTCCGCATAACTCGCGGGAAGAAGGTCGGAGCGGATTCCCATGACGGCGCCGATGACGTTCCACGTGTGGATGAACCCTTCGCGCTCGCGATCGGTGAGGCGCATCCCCAGTTTGTCGAGACTCCGCGGCATGACGTACGAAAACGTGAGCAGCGTGTACGCGAGATCCATCTGGTTGATCGGAACGCCCAGATGGCTCGTGTCCCACGCGGTCGCGGACATGGCCTCCGCGAGTGTGCCGACGTCTGCGGTGCGCTTGGAGTGCTGGCCGTGCAGAATCAGGCGGCGGATGGCCGCATGCATCAGCCGAACCTTGGACGCGGTGCGGAGGCCCGCACCGCCAGGCGCGAGTCCCCCGGGCGTCATCACGCGCGTGACCATGTGCGCCGTTTCGAGCAGGCGGCGCAGGACGTGCTCCTGCAGCCGCTGCGTTATCCAGAGCACATTCACGCCCTTCTTCATGGTGTAGCACTCGGGGAGACTCGCGCAGAGCAGCGTGAAGAGCGCGAGTGGCCCGTTCTTCGCGAACAGGTCCTGCGCTGCCGCCACCAGATCGTGATCGATCCCGGGCACCGAAGCAGTCGCCTGGAGGTACGCGCGGATGTCGGGATCCGTGCCGCCGTCCGGCACGAGATCGTTCCGGACGAGCGTCGTGAGCAACGCGTTCACGTTCGCGATATCGCCGCGCCGGAACAGTGCGTCAACGGTGGCGTCGGCGAGGGGGTCTCCCAGCTGGCGCATCCCGACGAGAAACTCATCCGGCCATTTTTCGGCGGGCGTTGGCATTCCGTGCCTCTTTTATTTCGCGACTTTGCCGACCTCGCTCCACGTCTTGGGATCTTCGAGGCCCAGCAGCCACACGGAATAGCCCCGCAGCCTGTACTTGTCAACAAGCGCCGCCTTGTCGGCGAAGGATCGCGCGTCTTCGATCCAGATATGTTCGAACACTCCGCTGTTCTCCCACATCGCGTACCACGCCTTCTGTGTGTCGTCCCAAACCGGCTTCGCGCCGGCCTTCTGAACGATCTGCATCGCGCGCGCGTGCGCGACGTCGGAACCCCGAACGCGAGATTCCTTCCTGACGGAGTCGTACGTCGGATACCACCAGTCCGAGTAGCTCGCGAGGCCAAGAGAGATTTTGGACGGTGGCACGCCGAGCGAGAGCGTGTACCTGAGGCAGGCCTCCACCCAGGGAAATCCCGCGACGGGCCCCGGCGTCGATCCGCCGGTGTGCTGCGCGTACGTCATCAACGAGATGAAGTCGAGCGTGTCCGCGAGCGCCTTGTAGTCGTACACGCCCCGCCAATTGTCCCAGATCCACGTGTGATAGCTGTTGGTGCCGCGATCCTCGCCGAGCCGCGGAACGACTGCCATGGACACACTGCAACCGACGTGGTGGAGTGAGTCGACCGACTCGCGGACGAACTTCGTGAACAGATCCTTGTCGCGGACGTGAACGTTTTCGACGTCATACTGGAGGCCGTCGAACCCGTTGTCGCGGCAGAGCGCCGTGAGGTTGCGAATCGCGTTCCGCCACGACGCGGGCGTGGTCAGCAGCTTGTGAAACGCGGCCTGGTCGAATCCGGGATTGAGGAACAGGGGAATCAGCTTGACGTGCGCTTCTTTCGCTTTCGCGATGATGCGCGGGTCGACGTTGCCCTTGATGACGCCGTTGCCGTCCAGGCTGAAGACCTGGGGCGAGACGATGGAGATCTGGTCTGCGTGTTCAAGGAACGCCTTCGTGCTTGCCTCGCCGCGCGTGTACCACAAGGCCTCGGGTTTTTGCGCGTTCGCCACGGTGCCGGCGATTGCAAGACATGCCAGGAGTCGCTTCACGGCATCCAAACTACATGGGATATGGGACAGGGGCGACTCCATCACCCATCTCACATGGGAGTTACCTCTCCCATTTCCCATCTCCCATCTCCCATTGCAGTTTGAAGCATGCCAACTGACCCCCTGTTCACGGCAGTTCAGAGCGCGCTCGCGGGCCAGTTCTCGCTCGAGCGCGAACTGGGCCGCGGCGGCATGGGCGTGGTGTACCTCGCGCGCGAGGTCGAGCTCGACCGGCACGTCGCGCTGAAGGTGTTGCCGCCGGCGATCGCCGACCGCGAAACGCGAGACCGTTTTCTGCGCGAAGCACGCGTGGCGGCGTCGCTCTCGCATCCGAGCATCGTCGCGATTCACCGTGTCGGCGAGGCGGGTGACGTCGTGTACTTCTCGATGGCGTACGTCGACGGCGGGACGCTCGGTGACCGGCTGCGCGAACGCGGGCCGCTCGCGCCGTCGGCCGCCACGAAGCTGCTCAGGGAAATCGCGCAAGCGCTCGCGTACGCGCACGGTCGCGGTCTGATCCACCGTGACATCAAGCCCGACAACATTCTGCTCGACCGCGAATCAGGTCGGGCGATGGTGAGTGACTTCGGCATCGCGGCACACGCTGGAGACAGCGCGGGACTCGCGGCGGGCACTGCCCACTTCATGAGTCCCGAACAAGCGAGCGGCGCCGCCATGGACGAACGCAGCGACATCTACTCGCTTGGCGTCGTCGGGTACCTGGCGCTCTCGGGGAAACTGCCGGATGCAAATTCTTCTCTCGCGAGCGCCGCGCCGTCGACGCCGCGGAATCTCGTGACAGCAATCGATCGCGCGACTCTCCCGAGGGCGTCGGAACGGTTTGCGACCGCCGAGGGATTTGCGAATGCCCTGGAGTCGCGCATCGCGGAGCGGGCAAAACTCCCCGAGCCTGTACGTGCGTGGATGCAGGAACGGGATCCGTGGACAGTACCGTACATCATGTGGAGCCTGTTGTCCGTCGGCTCTGCGTTTGTCGCGTCCGGTTCTGCGGACCTTCCATGGAGCACAACGCTCACTCTTCTTGCGATGGTCCCGCTCCCAATCGTCCCCGCGGTCCTGTTCCAGCTACGCAAGGCGCGTCGGTTGTTCGAGATGGGCTACTCCGTCGACGATCTTCGGGCCGCTTTTGACCTCTGGCATGCCGAACGGAATGAAGAGATCGCGGAACACTCGAAGCCACGCACGCGCCTCGTGCACACCGTCGCCCGAATCGCTGCGGCGGCTCCGATCGCCGGGCTTACCGCGCTCCTGCTCTCGGACCGGCCAATGCGCGTCGCGATGCCGGGCACAAACACGGCTCTCATGCCGTTCATTATGGCCGCCGCGATGGCGTCGATCCCGCTGATGAATGCGCTCGGCATTCCGATGCTGCCCCCGGCGGTTCGCTCGCGCGATCTGCCGATTGCGGAGTGGTTCTGGGACAGCCGCGTCGGGCGCTGGATGGAGCGCGTGCTCATGAGAGGCAGAGCGCGCGCCGTACCTGCAGCGACGTTCCGTCCTACCGAAAGCCTGCTCGCGAGCGCGATCGGCGATCTCTACGCCTCGCTTCCCACGGCGTATCGCAGCGCGTTGCCCGATGTCCCAGTTGTGATCGAGCGGCTCGAAGCGCACGCGCGTGCCGCGCGCGAATCGCTGGCCCAACTCGAAGGCGTAACGGCCGTCGATCGCGATACGCAGTTGCGGGTCGCGCGCGAGGCGGCGCGCAGGCAGTTGCGCGACAGCGTGGGTGCGATCGAGGCGATCAGGCTCGATCTGCTGCGGCTCATGGGCGGCGACGCGGATCTCGCACCGACCACGACCGTGATCGCGGCGGCAAGGGAAGTCGACAACGATCTCAGCCGGCTTCGCGTTGCTCAGACCGAAGCGGGGATCACCCCGCGCCCGCTCGGGCTCACAATCCGCGCGAATTCCCCAGCGTAAGAGGGGTGTTGAATGCAGAAACCCACCATGGTCGCGCTCGCCGGTTTTCTCGGCGCCTTTGCGGCAGGTGC
>DASRAP010000261.1:0-4092 GCA_035638155.1 Gemmatimonadaceae bacterium | reverse complement strand
CCTACCGAGAGCGAGAGTGGGCGCTCGCCATCATCGCGATCGGCCTTGCCGTGGGGACCTTCGCGCTGATCGCGCGAAACACGCGCATCCTGACGCACACGGATAGCACGCTCATTTTCATGACGATGTACGGCGCAGCGGCCGCCGCATTTCCGTTCGTGCTTTCGAGAACGGGGCTGGGAGGGTGGTTGCAGCGATGGGTGGTCGTTTACGCTGAGCCCGTCACACCGGAGCTGAGTCCCGCTGCTCGGTGAGCGAGCGGGAGATTCGCCGTTTGGGCGTCGCTCCCGGTGCTCCCCTTCGCGACGGACTACTCCGAGCCTTGCGCCTTGTCGCGCGGCTTCGCGCGCGACCAGGTGCAAGGCTCAGTCGATCGATCATCGCGCAGGGGAGCACCGGATCGCTCTCATTGCTGACTGAACGACATCGCACGGTGTCAACGTTCACGTTCAGTCATGTGCGCGTGCTCGCTGAAACCTGACGTCCCTCGTTTCGTTGGGCACTGAGAGACCTCGCATGGAAGGCATCTTCGAGCTGTGGATCGCAAATTGGTCCTCGACGTTTGCCGCGAGGTGTGAGGGGACGGTGGTGCGGCGATGATGGGAGCAACGGAGGTCTCCTGCCAAGATCGAATCGATCGCCGCACTGCCGTCCCCTCGCACCTCGCCTCACACGGAACACGCGATCAGTTTCGCGAGATTTCGCCGCGAGCCCAAAGGCCTGCTGAGCCGTAAAGAACAGGGAGTTGCCGGACGATGTCGAGCTCGCGGCCGACTTCGATCACGGAATCCCAGTCGCCTTCGGTGTACGCCGTCGCCAGGCGGAGGTAGGGCGTGTACGGGCCGTCCTGGCCGAGCAATGCGGCCTTCACGTCGTCGGATACGCCGACTTCTTCGAGCAAAGACTGCATCGGCACGCCGAGCACCGTGTCGAAGCTCGAGAGGAGGCCGGCGAGAAAGAGCGACGGCGCGGCTGCGCGGAAGCCGGACTCGAGGCCGATCAGCTCGCAGAACCGGCCTCGTTCGAGCGTGAGCAGAATGAGCTCCCGGTCGACATCGCTCTGACTCGGCGTCGAGCTCACGAAGAGCAGCGCGAGCCACCGGTGCAGCGAGGAGCGTCCCACGAGGCGCACCGCGTGGAGAATCGAGTCGATGCCGCAGCCGCCCGTCGCCGCGGCGTTCACCATCCGGAGCAGCTTGAAACTGAGTCCGGGATCACGCCGCATTTCGCGCTCGATGTCGCGATCGCTGATGTTGAGATTCACCGCGAGTGTCATGAGACGCGCGATGAGCACAACCTCGACGGGGAGCGCGCGCCGCTCGACGATCTCTGGCCGGCTGAAGTGGTAGCCCTGGAAGTAGCTGAAGCCCAGACGGCGGCACGTGTCGAACATCTCGCGTGTTTCGACATGTTCGGCGAGGAAGCGCACGCCGAACGGCTGGAGCCGGTTCACGATGGCCTCGAGGCTCTCCGGCGACGCCCCTTCGACGCGGACTTTCACGACGTGCGCGAGTTTCACGAGCGGATCGTATTCGTCGCCGCGGGCGAAATCGTCGAGCGCCACGGTAAAACCCCGTGACCGCAACGCTTCGCACGCCGCGACCGATTGCTCGTCACAGTCGATGGATTCCAGCAGCTCGATGATGCACCGCCGCGGATCCAGGATTTCGAAATCGTGGTTGATCAGCAGCTCGCGCGGAAAGTTCACCCACGCGGGCTTGGTGCCCGTGAGCTGGTTGAGTCCGATGCCGAGGACGCTGTTGACCAGCGTCGAGCCGGTCATGTGCAGCGCGTCGTCGCCGTCCGCGCGAACGGACTCGGCGTGTGCCCGATAGAGAAGCTCGTAACCCACGAGCCTGCGCTCGCGGTCGAAGATGGGCTGGCGGGCGACGAACGCGACACCGCTCGTCAGTCCGGCGCCCGCGTCGGGCGGTCCGGCTTCACCGCCCTTGGGGGGCGCGTCGTTCATTCGCGGCCCCCAGCGGTCCTACGACTGGAAGATCGCGTCGGCCAGCGCCTGACGTGTGTCGGCATTGCGCATGGTCGCGCCAGGATCGAACGAACCGTCGTCAACAGGCTGCGCGACGGCCGCGATCTTTTCGTCGCCGGTGGCCGATGCCACGTCCAGTGACCGCGCGACTTCCACGAGGCGCGCTTCCATGTCGGCGAGCATGCTGCCTGCGTGCTTGAGCTGCTGCGACGTGATGTCCTGGAACTGCAGCGCCGCCTGCGCGGTGTACAGCTCGTCGCGGAGCGACGTGCGCGCCGCAAGCGCGTCGGGCGAGCTTGTCCCATCCAGCTCGTCGAGCTTGTCCACGAGCGCGATTGAGCGGTCGAGGCCGTCGAGAATTCCCGTGGCCGCGAGCTCGGTGGCGTTCGACACTTCCTCGAGCTTTGCGGTCGTGTGCTGCAGACGGCTGCCCATGGTCCTGTGCAGCACGTCGCGGCTCTCGCGCAGATTCTCGATGATCGCGCACACTTCCGAGTAGGCCTTGAGCAGCGTGTCGGGGAGTGCGGAGACGGCGTCCGTCGACAGGCGAACCTGCGTTGCATTCATCGTCCAATCCTCTTCGACCGCGCAGAAAGCGATGCCGGCCGTGTACAGTGCCTGTTGAAAAGTGTGAGCGTTGACAACGCGGTCGCTGGACCGGCGATCTCGCCGGGATGACGTGCTGTGCGCTCGACGGGTCTGGAGCATCGCGAGTGAGTGTACGTTGGGGTTACACTCTGATTCTCGGCCGTCCAGCGCTCTGCTTGAGTGGCGTTTTCGCGGCGAACGGCGCCGATTACGCGGCCGCCGTGACCGCGCCCGGTGCGCGATACACGGGCGCCGGCGTGCGCTGGTCGCGCGCGAGCGCGCTGGTCACGCCGAGCGTGTTTTCCGTGCCCCCGAGCATGATGCAGCCGCCGGGCGTGAGCTGCCGCGCGAGACGCTCCAGGACGTCCTTCTTGGTCGCCGTGTCGAAGTAGATCAGCACGTTGCGAATGAAGATCACGTCGAAGAGTCCGAATCCTCCGAAGGCGTTGAGCAGGTTGTGCTCCTGGAAGCGAATGCGCGCCTGCAGCTCGGGGGAGATGCGATATCCCTGTTCCGTCTTCGTGAAGTACTTGAGCAGGAACTGGATCGGGAGCCCGCGCTGGACTTCGAACTGGTTGAACAGCCCGGCCTTGGCGCGCGCGACCGTCGGCGAGGAGAAATCCGTTGCGACAATTTCCACACGAATGCCATTCAGGCGCTTCGCTTCCTGGTCCGCGATCATCGCGAGCGAGTACGGCTCCTGTCCGGTGGAGCATGCGGCGCTCCACACGCGGACCGGACGCAGGTGTTGCCGGGCGCGCGCGGCGGCCTCGGGAAGGAGCGAGTCGCGGAACACGTTGAACGGCGTGCTGTCGCGGAAGAAGAGCGTTTCGCCCGTCGTCATCGCGTCGCAGACCGCCTTCACCGTGGCCTGGGGCGGGCGTCCGCGCAGATTCAGCACGAGCGCGGTAATGGACGTGAACCCGAACGTCGCGGCCAGCGGCCCCAGCCGGCTCTCGAGCAGATACTCCTTGCCCGGTCCAAGGCTCAGCCCGCTCTGCTTGAGAAGCAGCGACTGCAGGAACTGGTATTCGTCGGGAGTGATCATGACGGGCGTGCGCAGATCGCGCCGATTTTCGCGCCGATCTCGTGGAGAGTGACCGTCCAGTCAGCAATACCCGATGCCGCGACAGCGCCGGGCATGCCCCAGACGACGGAGCTTGCTTCGTCCTGAATGAGAACGCGACCGCCTGCGCGGTGGACCTCCTCACATCCCCGGCGCCCATCCTCACCCATTCCGGTAAGAACGACCGCCAGCGTCGCGGGCCCGTACGTGCGCGCAATCGAGCGCAGCATGGGATCCGCGGCCGGACGACAATGATTTTCGGCACTTCCCTGGTTCAGCCGAATGCGCGTTTCGCCGTCGCGCTGCTCGACGAGCATGTGGAAGTCGCCGGGCGCGAGGTACGTGCGCCCCGGTTCCACGCGCATGCCGTCGACCGCCTCGGTGCACGGCCGTCCTGATTCGCGCTGCAATCGCTGTGCGAGGAGCGTGGTGAATAAAGGCGGCATGT
>DASRAP010000260.1:0-15472 GCA_035638155.1 Gemmatimonadaceae bacterium | reverse complement strand
CGCTACGCGTTCTGTCTTGCCATCATGCTCCCCGCAACGTTCTGCGCGGGCATGACGCTGCCGCTCATCACGCGCACAGCGATGTCCGCCGGCGGCGGCGAGCGCGCGATCGGCACGGTGTACAGCGTGAACACTTTCGGCTCGATCATCGGGGCGATTGTCGGGGGACTCGTGCTCATTCCCTCGCTCGGGCTCAAGGGGACACTCATCCTCGGCGCCACGATCGACATGTCGCTCGGCGTGTATCTGGCCGCGCGATTCTTCCGCGACTCCGCCGCCGGCCGCCGGCTCGTGACCATCACCGCGGTGGGAACGATCGTCGTCGTGGTGAACAGCGTGTACACACAGCATTTCGACCAGGCGCTTCTCGCGAGCGGCGTGTACCGCTACGCGTCGGTGCCCGCAGCGGGCACGCACGATATCGCGTTCTATCGCGACGGCCGAACGGCGACCGTCACGGTGCGCGGCGACGGAGATAACGGGTATTCGCTCGCAACCAACGGCAAACCCGACGCATCGCTCACGCACGAGTGGCTGCACCCGCTTCCGCCCGGCACGCCGCGCGGTCCCATTGGCGGCGATCAGGTCACGCAGGCATTCCTGCCGCTCATCACGCTGGCGTATGCGCCGAAGGCACGAGAGGGAGCCGTCATCGGCTTCGGCTCGGGCGTGTCGTCGCATCTCCTGCTCGGATCGCCCGAGATGCAGAGACTCACGACCGTCGAGATCGAGCCGGCAATGCCGGCGGGATCGCGGTTGTTTCTCCCGGCAAACCGCCGCGTATACGAGGATCCGCGATCGACGATCGTCATCGACGACGCAAAATCCTTTTTCGCGGCGGCGGGACACCGCTTCGACCTCATCATGTCGGAGCCGTCGAATCCATGGGTGAGTGGGGTGTCCGGACTCTTCACGGATGAGTTCTACCAGCGTGTGAAGCGCTATCTGAATCCCGACGGTGTGTTCGGGCAGTGGCTCCATCTCTACGAGATCAACGACGAGCTCGTCGGCGAAGTGATCGCCGCGATTCACCGCAACTTCCCCGCGTACGAGATCTATTACACGTCGAGCGTCGACGTGCTCATCGTCGCGACGCCGGCGCCGCACCTGCGCACGCCTGACTGGAGCGTCGTGAACTATCCGTACATCGCCGAGGACCTGACGCGATTCCGGCCGCTCAGCCCGGCGTTGTTCGACGCGCTGCGCACGACAAATCGTGACGTACTGGCACCGCTCATGGAGTCCGGCGTGCTGGTGAATTCGGACTTCTACCCGTATCTCGATCTCGCGGCGGAGGAAACGCGATTCGATCGTTCGCAGGCATCCGCGATCATCGGGCTTGGCACGGATCGATTTCCGCTCGGGCTCGTGCTCGCGCGGCAACGCACGCCGTTCGGCGTCGACAAACAACCCGCGGTGCGCATCAACCGGACGGAAGCGCTGGCGCTTGGCGCCGCGTTGCGTGCCGGTGTCGTGCCGCGCGACACCGGCGATGACGAGGACGCTCTTCGGCAGGCGCGGTACAGGCTGAGCGAGCTGCGCGCCACGATGGCCGCGGGCCCGCCGTCGGACTGGTCACTCTGGCTGCGTGATGCGCTCGCGGTCGATCTCGATATTCACGGCGGCACGTCGGGAGTGGCCGACGACGCGTTCTACAACGACGTCCAATCCTTTCTGTCGCGCACGCGTGCTCCGGACCGGATCGTGCAGGCGATGAGATTCATGCGCGCCATCAGTGCGTGGGACTGGGCCGCCGCCGACACATCCGGACAGCGCGTGCTCGAGCTCGGCTCACAGGCCGTGGGCCTCGCGCTGAGCGGAGATCTGCTGCGTGACGGGTTAGTCGTTGCCCGGCTCGAGCGCGGTGACGTGCCTGGGGCGCGGAGCGCCTTCGACATGCTCATCACGCACGGCACGCGATCACGCATCGACTTTCGCACCCGGCTGATCGAGGCCTGGCTCACGCGCGCCGAACACAGCGCTAACAGCGCGGAGCACTCGTCGCCACGGTAACACCGCCCTGCCTGCCAGTCCGATCGACCGCGCTGAGCGCCACTGAATCGCGCGGGCCAAGCGCGCCGAGTGCCATGCGGCGCACGGCGCCGGGGAGGACGCGCGCGGTCCACGCCGTGTCGCGTTTCACGTACAGCACCCACCAGCGCGGGTTCGCGAGGGTCGTGTCGCCGAAACAGGCCTGCACGCGATCCGTGCCGTCCTGCACGAAGCGTATGCGCGGTGCGCGCGGCGTCTCGCCCGGCAGCCACGGCGATTCGGGGACAAGCGCAGGGCCGTCGTAGACACGCGTCGTGAGCTGATCGACGATGCCCCCCTGATTCACGAGGAGCGGGTGCATCGAGTAGTGCACGTCGCCGGTGGCGGTCTTGTCGGCGCGCGTCGCCATGATCTGCGACACGACCTCGATGGCCGGCCAGTCACGCGTTCCTACCTTGTACGTGCCCAGCCCCGGCCAGATATGACGATTGAATTTGTTCTCGCCACCCCACCACTCGAGCAGGGCGCGAAAATTCTGCGCCTGGAGTCCGAGGGGCCAGTACAGCTGTGGTGAGAAGTAGTCCGCCCATCCTTCGTTCAGCCATTTCCGCGCGTCGGCAAAGAGCTCGGCGTACGTGTCCATTCCTTCCGTGCCAGCGGGGAAGCCCGGGCGATAAATCCCGAACGGGGAAATGCCGAACTTCACCCACGGCTTCAGCTCGTGGATGCCGTCGTACAGCGCTTTCACGAGCTTGTCCACGTTTTCACGGCGCCAATCGTCGCGCGGGAGTGAACCGCCGGCATGCCGATAGCGCGAATACGATTCGTCGTCCGCAAACTGAACCAGCTCACCGCGCTCGTGCTCAGGGTACGGATAGAAGTAATCGTCGATGTGCACACCGTCGACGTCGTAGCGTTTCACGACATCCAGCACGACGCGGAGCACGTGCTGGCGGACGCGCTCGTCACCCGGATCCATCCACAACAGCTTCCCGTACCGCTTTGCGAGCGACGGATACCGTCGCGCGATGTGCAGCGGCGACAGCTCGGCGACCGGCCCGGAGATTTTTGCCCGGAACGGATTGAACCACGCATGGAGCTCGATCCCGCGTGCGTGCGCTTCGGTCACCGCAAACGCGAGCGGGTCCCACTTCGGCGACGGGGCGCGTCCCTGTTTTCCGGTCAGCCATTCCGACCACGGCTCGATCTGCGATTCATAGAATGCGTCGCCCGCGGGCCGCACCTGCAGAATGACTGCGTTGAGGTGCACGGCCTGCGCGCGATCGAGAATGGCGAGCAGCTCGTCCTGTTGCTGTTCCACGGGCAGCCCGGCCCTTGACGGCCAGTCGATGTTGCCGACCGTGGCGACCCACACGCCGCGGAACTCGCGGGGCACCGGCGGCAGCCTGAGCGAATCCGAGGCAAACGGAATTGCCGCGCAAAGCAGAGCGAGAATCACAACGCACTATACACGGATAACCCAGGCTCCGCGCAACGCGCATGAGACCGTATATGTCCGCATGCGCGGCGCTAGGTTGTGCGCATGCGATTCGTTGTCTTCGCCGTCCTTTTCGCGGTGTGCGCCCCGAATACGATCGGCGCGCAATCGGCTGATCCCCGCGTTCGCGCCGCGCTCGACCAGATTCGGACGGGCAACTCGTGGATTCTCGACAAGCAACGGACCCTCTGTCAGGTCCCCGCTCCGCCGTTCAAGGAAGCCGCACGCAGCGTGGCCTTCCGCGCGGAGATGGTCGCGCTCGGCTACGCCGGCACGCGCACGGATTCACTCGGCAACGTGATCGCGGAGGTGAGCGGCGCCCCGGGGCCGACGGTCATGCTCGCCGCGCACCTCGATACCGTGTTTCCCGAGGGGACGCGCGTCGCGGTGCGTGCGTCAGGTACGCGCCTCGAAGGGCCGGGCATCAGCGACGATTGTCGCGGCCTGGCCGTTGTACTGGCCGTGGCGCGCGCGTTCCACGACCAGAAGATCGCGCCGCGCGGCCGCGTGATATTCATTGCGAATGTTGGCGAGGAAGGTCCGGGGAATTCCCGCGGCGTCCACTGGCTGCTCGAGCGCGAATTCAAGGGACGCGTGAATTACTTCATTTCCGTCGACGGCGCGGGGCAGACCGTCACGACACGCGCGGTTGGCAGTCACCGGTACACGTTCACCATCAGTGGTCCCGGCGGACACAGTTACGGGGATTTCGGAATGCCGAGCCCCGTCCACGCGCTCGGGCGCGCAATCGCGAAGATCGATGAGATACAGGTTCCCGCAACACCGAGAACCACCTTCAACGTCGGCGTCATCCGGGGCGGCACTTCCGTGAACTCGATCGCGATGCAGGCGCAAATGGACGTCGACATGCGCTCGGAATCGGCGGAGGCGCTCGCGGACGTCGACAGGAAAATCCGCGCCGCCGTCGACGCCGGCATTGCTGATGAGCAGAAGCGCTGGCCGAATTCACCCGTGCGGCTCAGCGTTCGGGTGGACACGGTCGGCATGCGCCCCGTCGGACGGCAGAACGATGACGCCCCGATCGTGCGCGCGGTGCTCGCGGCGGCGAAGGAGGCCGGTCTCGCTCCTGTGACCGCGTCGGCCAGCACCGACGCCAACGTTCCGATGTCGCTGGGAATTCCTGCGGTGACGATCGACGGCGGGGGGCGCGCCGATGGTGCACACTCCGTCAGCGAGTGGTATGACGACGGCCCCGATGGATGGCGAGGGCCGCAGTGGGCTCTGCTCGCCGTGCTCGCGCTGCTCAGCGCGGATCGCTGACCGTCAGTCGGACCTGAGCGTTTGCGCGGGATCAATAGACGCCGCGCGCAACGACGGAATTACACTCGCAACCAGGGCCGTGCACACGAGCACGAGGACGACGCTCGCGAGCACGGCCGGGCTGGTTGGCGCGACGCCGTAGAGCATTCCGCGAACGAGACGCGTGAGCCAGAACGCGGCGCCGAGTCCCGCGACGACACCGATGGCCGTCATGGCCGCCGTTTCGCGCAGCACGAGTGCCACGACATCGATGCGCGTCGCTCCCACCGCGATCCGCACGCCAATCTCACGCGTGCGTTGCGCGACGATCTGGGCCAGCACGCCGTGCAAACCCACCGCGGCGAGAATCAGCGCCAGCGCCGCGAAGATGCCGACAACCCATGCGCGAAATCGCGGATACTCCGTCAGCTGGTCCACGCGCGCGCGCATGGTACGGACGTCGCCGACGACCGCATCGCGCTCGAGCCTGAGTACCGCCGCGCGAGCGGGCTCCGCGAGCGCCTCCGGCACACCTCGTGTCGCCACGAGCAGATAGCCGGACTGCGCCGGCCGCTGCGCGAGCGCGCGGAACAGGGCCGGACGCGCTGCCCAGCTCATTTCATTGAGCACGTTGCTTCGCTGCTCATCCGCAACAACGCCGACGATCGTGAGCCACGGTTCGGTCTCGCTGAATCGCACGCGTTTGCCGAGCGGCGAGGCGTCGCCGAAATACTGTTTCGCGAGCGCCTCGTTGACGACAGCGACCAGCGGCGCGCCATCACGGTCTTCGGCCGTGAACATCCGGCCGGCGCGGAGCGGCTCGTCGAAAAGGGTGAAGTACCCGGCGCTCACGGCCGACTGACTGACCAGACTCAGCCGCTCGGCCGGCGTCTTGCCATCGCCTTCGACCGTAAACGGATAGACGCCTCCCGCAAACACCGGCAGCGATGACGTCACTGCTGCGCCCTCCACCCCGGAGAGACCCGAAACATCGTCGAGCAGCGCGTTCGCGAATTGCGCGGTGCGAACCCCGTCATATCCGCGCGGGAGTTTGACGCGGAGCGAGAGCACACCGTCCACGCGATACCCGACCGGCGCACTCGTCAAACGGGAAATGCTGGTGATCATGAGCGCGCCGCCGGCGAGCAACACCAGCGAGAGCGTGAGCTCGGCGGCAACCAGGAATCGCGACGCCCGGCGATCGCGCAGCGAGAGTCCGCCCCGGGTGGGCCCGCCGAGTCCGCCGGTCACATCGGTGCGTGTCGCGCGCAGTGCCGGGATGAGGCTGAACACAAGTGCGGTGGCGATCGTGAGCACCACGGCGAACAGGGCCACGCGTGGATCGATGTGCGGTGCGCTCCCCGGCGGGAGCGTGACGGGTGCCGTGCGTCGAACGACGCCGAGCACGAGCCATGCGATCAACACACCGGCGCCCGTGCCGGCGGCCGCGAGCGCAATGCCCTCCGCCATGACCTGGCGAACGAGCCGCGACGGACCCGCGCCGAGCGACAAGCGAACCGCGAATTCGCGTCGGCGTGTGAGCGATCGGGCGAGCAGGAGATTCGCGACATTGACGCACGCGACCGAGAGCACGAGCACGACGGCCGCACCGAGAGCGAAGAGCGTGGCGCGAAGATTGCGGCCCGAGAGCCACACCAGATCATCGCGAAGATCGCCAATCACCGGCGCGGCATTTGCCTCGGTCGGAATGGCCGCCGTTCGGCGTGCATAGAGTGCATGCAGCTCGTCCTGCGCGGCCGACGCCGTCACGCCTGGCTTGAGCCGTCCGAAGATGCCGAGGGGATATCCCATCGGGTTGCGCGCGATGGTCGAATCCGACGGCGACATGAGCAGCCACATGTCCGCGCCGGCCGGATAGAACGCGAACTCTCGAGGCATGACGCCCGTCACGTTGCACGGTGAGCCATCGAGCGAAATACCGTCGCGGAGCACGCGTGCGTCTGCACCGTAACTGTCGCGCCAGAACCGATCCGACAGCACCACGGCGCAGCCGCTATTCAGGTCCGATGCCGCGAACGTGCGTCCCATCGCTGCGCGCGCGCCGAGTACGCCGAAGAATTCGGCGCTCGCCGGCGTCGCGAGCACGTCGCGCCGTTCTCCCGATGGTGCGCGCCACACGTGGTTCGCGCTGGCCCACGTGAGTGCGCCGAGGGCTTCGAAGCTCGTTGCGTTCTCGCGATAATCCGCGAAGTCGGCGTAGTTGTCGAACGTTTTCGGGAGCTGCTGCTCGCGCGTGTACTTCTTCCACACCGCGACGAGACGCGACGGATCGCGGTACGGGAGCGGTCGTACGAGCACGCCGTCGATGACCGAGTACACCGCAATCGCGAGGCCCGTCCCGGCAGCGAGCGTGCCAATGATGAGCGCGGAGAACCCGCGGTGCCGCGCGAGGCCGCGAAACGCGCGGCGGAGATCAGCGGAAAAGGGCCACAACGGGCGAAAAGGGCAACGGGCGAAAAAGGGCAACGGGCTACGGGCAAAGGGCTACGAGGAAACCGGTTCCCCCGTTGCCCGTTGCCCTTGGCCCGTTGCCCCTTACTGGGGCGGGTGGACTCGAACCACCAACCGCTCGATTAACAGTCGAGTGCTCTGCCAGTTGAGCTACACCCCAAGAACAGCAAAAAACGAAATGGAAATTGAAATGGAAATGGAAATCCAAAATACAAGTTTCAAGGCGAACGGTAACCCGTTGCCCGGCGTCGGGCTACGAGCCGAGGACGAGCGCCGTCACGTCCTCGAACGATCCCACGACGAAGTCTGCGCTCGCCACGACACGCTCGCGGCGCGCGAAGCCCACGTAGGCGGCGAATGCGTCGGCCAGGCCGTGCGTGGCGGCGTCCGTCATGCCGTCCCCTATATGAAGCATCGGCCGCCCGTACCGATCACTCAACTCCATCGCCATCCGCGCTTTGCCATCCTCCCGGGTGAGCACTGACGTCTCGTCAAATCCGGCGTACGACCCGTCAGGTCCGAATGTCACTGGTACACCGTACACGTCGTCTTCGGCGATGGCGAGCATGCGGGCCATGGGGAGCAGCGCGGGACGAAGCCCCCCGCTCACGATCGCGACCCGGACCCCCGCGCGCTGCAGCGCGCCGACACACGCCGCCGCCGCAGGGTCCGCCCGCTCGCAGTACACGTTCGCGAGGCGCGAGACCTCGTCGCGCGTGGGCGCGATGGCGGCGAGACGTTTGCCGTAGACGGCCTCGATCGCGATTCGGCCCTCCATCGCGTCGGTCGTGAGGCGGGCGATTTTGGCCGCCAGCGCCGGGGTACGCAGCGACGCGAGCCAGTCGATTCCCTCGAGGTCCGACAGCGTCGAGTCCGCGTCGAATGCGACCGTCGCAAAGCGCGGCGGCATTTCAGGGCCCGTCGGCGAACGTGACGACCGTAGCTGACCGCACCTCGACGAGATCGAGCAGACGTTTGCGCGTCGCCTCGTCAATGTGGCCGTCCACCGAAATCAGCGCGAGCGCGTCTCCTCCCTGCGCGAGTCGCGCCTGGTGGTACTCGGCGATGTTCACGCCCGCATCACCGAGGAGCGTGCCGACACGGCCGATCACGCCGGGCACGTCGCGGTTACTGAGCACGATAAGCGTGCCGCGCGGCGCGACGTCGACGTAGAACGGGCCCACTCGCGTGAGACGCGGGTGCTCACCCGTGACGGCGGTGCCGCCAACGCGCATTTCTTCACGGCCCGCGCGCAGGTGTACTTCGAGCGCGCGCGGATGCAGCGTCTCACCGGGATCGACGACGCCGAGCTCGATGTTTCGCGCGGCGGCCACGGCACGCGCGTTCACGAGATTGATGCGGGTCGCCTCGACCACGCCCGAGAGCGCGCCAACCGCGGCCGCGGCGAGCAGCACCGGCGCGCTCGCCTTGAGCTCCGGACCAAGACGCAAGGTGATGCCGGTGAGCGCGCGCGCGTTCCTGTCCGCGAGCCACGCGCGGGCAACGGACGCTGCGCGTGTCGCGAGCATCAGCGCTCCCTGCACCTCCCGCCAGTCGCTCCCGGCCGACGCCGCGTTGATGGAACGAGAGAGCTCCCCGGTGAGCAGCGCATCGCGTACGGCCTCGCACACATCGACGGCCACGTCGCGCTGCGCCTCGGCGGTGGACGCGCCGAGGTGCGGCGTCAGCAGCACGTTGTCGAGCGCGCCGAGCGGGCTCGCGCCGGTCAGCGGCTCCTTGGTGAACGCGTCGACCACGGCGCCCCGCAAATGGCCGCTCGCGCACGCGTCCGCGAGCGCCTGCTCGTTCACGATGCCGCCGCGCGCGAGGTTGGCAACAATAGCGCCGCCCTTCATCTGCGACAGTTCGGCGGCGCCGATCATTCCGCTCGTTTCGTCATTGAGCGGCGTGTGTACCGTCACGATATCGGCGCGCGCGAGCAGTTCGTCCAGCGTCGTACATCGCTGAATGCCGAGGGAACCAAACCGCTCATCGGCGATGTAGGGATCGTACCCGATCAGCTCCATCTCGAACGCACGCGCGCGGCGCGCGATCGCGGTTCCGATGCGACCCACCCCGATGATGCCAAGCGTCTTTCCGCGCAGCTCCGAACCCATGAGGGTATTCCGCTCCCAGCGGCCCTCGTGCATGGAAGCGTTGGCAAACGGAATCTGGCGGAGAAGACCGAGCACGTTTCCGAAGAAGAGCTCGGCGACGGCCACGGTATTGCCGGCCGGTGCATTGATGACCGCGATCCCGAGCTCGGTGGCGAGATCGAGCGCGATATTGTCGACGCCGACGCCCGCGCGACCAATGACACGGAGGCGCGAGGCGGCCCGCAGGAGCTCGGGAGAGATTCGCGTCGCACTCCGTCCGACGATCGCGTCGTAACGGCCGACGCGCGCGATGAGCTCGGCAGCCGGGAGCGTCGGGCTCTCCTCGACACTGAACGACGGGACATTGCGCAGCACCGCAATGCCGTCGGGATCGATTCCGTCGGTGACGAAGACGTTCAGAGTCACCCGACGGAATCTACGGCGCGATCAGGCCGGTGTGACCGCGGGCGCGGGGATCCGCTGCAGCGTATTGAGCCGGAATCCGATGTAGATGAGCACGAGCCCGACGAGCTCCGTCACATAAAGAACTTCCACGTGACCGAGGCGCGTGAACGTGCCGCCGATGCCCGGCAGGATTCCGCCGATTGCAATCAGCACATTCCCCGCGAATCGCGCGCCGAGCGCCGGGTCGCGGCGGAAACGCATCGCCGACATGATCGCCCCGCCGACGAGGAACACGAGCGCGTAGGTGTTCACGAACGGACTGAAGAGGCGCACCCAGCTCCACGCGAGCGCCTTGCCGCTCAGGCGATAAGGCTCGACCGCGGAGGCATCGATCGGCGAGAGGATCACGCACACGGATGCCACCACGACGATGGTGCAGACCGCCCACGTCCAGCGCACCGCGGCTTTTCTGCTCAGGTGCAGAAAAACGGAGCCCTGCGCGAGCGGCATGCCACCAAGGAGCGCGCCGGTGATGTACCACGCGCGAAAAACGGGCGCGTGCCACCCCCAGAGTGTCGTGAGCGACTCGGTGAGCGTGCCGGTCGCATACGACACCATGCCGATCGCCCACCAGAGCAGGTGCGTTCCGCCCTTGGCACGCCAGCGGCGAAACATCACGATGGCGAAAAAGACCGCGAACGCGGTCGTGAAGAGCGGAATGAAGTGGACGGGAGAACGCATCGCGCCCGAAGCGTAGAACGCCTCGGGCGCGACGGACATCGGGGGTTTACCGGAGCTATCTGTTGATGATCGTCTGCAGCAAGTCCTTCGCGCGCGGATCGCCGGATTCGCCGAGCTTGGTGATCGCGCGGCGCCGCACGTTGCCGTCGAGGGAAGAGTTCTGCGCGATGGTCAGCAGTTTGTCGAGGGCGGGTTTGGATCCGTCCTCAGCCAGCGCGTCGACGATCACTTCCCGCAGTTGCCGCTCGATAACGGCGTCATACAGCGCGGAGAGCTCGGGTGCCTTGGCACCCGCCCGTGCCGCGCGCTGAATGGCGTTGTGCCGAATGTTCATGGCCTCCGCCGGATCCTTTGCCCGTTCGAGCAACCACGTCACGCTCGCACGATCACCGACGTTCGCGACGGCTGAGACCGCCGCGTTACGCTCCTTGTCGGTGAATTGCGGGTACGCGGCGCGAACGGCCGCCGCGTCACGCACCGTGCCGTCGGAGTTGCCGAGCGCATTGATGACCTTGACCCGTGACGCTTCGGGCGTGGACTTGTTCTCGAGGAGCTTGCGGAGCTGCGGACGCACGCGCGCATCATTGGAGCGCGACAGCGCGTCGGCCGCTTCGCCCAGCAGCCAGGCGTCGTCGGTGCGCTCGGTGAGTCGCATGAGCGCAGCGACTCCCGCTGGACCCTCAAGACCGGCGAGGCCGTTGAGCGCCGACGTGCGCATGGCCTGCCGTTCATTGATATCTCGCGCGATCGCATCGAGCGCCGTCGCCATGCGATCGGCGCCGGATGGGCCGGCGCGGCGCGCCGCCCACGTCAGCGCCGAGCTGCGAAGGTCGCGCGAGCGATTCGGATCCCGGGCGAGCGCGAGCAGATCATCGCCGAGATCCGCCGAATCCGCGAGCGCAATGCCGAGAATGGCCGATCGCGCCGGACGTCCCTCGATCTTGCTCGCGAGCGAAAGGAAGTAGCGTGCCGCCTCATTCGCTCCCACCGCCCCGATGTCCGTGGCACCCTGCGCGGGCGTCAGCGGACCCGCAACGAACTGCAGGCGGATCACATCGCCGCCGTCCTTCGTGACAAGCGCACGCACGGGACCGACCGTGCACGTGCTCATGTCACTGAAATTGCCGTACGACGTCGACCAGTATCCGCCATCGATGCGCAGCGTACCGCGTCCGTCGCCGCACACACCGTTTCGGGCTGCGAAGTGGAACTGCACGACGTCTCCGCTTGCCCGCGCAACCTTCTGTTCCAGCGTCTGAGCCGCCGCAACCGACGCGGCGGCCAGTGCGAGCGTCAATGCGCCCGCACTGGACCACGCACGCGTTCTCATTTGCCGTCGATCAGGTCAATGAGCATCGCGGTGATCTTCGGATCCTTGCGGTCGGTCAGAAGCTCGATCACGCGGCGCTTGACTTGGGGATCAGTGCTCTTGCGAGCGATATCAATCATCTTGTCGAGGGCCTCCGGTTCCTTACGCTTGTCGAGCGAGCCGACGATCGACAGACGCATGGCCTGGGAGCCCGCGGCTTCATAGGCACGCGTGAGATCGGCCACGCTCATGTTCGCTGACACCCGCCTGAACGCGTCGCCCCGCACTTCGGCCGGCTCCTGATCATTGCCGGCAATGTCGGTGAGCCACTTCTGGCTGTCCGCGCCGCCAATCCGACCCACCGCGTTCACGATGGCGCGCCTGACGCGCGGTGACTGCACCCTCGTATACGACTGACGGAGCCACGCGGCGTCGTCCGCACTGCCACGGGATTCGTCGAACCGGCTGAGCATCTCTACACGAATGCTTTCAGGAATCGTGTCGGTCTCGATGATTGTCCGCACCGACTGCCGGGCGCGGGGCGACTGGAAGCCCACGAGCATCCGGGCCGCCGAGCGCCGAACGGCATCGTTCTGCTCACCCCGCGCCATGGTTTCGAGCGTGTTGAACACTTCGTCGCTCGGGAACCGCGCCACGAACTCAAGGGCGGATGCGCGTACCGACGGCGACGGATCCTGCTTGGCCACCGAGAGCAGCGTCGGCACGGACTTTTCATCGCCGCGCTGCGTGATGATCTGCAATGCGTACTGACGGAGCTGCGCGGAGCATTCGTCGCGCTTGGTCAGAATCTGCTCGACCTTCGGCATTGCCGTCGCGGGGTCAATCTGCATCAACGCCGAGAGGGCCTGGCTCCGGACGCTCAGATCCTCGCGGTCGCACGTCCCCTTGCTGGCCGCTTCGGCTACCGCCTGCCTGGATGCCTGATCGCCGCGCTGCGCGAGGTTGCCACGCACGCGCATCAGAAGCGCACCTGCGTCCTGCACGCCGCCCCCCTGCCAGTTGCCGCCGTTCATGCCGTTGTTGCCGGTTGAGATGCGCGTGCCGTTCGGATACTTCTGCTGCAGCTGCTCGAGCACCGCGAGCGCTTCGCGGAGCTCAGCGTCACTGCCCGCGCGATTGAGTGCGTACGCCTGCCAGTACATGGCGTGCGCCATGTACTGCGTTTGCGGATACTTCTGCTGCAGCTCCTTGAAACGCTGCGCCGCGGCCCGGTAGTCATTGTTGTTCAGGGTCGCGAGTGCTCGGCGATACAATGAGTCCGCGGGATCGTTCTGGAAGCGCGTATTGTCATGGATCATCCCCATGACCGGCATCGACAGCGTCATCGGCGGGATCGGCGCCATGGCCGGCATCGGCGTGCCCTGCGGCACGACCTGCAGCGGATCGATCAAGGCGCGCGCCGCGTCGATCGAGGCGCGGATCTTCTCGCCGTCGATGATCTTGTCGTAGTTGTAGTCGTACTTGAAGTCGAAGTTGTAATCGAGCTTCAGGTCCTTGAGCTTGTCCGCGAGATCGAGCGTGAGGTCCGGATTGATCTTCAGCACGCGCGGCGCGGGCATCGGCGTCGGCACGGGCGGGAACTTCACTGTTCCTGGCGGCAGAGGCGCCGGAGGCGTCTGCGCATGCGTTCCCGTGGCCAGCCCGGTGACAACCGCAAGGAGCGAAAGCGAGCGAATCGTACGAAACATCGGGGTGTTCTCCGTGATTGAAATCGTGATGGCTTGGTAACGCCTAGTATTCGAACGCCGCGAGCGAGACCGCCGCGGTCTGAACGCGTGGGACGACATCGCGATCCACCAGCGTGCTGCGGATCGCCTTCAGTTCTTCGTGGTTCTTCGCCGCGCCCGATGTCGGAAGCGCTGCGATCTGCGCCAGGACGAGCTCGAGATCCTCGAGCAGGCCGTGGAGCCGCGTGTCGGAAGTCGCGGGAGAATCGAGGAGGAGTCGCGTCGTCGCGAGCAATGTCGTGGCTTGCGCCGTATACGCGCCCTTCGGAGCGCCGGGCGCTTCGAGCTGCTGCAGCAGCGCCGCAGTCTGACCGAGGTAGTCGCTGGTGGTGCGCTCGAGCGGTTTCCGCACATCCGCGACTTCCGTTACGGGAGTGCGCGTGTCGCCCGATGCGGCAACCGGCTGCGCGGGTGCCAGGGGCGGACGCGCAGCGGACCATCGCCCCACGCCCACGCCGATGACCAACGTAGCCGCGGCCGCAAGTAAGGCCGCGGTTCGCGACACACCGCGTGCGGTGGCGAACGTGCGCTGGCGTGGCCACGCCTCGCGCTCGATCGCCCTCCACATCGCCTCGGTGTCGGGCTCGCGCGGCACGCCGTATTCGTCGCGTGCGCGATCCAGCATTTGTTCAAACCGCTCTTCGTCAATCACCGCAGTAACCCCCTTTGGCCCTTCGGCCCTTCGGCCGTTTGGCCCTTACTGAAAGTCCGCCAACGCTTCCCTGAGCCGGCCGCGCGCTTCGAACACCCGCGCCTTGCTCGTTCCCTCGGCAATGCCCAGCATCTGCCCGATCTCCACGTGGCTGTAACCCTCCACGTGGTACAGCACGAACGTCACCCGCAATGCTTCCGGCAGCGCGCCAATTGCCGCGTACAACCGGTCGCGAAGATCCGGCTCCGCGTGCCGCTCGGGCGCTGCATATAGCTCGCTCGAGTCATCCATCGGCCGCTCGCGGTCCCGCAGCCGTCGCACTTTCCGCAATCCGTTGAGCGCCACCGAAACCGCGATGCGGTGCAGCCACGTCCCGAATGCTGCCTCTCCCCGAAATGCATCCAGCTGTCCAAACGCCCTCACGAACGTGTCCTGCGTGAGGTCGTGCGCCAGCTCCTCGTCTCCGCAGATGCGGTACACGAGGCGATGGACCCGGCGCACATGGTCGTCGTAGAGTCGTCGCGCCGCTCCCCGGTCACCCTGGCGAGCCTGCGCGATCAACCACCGTTCGTCCGCACCCGCCGAGGTCGCTGAGATTCTCGCGACGTCCGTCATTGAGCTCGAAAACTTGGACACGAGGTAGCTGGAATCCGTTGGGCTGAGTCGCGGTCGATACGCTGTGTCGGGCGATTTCCCGAAGCGTGTGCGGGGAAATCTCTTACAGAAAAGCGTTCGCGGTTACCCGTGTTTGCCAACTGTCACAAAACGTGCAAAGTGCGTGGCACCTTCACTCGTGTGAGGCGTCTCTCAGACGCAGGGTGACACGCTGTATGTGCGCGATCGGCGCCAGCGAAGGAACCACGGCGCCGGTCTGACGACGCGTTTTCGCGGGCCGGGACTCTCTCTCACCAACCCGAGGCCCCGAACGAATGAATTACACGCTGCGCTCGCGCGCGGGCATTGCCATGCTCGCCGCGCTCGTTGTCGCGACGGCCTGCGACAACGCCATCACGCCGCCCCAGGAGACCGCAGTCCAGGTTTCCTCTTCCTCCAGCTCGCTGCTCTGGTCGCGCCGGACGAACCAGCCCCCGGTACCCTCGATCGCGAGCCCGAGCGACGCTGCGTCGTTCACGCAGGGCGCCGCCGTGCAGTTCAACGGCTCCGCGAACGACCCTGAGCAGGGCGCCCTCACGGGTACGTCCCTCCAGTGGTCGAGCAGCCGTGACGGCTCGCTCGGCTCGGGCACGACCTTCTCGAAGAGCACGCTCACCGTGGGCACGCACGTCATCACGCTCACGG
>DASRAP010000259.1:0-19044 GCA_035638155.1 Gemmatimonadaceae bacterium | reverse complement strand
CGTTTCTTCCGGCGCTGTTTTTCTGGCGTCGCGCAAGCTCCAGCACCACCGAGTTCTTCACCTCCGGCCGCTCCGCGCCCTGGTGGCTGGTCGGCATCTCCATGGTCGCGACCACGTTCAGCACGGACACACCGAACCTCGTCACGAATCTGGTGCGCGAGCGCGGCGTCTCCGAAAACTGGGTGTGGTGGTCATTCCTGCTCACCGGAATGATGACCGTGTTCTTCTACGCCAGGCTCTGGCGCAGGTCGCACGTGCTCACGGATCTCGAGTTCTACGAGATCCGCTATTCGGGAAAGGCGGCGACGTTTCTGCGCGGGTTTCGCGCGGTGTACCTCGGGCTCTTCTTCAATTGCGTGATCATGGCGACGGTGAATCTCGCCGCGGCCAAGATCGGGAACGTCGTGCTCGGCTGGCCGATGGAGCGCACGCTCATCGTGTGCGGCATCATGACGATCTTTTTTGCGTCGGTGTCGGGCCTCTGGGGTGTGCTCGTCACCGACTCGATCCAGTTCTCGATCACCATGACGGGCACGTTCGCCGTCGCGTACTTCGCGCTCCAGCAACCGGAAGTCGGCGGACTGAGCGGACTCCTGTCCAAGGTGCCGGCCCGTTCAATCGCATTACTCCCTGACTTCGGTAACTGGGCAGTGGCGGCGTCGGTGTTCGTCATACCCCTCACCATTCAGTGGTGGAGCGTGTGGTATCCCGGCGCGGAACCCGGGGGCGGGAGCTACATCGCGCAGCGAATGCTGGCGAGCCGAAGCGAGAAGGATGCCGTGACCGGCACGCTACTCTTCAACGTGATGCACTACGCGCTCAGGCCGTGGCCGTGGATCATCACGGCGCTTTGCTCGATCATCATCTATCCGAACCTGTCGGACATCGCGAAAACGTTTCCGTACGTGAACCCGTCGCTGATTGGTCACGACATGGCGTACCCGGCGATGATGCGCTTTCTCCCGGCGGGTTTTCTCGGACTGGTCGTTGCGGGAACGCTCGCGGCGTACCGGTCGACGATCGAGACGCATCTCAACTGGGGCACGTCGTATCTCGTTCACGATTTCTACCGGCGGTTCCTGAAACGCGGCGAGTCGGAGCGGCATTACGTGTTCATGGGGCGGCTCACCACCGCGCTCCTCATGATCGCCGCGGCGGGGATGACATACGCGCTCGGCACCGCGAAGGCGGCGTTTGATCTCATTCTTTCGATCGGCGCGGGGACCGGCCTCATTTATCTGCTGCGGTGGTTCTGGTGGCGGATCAGCGCGTGGAGCGAGATCGCAGCGATGATCAGCTCGTTCCTGGTGGCGGTCGGATTCTTCATCGCACGCAAGAACGGCGCGCAGATTTCCAGCGAGGCGTCGCTCCTCGTGACTGTCGCCGTGACCACCATCGTCTGGGTCGCCGCCACGATGATCGCGCAGCCGACCGACAAGGCGACGCTCGCGAAGTTCTACGCGCTCGTGCGTCCAGCTGGTCCGGGATGGGCGGAAGTGCGCCGTGAAACCGGCGTGGCCGCGGCGCCGGATTCGTTGTCGCAGGCGCTGGCCGGATGGACGCTGGGCTGCGCGTTCGTGTACTCCGCGCTCTTTGGCGCAGGGAGCTTCCTGTACGGCCGCATGCCGCAGTTTGCGCTCTGGCTCGTGGTGTTCGTGGCAAGCGGCGTGGGACTCTGGCGGGTGCTCAAGGCATACACGCGAACGGATCCGGCGGTGGCCAGCTCGTAACCGCGCGCGTTGATCGCTGAACGCGGACATTTTGCGCTTGCCGGGGCCCTCGGAGACACGTCTATTATAGAGCGTGAAACGCCCCCTGAACGCCGTCGCATGCGCCCTGGCGATGACCGCAGCAACGGCTGGTGCGCAGTGCATTGATGGCACTCCGCCCCCGTGCGCGAGCGCTCGCGTCGCGACGGCACGGGCCGTTCCGGGGCCGGAGGCCAGAGCGCGACGTTTTCTGCTGCTGCCGTTCAGAAACGTGTCGCGCGCAGCACCGCAGGAATGGTTGGTAAAGGGCGCACCGCTGATGCTCGAAGACGCGTTGTCGCAGTATGCGGACATCTACGTTGTTCCGGAGCAACAGCTCACTGCTGCACGGCGTCGAATCGGTGTGTCGGCGGATTCCATTCCGGACGCGGTGCAAACCCGGCGTCTGGTCGAGGATACCGGCGGCTGGACCGTTGTCACCGGCAACGTTATCGCGACCGGCGGGCGATTGCGTGTTTCGCTCCAGGCTGTTGACGCTACGACCTCGCGAACCGTCGCGCACGGCGACGCGGATGTCGCCATTGATGCGGACATACGACCGGCGTTCGACCGACTCACCGTGAGTCTCGTTGAACCACTCGGGGTTCGTGGAGCGAAAACCGATATTGCCGCGCTGACAACGAAATCGGTGGACGCGTACCGCGCGTACGTGCGCGGCGTCGACCTCACGCAACGCTCGGCTTTTCGCGATGCCCAAGCCGCGTTCAGCGAAGCGGTTCAACGCGATTCGATGTTTGCGCTTGCCTGGGCGAGGCTGGCGTTCGTTGCGTTCGCGGGCAACAGCAGCATTGTCATGGATCTGCAGAGCCCCGCGTACGCAGCGAGCGCACGCGCGGCGCAATACTCGTCGCGTCTCCCGCCTCGCCAAGGCCAACTCGTGAGGGCGCTGAGTCTGTTTTTTCAGGGCCAGGTGACACGAGCGCTCAGCATCAGCGATTCGCTCATCGCGACCGATCCGGATGATCTCGACGCACGGGAGCAAGCCGCGATGATCGAGTTGTTCGATCCAATACTCGACACGAACAAGGCGTCGCCAAGGCATCGCGGATCCTGGAACAGGTCAATGCAGCGGGTGCGCGAAGTACTCGAACGCGACCCAGGTCGTCGGCATATATACGCCGTCTTCGCGTTTGCGTACGGATCGGCTGGAGGGCTATGGCATCGCGGTCTGCCGGGTTTTTTTCAGGAAGGCCCGATCTTTTCGTATCTGCGGAGCCCCGACGTTTTTTTCAACTCCGTCCTCCGTGACACGATTGTTCAGATCGCCGATGCGGAGTACTACCGCATGCCGATCAAGAGTCGCGATAGCCTCCGACTGGTCGCCGCCGACGTCGCCATGCGATGGGTGGAACGATGGCTCGCCGCAGGACCCGGTGACGCTGACGCACATATCTGGGCTTCCCGAATTACGGAGCTACAAAAGAATTATTCGCGTGCACTCCGCGAAGTGGCGATTGCCGAGTCGCTCGGCGTACAATCGTCCTTCGAGTTCCTTCCCGGACGGCGCATGGCGCTGCTTGTTCGCGCACGGCAGTACACTCAGGCCAACGCCCTCGCCGACTCGTTGCAGGCCGCGGGAAGATTGTTCTCGCGTTCGTTTGACAGAACGATTGACCGCACGCGCGCGTACGGCGTTGCCGCGCAGTTGCTCGCAAAACGGTACTCCATCGTTGCAAAGGCTGCCGACGAGATCAACGCACAGAGCACAGGGCCAACGGCGTGGTGCCGCGTGATTGCCAACGAGCTCTCCTTTACCGACCTCGATGTACTGCGCGCAGCTGTCGATACGGGGTCACTGCACTTTGCCGAGCTGATCGCCGTCCCGTCTTTGGCGCCATGCGCGCTCGATCTTGCAACCGGCGGTTTCGTCGGTGACGACCGCGATCGCCCCGCCGCATCTCGAGCGTTGCTTACCGTTGCAGATTCGCTCCGTAAGGCCGGCGACATGCTGAACGCGTATCGCGCGGCGCGCGGCGCCGGTTACTCGGACGCGCAAGCGCGACCGTCGATCGTGTCCGGCATACACGGACCCGTTCGATTGTTTCTTTCGAAACAGTTTTCCTTCCTCGCGCTCGTCGCCGATTCTGTTGCCGCGGGCGGATCGACGGGCTGTTTCAGCATTCTGTCCGACCTGCGCCGGGCCCCTCCCGCCCTGATGCATGAAGTGATGGACACGGCCGCCATTCACTTCACGGATGTCTCGGCGTATTCATCGCTCGCGCCGTGCGCGGAGTCGTATGCGCGAACGATCGTCATCGACTCTTCGGCCGGAACGCGATCCGCGATTGCCGAAGCGCTTCTGCCTGTCGCCGACTCATTGCAACGGGCTGGCAAGAGCGTTCTCGCGTATACGGCGGCGCGCATCGCGTGGTATGCGGATACGGCGCGGCGGTCGCGGCTTCGCGACGTCGATTGGTTTACGCGGAAGAGCCGTGAGCTCGCGGTTGCATCACGTTTTACGCCGGCGGGAGTTCGTGTCGAGGGAGACTCGGTCACGGTTTCCTTTACCCTCACGGAGCCAGGGCCGCTGCTGCTCTCGTCAGCGGGATTTGCGCAATCGTGGGACGTGGAAACGGAAATGCGTGCCGTTTCGGGGGCCGACACGACATCGTTTGTCGTGTATATCAGCGCCAGCCGCGCGGCAAACGATTCCACAATCCGCGGTCCCGTCTCGGCGTTCATCGCAGCATCGCGGGACCGGAGTGCATACATGTATCCGCGAATTCCGGCCGTGCCCGAGGTGAGCCCTGCGGTAACATCGACCGTGAGCGGATTTCGCATGGTCGTGCACGGACCGTTCGTCGCGGCCATTCAGCGACTGCGTCCTGCCAATGCGGTGTTCAGCGCGACGCCATGCATCGCCGTGACCGAAGGGCTTTGCACTCGCCGTACTGTCCCGATCGAGTACCGATGACCGCGGTTCGCGACCGCCTGCAGGCGGCGCTTGGCGACTTGTACGTAATCGAGCGCGAGCTGGGTGCCGGCGGTTTTGCCGTGGTGTACCTCGTGCGCGACACGACCCTCAAGCGGCTGCTCGCAGTCAAGGTTCTTTCGCCTGAGATGATCTCGTCGGCGGTCGCGCTCGAACGATTCCGCCGCGAAGCGGAGACGGTCGCACAGTTGTCGCATCCCAACATCGTTCCGCTGCATTTTCTCGGTGACAACGACGGACTGTTGTTCCTCGCGATGGGATTTGTCGACGGAGGGTCGCTGAACGATCGACTGTCGGATGCCGCCACACCGATGCCGTTTGCCGTGATTGCGCGTGCACTCAGCGAGGTGGCGAGTGCGCTCGCGTATGCACACAGGCGCGGCGTGATTCACCGTGACATCAAGCCGCACAACGTGCTCGTCGACTCCGATAGCGGCCGATGCCTCGTTACGGACTTCGGCATTGCGCGCACGGCGACGGCCGCGTCGCTGACGTCGACGGGCATGTTGATTGGCACTCCCGCTTACATGGCGCCGGAACAAGTCACCGGAGAACCCACCGACCATCGCGCCGACATCTACGCACTCGGAGTCATGGCGTACGAAATGGTTGCGGGACGCCGGCCCTTCGACGGGCCGACCCCCGTCGCCGTGGTGATGCGCCGTCTGCAGGGCCCTCCAGAGCCCGTGCAGAATCTTCGCCCCAATGTTCCAGCGCCGCTCGCGAGTGTGATCGACCGTTGCCTCGCGACCGATCCAAAGGATCGGTTCCAGAAGGCCGATGAGATCGTTGAACTGCTCGCGCGCGCGACAACCGCGAGCTCCGAAGCCACGGTTGCCGTTCCGGCCGCCACGGCGAAAAAGCGCGTGGGATTGTTGATCGGGCTGGGAATCGCAATTGTAGCAGTCGGCGGTCTGATCGCGAGCTCCGCGCGCTGGGGAACAGCGCCCCCGCCAATAGCGCCAGCCGTCGACTCTGAGATGGTCATGGTTGATTCCGGATCGTTTCGCGTTGGGACTGATACGGGAAACGCGGCCCCAGTGCATACCGTGTCGCTCGAAACGTTCGGCATCGACAAGCACGAAGTCGCGGTTGGAGACTACGCCCGATTCGTGAGCGCGACAGGCGCTGAGAAACCGTGGAGCGTCATGCCCGACAGTTTGGTTCCAGTGACGGGTGTGTGGTGGGAAGAGGCGATGGCGTTCTGCAAGTGGAGACACGGCCAAAGCGGCGCTTTACCGACTGAGGAGCAATGGGAAGCTGCCGCACGTGGTGCGCACGCGCGCCAGTATCCCTGGGGCGCACAGTTCGTTGCGTCGGCAGCGAATACTGCTGTTGCGGGGTACAGGAAGCCCGCACGGGTTGGTCTCTTCTCCGGCGGCGCAACGCCCGAAGGTATCGTCGATCTGATCGGCAACGTGTGGGAATGGACGGCGTCGCCCATGTCTGCCTACCCCGGGACGCGTCCGTTCGCGGATTCGCTACGAACCTTTCGCGTGATTCGTGGCGGTGCGTTCAATTCGCCAACGGCGATAGCAACAACGTGGTATCGCGGGTACAGCCGCCCAGCGCCCGCGCGTGCGGAGCTTCAATTCACCGGATTTCGCTGCGCAATGACGCCGCGCGATCTGCGCTGAAATGATTTCGCCGGGTCGCGCCCGCGTACACCAGCATTGACCACCTCCCCCGGCGGTTCGGCGGGTGGTACGTTCTCAGCGGCATGGCCCACCAAGTCGACGCTCTGAACGCTGCCCTCGCGGATCGCTACACGATCGAGCGGGAGCTCGGCGCAGGCGGGATGGCGGTCGTTTATCTCGCGCACGACCTCCGCCACGACAGGAACGTCGCGCTCAAGGTCATGCGCCCTGAGCTCGCCGCCGTGATCGGCGCCGAGCGTTTCCTGGCCGAGATCAGGACCACGGCGAACCTGCAGCACCCGCACATACTTGCGCTGTTCGATTCGGGACAGGTGAACGGCACCGTGTTTTACGTGATGCCGTTCGTCGAAGGTGAGTCACTCCGCGACCGGCTGACTCGCGAGAAGCAGCTCCCGATCGATGATGCGACACGCATCGCACGCGAGGTCGCGAGCGCGCTCGACTACGCGCATCGGCACGGCGTCATTCACCGCGACATCAAGCCGGAGAACATTCTCCTGCACGACGGGCAGGCGCTCGTCACTGATTTCGGGATCGCGCTGGCAGCAAGCAGTGCCGGCGGATCACGCATGACCGAAACCGGCATGTCGCTCGGCACGCCGACGTACATGAGTCCCGAACAGGCGATGGGCGAGCGTACGCTCGACGCGCGGACCGACGTGTACGCGCTCGGATGCGTGCTGTACGAAATGCTGGTCGGCGAGCCGCCGTTCACGGGGCCGACCGCGCAGGCGATCGTTGCGAAGGTGATGACGGATACACCGCGCGTGTTGAGTGAGCTGCGACGAAGTGTGCCGCCCGCGCTCGAGGACGCCGTCGCGACGGCGCTCGAGAAACTGCCGGCGGACCGGTGGGCGACGGCTGCGCAATTCGCGGACGCGCTCTCTGCCACGGACGCAGCGCCGCGGCGGACCACCGTGCGATCGAGAGCCGGCGTGCGCCGCGGATCACCGCGGACAGCGAGGCCCGTCGTGCTCGGTGGCGCAGCAATTGTCATCGCGGCCGGGGGAGTGCTCGCTGGGCGCGGGCTGGCGAACGAATCACAGGCGCGTGGCGTCGCGGCTCCGTCGCGCCTCGCGCTCTTCAGCCCGAGCGAGCAGCTCGCGATCTACGGAACGAGCCGCGGCATCGACATCTCCCCCGATGGTGAAACCATCGCGTACGTCGCGACGACCGCGACCGGCGACAACATCTATTTGAGACGCCTCGACGGCGCGGCATCGGCGCCGATTCCGGGTGCGTTGAACGCGCGCAACCTGCGCTTTTCTCCCGACGGCAAGTTCGTGTATTCGCCGCGCGGGTCGCCGGTCATGCAGCGCATCGCGGTCACGGGCGGTACGTGGACGCCCATTCCCGAGATTCCCGCGGGAAGCAACGTGGTGTTCGGCGCCGACGGCACTGCGTGGTGGAGCGTGTCGCGCAACGGCGGCGTCCATCGGCTGCGCCCCGGCGGGAAAGACGAGCTGGCGTTTCCCCCCGACGCGAACGGCATCGCGTCATTCATGCAGCAAATCCTGCCCGGCGGCCGCACGGCACTCGTCGTCGCCGGAAAGTCGTCGACCCTCACGGGAAGGCCGGCGGTGATGGATCTCGCGACCGGCGCGACGACGGTGGTGATCGACCGCCCGATCGTCGAAGTGCGATATGTGCCGGGTTATCTCGTGTACGCTACGCAGGACAACGGGCTGCATGCGATTGCGTTCGACCCCGGCACGCGGAAAACGAGCGGCGACGCCGTCGTCATCGCGACCGATGTCGCGCAGAGCGGCGGCTCACTGTCGCAGTTCGCGGTGTCGCTCAACGGGAACCTCGTGTATCTGCCCACGCTGGGCGGCGAACTGATCCTGCTCGACCGCTCGGGTGGTGAACGTGCGTTGTTGACAAAGCGGAACGTGCACAGTCCACGCTTCTCGCTCGACGGAAACAGGATCGCGTACGATGATGCCGGCGCCGACAACCGCGACGTCTGGATTTACGATCTGACGCAAGGCCAAACCACGCGCGTGACGTTCGACGGCGACGGACACGATCCGGTGTGGACGCGCGACGGGACGGCGATTGCGTACACGTCGCTCCGCAGCGGGAAGTTCGGACTCTATCTGGCACATCCGGGGCGCGAGAAGCCGGATTCGTTGCGGTCGCTGCCGGAGTTCGGCTACACGGGCACCTGGATGATCGACGGCACGACGCTGCTCTCGGTCGGTGCGTCCGCCGACGCGACAACGAGCACGGATATCCTGACCGCCAGCACGGGCGACGCGAAGCCCGTGGAGAAATTCATCGCGACGCCATACGCAGAGTCGGCGCCGACGATATCGCGCGATGGCAAATGGCTGGCGTACACGTCAGACCAGTCAGGCGTGGTCGAGGTGTATGTGCGTCCGGCAACGCGCGACGGGGCGAGCGTGGCGGTGTCGGTCGGCGGCGGTGCGGAACCCGTGTGGAGCCGCGACGGGCGCGAACTCTTCTACCGCGGGCTCAACGGCACGAAACCGGAGATCAACGCGGCGGCGATGGAATTCGATCCTGCGCCGCGCGTGAGCAAGCGCACGCGGCTCTTCAGCGCCGCGGGGCTCGACATCTCCGCGCAGCACGCGAACTTCGACGTGTCAGCGGACGGGAAGTCGTTCGTAGCAGTGCGGCGGAGTCCGGCGTCGTATCTGGTAGTGATCCAGAATCTGCCGGCCTTGATCAAGCGGATGGAAAGCGGGGTGGCTCGGTAGGAGATAGCAATTCTCTTCTACAACCCGCTCAGGCGGATGTGATCGACCGCAATCCACATGGGGTTGGCGACGATACCGCCGAACCCGCCCCATAATGGACCCCACTGAAAATCATCCCAGCTGCCCGGCGTTCCAGCACCAACAAAGGTGATGCCGTTGTAGGCGATGATGTTCGTGCCATTGAGCGCCACTGTGACGCTGCCATCCGCCACGCTCGGCGTGTTCCCGACGAAGAGCGTTTCGAACTTGTGCCAGAGATCGCGCTGAAGCGGTGCGGACGGCACGAGGTTGGGGGCGAGATCAACGTTCGTCGATGACGATCCGTTGCCGGGGTCGTATCGCGCGGCGAGACCCAGAAGCGCGACAGTCGGAACAAGCTGCGCAGCGCCCGCACCGTTCGCGTTCAGTGTTAGGCGATTCCCGCCGCCGATGTAATAGTGCGCGATCCTGTTCGCACCCGTCGGCGCCCCCATCCATTGGGCTGAGAACTTGATCCACATGCATGTGTAGAGCGTGCGCACGGGCCTGAACGGGTATTCGAACGTGGCGGGAGCGGAGCCGCTCGCGAATCCCGCGGGGAAATTGATTTGCGTGATGTTCACCGGGCTGCGCGGTGCGGTGGGGTCCAGCATCACGACGGCGGGGGTCGCAAGGCTCGGGTCGGGGCTGTAGTTCCATCCCGGCGCGCATCCCGCACCGGAGATGCAGCTGAAGTCACGCTCGGTGATGAGCACCGCCCCGGCCGGCTCGAGTGACGTGGGCGTGGGCGAGGAGGAGCCGGCGGCTGGGGACTGGTTGAGCATTGCGGAGTTTCTGGCGTGAGTGAGGGTCTGAAGTACGATGAATGCGGCCCGGCCGCAAGCTCGGCGCTCAAGCTTCTTCTTCGCCGCACTCCCCCATCGCATCCACTACCGCCAACGTTGCGGGCTGAGTTGAGCGCGCGCATTCTTTGTGCCTTGTCAGGGAGACACGATATGCCCCGCCTTCGCTCCGTTCTCGCGACCGTCGCGCTTGCTCTCATTGCGGGTGTGTCGCAGGCGCAGACCGTCAGCAAGCTCCGCGCGACGGAGGAGATGCGTATAGACGGCGCCGCCGAGTCGCTGGTCGGCTTTTACACGCTCGTCGTGGGACGCGACGGCCGCATCGCGATTCCGCAGAACTCCGACGGCACGATCGCGTTCTACGATGATCGCGGCCACAAACTGGGCACGTTCGGCCGAAAGGGCGCCGGCCCCGGTGAGTTCAACATCCTGACTGGTGACATGGGTTGGGTTGGCGACACGCTGTGGGTGTTCGACTTCAACAACGGCCGGCGCGTTACGTACATCTCGCCTGATCGGAAGTTGGTACGCGCACCGTCGATTGCCACAGGCACGCCGTACGACCCCACGCCCACGGCGTCAGGCGTCAAACACGTTTCGCTTGCCGCAGCGCACATTGAGCGCGTGTACCCTGATGGTACAATGCTCGCACCCTGGTCGTTCGGCGCGGCGTACGACGATCAGCGGTACATCGTTGTGACGCGGTCGGGAGACATCGTTCGCGAAGTGGCGAAACTGCCTCGATCCAATGGCCGCGTCGACGTGAGGACGAACGGTCAGCACGCCAGTGCGGACATACCATTCTTTGGCGCGCCTCAGCATTCTGTGTCAGGCGATGGCACCCGCATCGCAATGCTGTCGACGACGACCATGGCCGGCGCGAATGGTTCGTACAACGTCACCGTCGTTCGATCGACCGCCGACACGGTGTTCTCGAAGACCTACGCGTTTCAGGGCGTTCGCATTCCGCAAGCCGCGAAAGACAGTGTGCTGAACAGGATGATCGAACGCGGCAAAGTGAACACACCCGAAGGCCGCTTCCCGGGCGAAGAGCTTGCCAAGCTCGCGAAGGAGAAGATGCCCGAGTACTACGCGCCCGTGAAGGACATCGTCGCTGGCGACGACGACACCACATGGCTCGTGATGCGCGAGACCGGTCCCGGCGAGCGGGTGCGCGCCCTCGATGCGCGCGGCAACGTGATCGGCGACGTGACGCTCAAGGCGAGGAGCATGCTCGCGCGGGCCACGCGGACCACGCTGTGGGTGATCGAGTTCGACGCCGATGGCACCCCGAGTGTTGCGCGGTACCGCGTTGGCGGACCGATCAACGATCGCTGAGATCCGCGCGGAGAACGATCCGCGCCACTGCCGATGCAAAGTGAGAGAGGTGCGCGCGCGGTACCGCGCCCCGGCGCGCGATCGCGTACCATGTTCTCGAGAGTCCGCCCGACGTCACGCGCAGCACGCGGAGATCCGCAGCGAGATCCGCGGCCTGCCACCTGGGGGCAATCCCGATCGCGTCTTCGGCGCGCACGATCGCACGGAGTGCAGCGGGTAACGCAACATTGATGACGCGCTTCGCGATCATGCCGCGCTCGGTGAGCAGCGCGGGCAGCGCGCCGGATGCACAGGCGTCATGCTCGTGCAGGACGAGCGTCTCCACCGCGATGTCTTCGCGACTCACACTCGTTTTTTCAGCGAGGGGGTGCGATGCGCTGACCAGGGCAACCAGCTCTTCTTCGAACAGCGTGTGTGCTTCCAGTCGCAGGTCGTGCGGATGCTCGATCAGTACGGCGACATCAAGGCTCCGGTCACGCAGGGCGGCGAGGGGATTCACGATGATATCCGGCACGAGCTGCACATCCACGTGCGCGAGATGCGCCCTGCACGCGGAGAGCGCCTGCGGCATCCACGCCATGGCGAGCGGATGCGGCGTGCCCACACGCATGCGCCGGCTGGGCTGATTCCTGACCACGAGCGCGGTTTCCGCGCGTGCGAGATGCGGGAGAACCGCCCGTGCGGCGTCGAGCAGGGATGCGCCTGCGTCGGTGGGCACCATGCCGCGCCGCGTGCGGTGAAAGAGCGCGCGACCGATGCGCCGTTCGAGGCCGAGGAGCTGGCGGCTGATCGCGGCCTGCGTGACGAACATCTGCTGCGCGGCCCGCGAAACGGTGCCGCTCTCCGCGATCGCGACGACCATGCGCAGGTGGCGGACTTCGAGGATCATCGCGGAACGCGCGGCCGCCGGGACCGGGGTTGCTGTGGCAGGTAGTACATCATATTGTACTACTGGCATATTATATTGGTCTACCGGCACCGGTCAACGCATGGGCACATCTCCTGGTCTCTCCGCGGTCATCGCGCGCAACATCAAACGCATTCGTACCGAGTGGGGATGGTCGTTCGACACGCTCTCGGAGCGCGCGGGTGTGAGCCGCGGCATGCTGCTCAAGATCGAGCAGGGCTCGGTCAATCCGAGCGTTGGCACGCTCGTGCGAATCGCCGACGCGCTCGGCACGAACGTCGCGCGGCTCGTCGAGGAGGGACAGCCACCGCGGGTGCAGGTGGTCGCGCCCGGAGACCATCAGATACTCTGGCGCGGGAAGCGAGGGAGCACCGGCACACTGCTCGGCGGCGCCGACCGCGGGTCGCACCTCGAGAGCTGGGCGTGGACGATCGCGCCCAACGACGGCTACACCAGCGCGGCGCATCCGGCGGGCACTCAGGAGTTCATCTACGTCACGAAGGGGACGCTGACGCTGGTCGTGTCGGGTGAGCCGAGGAAGGTGCCGAGCGGCGGGAGCGTGACGTTCGACGCGGCACACGACCACTCGTATCTCAACGAGGACCGCAAGCAGGCGCTGTCGCTCGTGATGTTCATTGCGACGCCCGATCAACGGCGGATGAAATGACTGCGGAAGAGTCCATTCGCGCCACGATCGCATCGTTCGCCAGCGCGTATCGCGCGGGACGGTTGGGCGATCTGCTGGATACCTACAGCGACGAGCTCATCAAGACGCGCGCCGGCGCGCCTCCGGAGAACAAACCGGAAACCGCCGAGCGGCTGCGTCATGTCATGGCGCACTACGAGACCGATATCGCTGCCACGGTCGACGAGCTCTGCGTGAGCGGCGATCTCGCGTATGCGCGCGGGGCGTTCACGGTGGTGCTGAGGCCGCGCGCGGGCGGCGAGGCGACGACGATCGCGCGCCGCTACCTGGAGATCTGGCGCAACGAGGGAGGCACGTGGCGGGTGGTGCGCACGATGGACAATCAGGCGTAAGGGGCAGCGGGAGCGGCGGAAGCTGGCCGTCGGGCGGCACGGGCGGTATTTGTTCTGTTCCCCATGCCGAGCCGGCTCATGTTCATTCGTACATCGCTTCTCGTTGCCGCCCTTCTGGCTCTCCAGGCGCCCGCTGCTTCCGCGCAGACGTACAAGCGCGATCCGAAGGAGCCGAACGTCGAGTTCGAGATGATGACGTGGCCCGAGGTCAAAACCGCAATGGAGGCGGGCAAGACGACCGCGCTCTTCTACACGGGCGGCACGGAGCAACGCGGACCGCAGAACGTGAACGGGGGCCACACGCTCATGGCACGCGAGACCGTTCGCGCGATCGCGCTGCGGCTCGGGAATGCCATTGCAATGCCGGTGCTCGCGTACACGCCGAACAACGCGAGTGCGACGCTGCCCGGTACCATCGGTCTCACGCCCGAGATTCTGTCGACCATTCTTGAACGGCTCGCGACCGAGGCGATCAAGACCGGATTCAAGAACGTGATTCTCATGGGCGATCACGGCGGTGGCCAGCCGAACGCGTATCGCTCAGTCGCGCTGAAACTCGATTCCATCTATGCGCCGCAGGGCATTCACGTCTACTTCTGCGACGAGGTCTACGCGAAAGCGCAGGGTGACTTCGACAAGTATCTCGCGTCCAAGGGGCTGCCGGTGAGCTCGCACGCCGGCATTCCGGACACATCGGAGATGTGGTACCTGGGCGGCGAGGAGTGGACGCGCGGTGCGCTCATCCCGACAGCGGTGGGCGATACGCTTCCGCGCGGCGCAGCGTCAACCGGACCGCGCGTGAACAACGGGATCAGTGGTGACGCGCGGAAGTCGACAAAACAGCTCGGGAAGGAAGCGTTCGAGAACAAGGTCAATTACGGCGTGCGCCAGATCCGGGAGTTACTGAAGATGGGGCCGGAACCGGCGCGCTGAGCGGCGTACCTGGAACAACTCGCCACACATCGATGAAGGGGTTCCCGTCATTGTCCTGCCGGTAGCTTGCGACGAGATCATCGGCGAGAAAGAACTTGTACAGTCCGCGCAGGCGCTGCGAGCTGACAAGCTTCCCCGTTTTGGTGTCGATAACATCGAGCATCGTATCGAACACGCGTGCATCGATGCGTTCCGGATATGCGGCTGGTTTCCCCGGCGCCAGGCGTGGCTTGCCCAGGGCGCTTCTCCAGTCCGGGGCCGCGACTGACACGAGAAGCATCAGGTGGCCGGAGCGGTCTTCACGAATCGCGCGCACGATAGGCGTGGGTTCGTCACCGGTGACCCAGTTCGCACGGCGCGCAATCAGCGGAAACCACGCCGCGGCGCGCACGAACGTCTGGAGCAGACGTCCGCTTGTGTCCCACCGCTCGAGCCGATACATGTCCGTTCGCGAGACCCACACGGTTCCATTTGCCCCCGGGCCGACCACGCGGTTTCCTCGCCAGGCGTCGCCGTCCGGCGGTACCACGTTGCTCGCGCCGAAACTTCGAACGCGAGCTCCGACCGAATCAAAGACCGAGAGTGGCGCCGGTTTGTCGGACGCATCGAGGGCGGAGAAGCTCGCGATGTGTCGTCCGTCCGGGAGGGCGAACAACGTTGCGCTGCGCTGGATGTAGCTCCGAGTGAAATGCAGGTCCTGATCAAAGACCGACTCGCGCATCCCCTCGACGTCCCAAAGGATCAGCCGATCGTGCGTGTCGACATTCACCGTCATCGGATACACGAACTCGGCCGGCCCGCTTCCCTTTCGGCCGATCTCCTGAAGAAACCGGCCAGTTGAATCGAACGCTGATGCGAGATCCGGCTTGCTCGTGTACGTAACGAAGTAGCGTCCCCGCCTGTCACGCGCCATCCACAGCGGCTCTCGTTTCAGTCGGCCATCGAGCTCGGCGCCGAGCGTCGCGACCCTGATCAAGCGAACGGCGCAGGTTGCACATGGCGGTTGCGCAGGGAGTACTGTCTGCGCACCGAGGCCCGGCAACCAGGGAGCCACGAGCAAAAAGGCGGCCAGTACAGTCGGCCGCGGGATGAGTGGGACTTTCAAATCAACTCCTGTCCGCTTAGGCGGCGGAATCATCATTGGGCGCGCTCAGCCGATTGAATAACCTGCGCGCAGCTGGCGCCGTAACGCAACCCGCGAACTTCGGCCGGTCCGCGCTGCCAGACGACTGATCAACTTCTGACGTCCGGCGCGACGGGCCGGCAATAGCTTTCCGGCTTCACGTTTTCTGCTGAGCACGCTATGCCGGGACTCTCACGCAACGCGATGGCCGTGATGGCGGCGGCGCTTTTCTTTGCCGTTTCGGCGACGGCACAACCGTCGCTGACACCGGTAGTTAGAACGAGTGTCATGGATAGCGTGATAGCATCCGTCACGCGCTACTACGTCGACGCGGACACGGCGAACCTTATCGCGAAGGCGCTCCGCGCTCGCGTGAGCGCGCACGCGTACGACGCGATCACGAATCCCGCGCAGCTCGCCGACGTCGTGACGAGGGACCTGCGTTCAGTGAACGGCGATCTTCATCTCAGTCTGAGCTATACGCCGCCCGGCACCGTATCGCCGACAGCGCCGGCGCGACTTCCCGACGAGCAACGCATGCGGAATTTCGGGATGGGCAAAGCCGAAGTGCTCGATGGAAACATCGGCTATCTCGAAATCACGGGATTCGTGGGCGGTCAGTATCAGGACGCGGTGGTTGATGCGCTGCGTTTTCTCTCGCGGACCGATGCGCTGATCATCGATCTTCGCCGAAACGGCGGCGGCGCGAGCGAGATGAGCCATTTCATCTTCAGCCATTTCCTTGATGCCAAGGCCATGCCGACGATCATGGTGCGCACGCGGCGGTCGCCCGACCCGCAGCAGCGAACGAGTTTCGAGAACGTACCAGGTCCGCGGCGCACCGATGTGCCGCTCTACATTCTCACGAGCCAGGGCACGGCATCGGCCGCGGAGGAGTTCACGTTCGTGCTGCACAACCAGCACCGCGCGACGACGGTGGGATCGCGTACCGCGGGCGCGGGCCACATGGTGAATGGATTCCCGGTTGGCAACGGCTTCACCGTGTCGCTGTCGATCACGCGCGTATCCGATCCGGTGACAGGCAAGGAATGGGAGCGTGTTGGCGTGCCGGCGGATATCGACGTCGCGCCTGAGCGCGCACTCGACGCTGCGTACGCGGCCGCGCTCAAGAAGGTGATTGCGCACGCCGGCGATTCGCCGCGCGCGGGGCAGCTGAACAGGCTGCTCGAAACAGCCGAAGCCCGTTCACGCGCCGTTCGCGTGGATGCTGCGACGCTTGCGAAATTTGCGGGGACGTATGACGGGGGCCGAACGGTGTCAGTGCGCGACGGTCAGCTCTGGTATACGCGCCGCGCGGGTGCGATGCCCGACGTCATGGTGCCGCTCGGCGGAAACAAGTTCGCCCTCGGCGCGGCGCGATTCGAGTTTGCTGAGGTCAGTGGGAAGATGACGATGACCGTCGGGCAGCCTGATGGAACGGCGCTCACGCTGAACCGCCAGTAGGGCCGATCATCGTAGCTCACTTTGTGCTGTTGTATGGCTTTGCATCTTCACGATCGCAACTAACATCTTGGTGGCCTCGCAGACGCCCGCTCCCCCCTCATGAGGGAAACGGGCGTGACCACGAAGTAGTTCGCGCAGCGCTAGTGCGTGAGCACCTCGATCTGGGCATCCGTCACCGGAATGCTTACCGCGACCTGTCCGCTGCACCCATCAATGACTTGGACGGCGTGGCGCGCGACGTTGAGCATGATTCGATTGCTGCCGATAGCCAGCTTTCCCGCGGGACTGTTCGCTGTCTCGGACGTGACAAATTGCCGCAACGATTCAAGGCGTTTGAGATCCTGAGGACTTGCCGCCGCCACGAACAGAGTTCCTACGCCTCCACCTCCGCTACACAGAGAAGACTCAGGGTGGCGGTTCGGGCACGTGCCGCTTGCATACTCCGATGAACATGTATGTCCGGCCGGTTCTGCGTATTGGCGATCGGGGCCGTTGCCACCGATGTCGTGGTAGCCTTCCGCCGGACAGTTGCCGCACAACGTGCAGTCATCCGTTCCGAAGTTGCTCGCGTGCACAACGTCCGCAGCGAACTGGTGTTTAGGCGCGAACGCGGCGTTGCCGCGGACGAAGCCCGTGCTGGCGATCGCACCGAACGCAAGCGTCACTGCGATGAATCTCATCCTCATCTGTCGCCTCCTCCAATTCATGGGTGAACAACGCGGAGATCCCACACCTGAACGGCCGGGTTGCCGTCAGCACGAGACTTCGGACCGTACACGACACCGGGTCCGAGGAAGCCCCAAATAATACGAGGCAGTTTTGTCGACAGCAGCAATTGGCCCTTTCTCACATCAATGGCTTCAAGCATCACATCGCGATATGAATTCTCGTCTGAAATCTTGAAGAAGCGGCCATCGGGCGAGGCTGACTTAACAACCGTTTTCCAGTTCGGGTCGGCTATTGTCAGCACGACCCACAGCGTGTCGCCGTGCTGCAACAACGCAGTGGTGTGAGGCGCTGGCGGTGAGTTAGCACTAATGTCGTCCTTCCAGTATTCGCGGAACCACTCGGGTTCGCGTTCCAATGACTGTAGAAGTCGGCCCGCCGTGTCCCAGCGTTCAACTAGATATCGATTTGAACGTCCGCTCCATACTGCATCTGGCCCCGCGGCTGCGAGAACCCGCCGGTCTGCATACGCGACATCTGGACGATAGTCACCTTCGACCGACCCAAACGACCGAAGAATCCGGCCGTTGCGATCGAGAAGATGTACGGGCAAGCCGACGCGATCCGGAGTCCGAATGTTCGCATTGAGCACAACACGGCTTCCGAGGACTGCGTGTTCGAACAGATCCGGCCGGTATTCGGTGGGCACCGACCGAACAAACTGTCCTTGCGAGGTGAGCACGCTCATCCTGCTGAGGCGAAAGTCGAACGCGTACACAGAGTCGTTCGTTCCAATCGCAAGCGCCGTTATTTTTTGGAATTCTCCCGGGCCGCTGCCGCGCCCCCCGACTCGCTTCAGGGGCTGCCCGCGCTGATCGAAAACCCAGTAGTATGGTGCGACGCCGTCATTGACGTAGAAGTTTCCGCGCGAGTCGCGCTGGACAATGTTACGGTCCGCCTCGAGCATTCCGATACCATCCGCTTCGCCGAGCGCTATCGACTCCTGCAGCGCGATTCGGCAAGCCGGGCAAGTAGGCTTGGCCGGAACAAGTGTGGGAGTCTGCGCAACGCCACTGTGAACTGTGGCGAGCATCGCACACGCCAGAGTTCGCGCACGGACATTCGATGTTAATGGCATGAGTGCCGAGAAGAAGACGTCCACGGCAGCAATGGCTGCCGATGGACGACCTATCGATTTGAAAGGGCGTGGGGTCGCGTCATCGCTTCCCAACCACGCATCGACTGCTGATTCTCGGGCCCTACGGCCGAGGAATTTGTCTAAACTGGGATTCTGTGTCGCAAAGTCAATCTTTCGGTGTTTGTCTGTTACGCCACGGGACAGTGCTGTCGTTGCATCGGATGCATCCTGGATTACCGCCTGGGCAAGTAGTGAACGCGCACCCGTGCTGCAACATGAGCCGTCGTCTTTTGAACTTCACGATGACTAGGAACATAGACTTTCACGTCATTGCGAGCTTCGCCCGGTCGGTGCCACCACACACACCGGCAACGGCAACACGGGCGCCGCCGACGCGATCGGTGTGAGGTTGTTCTTCTTCAGGATGTCGTTGAATGCCACGAGGTCTGTAGCGTTGATCGACCGCCAACTCGTCAGCGCGGTGCGTAGATCGGTGCAGACATTTCGCCAGGCCGCGAGCTTCGTGGGATTGGG
>DASRAP010000258.1:0-20737 GCA_035638155.1 Gemmatimonadaceae bacterium | reverse complement strand
TGTCCCGCTCACGGCCTGCGCGGTGAAATCGTACTTACCGACGAGCGTGGGCGTCCCGGCGATGACTCCGGTGCCGCTCAGCGAGAGCCCCGGCGGCAGTGCTCCCCCCGCGAGACTCCACACGTAGGGATCCGTGCCGCCCGCCGCCACGAGCGTTTGCGACGGATACGCGACGGCGCGCGTGCCGTTCGGGAGGGTGTTTGTCGTGACGGCTACGGCGCCGACGAAGAAGGTCCCGGATGTGACGCTCGGAAGACCCGGTGAACTGAAAGTCAGTGTGTGCGGACCGCCCGTCCCCGTAATGCTCAAATCAGTAAACCGCGCCACGCCGTCCACAGCCGCGACAGTCAACGTGCCGCCCAACATGCCGCTTCCACTTGCGAGCGCCACTGTTACCGGCGCGCCCAACCCCTGAACGACCATAGCGTTCACGTCGCGGACTTCCACCACTGGCTGCGTCGCCAGCGGAAGATCCTTGATCGCACCGCCGGGCTGCATCGAAAGCGCCAGCTGCGTCGGCACCGCATGCACGACGGTAAGTTGCGCCGTCCCCGACTTCCCTTCGCTCGTGGCCGTGATGCCGACTTTCCCCTCGGCGAACGCAGTGACAACGCCCGTCGTTGCATTGACGCTCGCGATGGCCGGATCGCTCGAGCTCCACGTGATCGCGTGACCCGTCAACTCCGTTCCGCGCGCATCACGCAATGTCGCCGTCAGCGTCTGCGTGTACGCGCGTACTATCTCCGCCGCGCTCGGCGTCACCGTCACGGTGGCTACTTTCGGCGGCGTTGCGGTCGCACTGATCGTGACCCGCTCATGCGTATTCATGTTCTCAATCACCAGCGCCTGCGGGCCCGTCGCCGTCGCGAGCGTCCACGCGAAACTCGCCTGTCCAGCGGCGTTCGTCGTTGTGTTCGTCGGCACGACGGATCCGCCCGCGGGGGTCGTTGCCTCGATGCGCACGCCCTCGAGCGGGGCCGTCAGCGCGCTCGCTACGCGGACCACCACCGCCGCCCCCAAGGCAGCGCCCGCTTCTCCCTCCTGATCCTGCCCGCCAATAACGTGGAGTCCTGCACTCGGCGATGACGGCGTTCCCTCCGCGCATGCGGCAGCGACCCATACCAACACGCTGAACCAGCGACGAGAGCGCGATGAGGCGGACGCGAGCACACCGGATTTGGAGGAGTCGCCGTACATGCGGAGAGGCGCAATGGGTCGAGCAACGATCCAATAGTGTACCCGGCCCGGGCGCGATAGCGCCACCGAAGCGGTGCTACGGCGCGCCTCCCTAATCATCTCCTAATGAAGGCGTAACGCCGGACCGCTTGCCACCCATGCTCGGCACGCCGATCGTAGCGCATGCCAATTCTCATTCTGAAGCGCGTCGCCTCGCTTGGCCTTGCTCTGATTGCGTTTCCTGCCCTTCCAGGATCCGTCGCAGCACAAGGTGCCTTTGGCACGTGGCAAGGGACTCTCGCGACCGCGCAGCGACCGCTGCGACTGGTGTTTGATGTTGCGCGTGACAACGGTCGCGTGAAGGTCGTTCTCTTCAGTATCGACCAGTCGGGATTCCAGAGCCCGTCCACGGCTGACACGATCACCGTTGAGCCGCGTGCGGTACGGCTCGTGTTCAGCCGGCTTCGCAGCACGTTCGAAGGCACGATGAGCGCGCGCGGTGACACGATCTCGGGTACGTGGACGCAGCAGGGCGCAGCCCACCCGCTCGCCCTCACGCGAGCAACTGCGCAGACCGCGTGGGGTGATTCGTCATCGCACATGATTCGTCAGATCACAGTCGACACCGGTGTTTCGCTCGAAGTGCTCGACTGGGGCGGCACGGGAAGGCCGGTGGTATTGCTCGCCGGCGCGGGCAACACCGCGCACGTGTTCGATGCATTCGCTCGAAAGCTCATTGGCCGCTATCACGTATTTGGCATCACTCGTCGGGGATTCGGGCGGTCAAGCGCGCCGATGTCCGGTTACTCCGCGGATCGGCTGGCCAACGATGTCCTTGCCGTTCTCGACTCGTTGCACCTCGCGAAGCCGGTACTTGTTGGTCACTCGATCGCGGGGGAGGAATTGAGCTCGATCGGCTCGCGTCGCGCGGACCGCGTGGCCGGCCTTGTGTACCTCGACGCCGGCTACGGCTACGCGTACTACGATTCGGCGCAGCAGAATACGCTGATCAACATGTACGACGTGCAGCGAAAGCTTGCGAGCCTGTCGCCCGCGCTGAGTCCCCGAGCGCTCGAAACGATTCTCGGCGACCTCCTGACGACGAGCCTCCCGCTCATGGAGCGCGATATGCGAATGTGGGCGCGGGATCTGGCGGCGCGGCCGGACCGCGACGTCACACCTCCGGTTTTCGCGCGCGATTTTGTCGCCGACTCGCTCTTCGCCGGCGAGCAGAAGTTCACGGCGATTCACGGCCCCGTGCTCGCCATCTACGCGGCACCGCGAACTCCGTCCGCCGCGCTCGCAAAGGATTCAATCGCATTAGCCAAGTCAGATTCGGCCTATCTCGCGGCAGTCATGCCCCAGATTACCGCGTTCGAGCGTGCAACGCCCAGCGCGCGCATGGTGCGTATCCCGCACTCCGACCACTACGTTTTTCGTTCAAACGAGGCTGAGGTTCTTCGCGAGCTCTTTGCGTTCATCGATACACTCCCTTGATTGCGCGCGCACATGGATCCCGAATTTGACCGCATACGAACATGGCTCACTGGCGGTGACCGCCGGTCAATAGCCGACTCAGCCCAGGTACGCGCGCTGGTCGAAGCGAAGCCGGCATTGATCGAGCATCTCGCCGAGCTGACCAAGGACGACAACTGGCTCGTTTCTCAGCGGGCGATCGATCTCCTCGAGAAACTCGCGCACGAGCACCCCGATTGGGTGTCGCCGTACAAGCGTGTGTTCATCGGACCGCTCGCCGACAGCGACAAGTGGGAGGTACGGCTGCAGATCGTCCGCGCGCTGCCGTTATTCAAATGGACACCATCGCAATCGCGCCGCGTCGAGGAGATCCTGATCGAGAACGTTCGGTTTCCACAAACGTTTGTGCGCGCGTGGGCGCTCGACAGTCTGGCGCACCTCGCGGAACGACGCCCCGCGCTCAGGCCCGTCGTCCTTCGCCACCTGCGCGTGTTCGAGAAGAGCCCGAGCAAAGCGCTTCAGGCCCGCGCGCGCCATATTCGCGCGCGATTGTCGGAATGATCGCGCGGCCGCAGACGGACATCGACGCCGAGGCGCGGGCGAATAACGATCCGGTCATCCGGTACGTGCGGCTTGGCTTCACGATGCTGCTCGTGCCGCTCTCGTGGCACGCGTTTCACAGCGAGTACGGCTGGATCCCGCTCCTCTCCGACATCGATACCGCCGTTCACGAGTTCGGCCACATGCTGTTCATGCCCTTTGGCATACAGTTCCTCGGCACAACCATGGTGGTCCTCGGCGGGTCGCTGTTTCAGGTCGTTTTTCCGCTCATTTTCACGAGCTATTTCGCACTATCACGAAAGCATCGTGATGTTCACGCGGCGCTGCTGTGCCTGTGGTGGTCGTCGCTGAACGTCTTGTCGGTCGCGATCTACTGCGCGGACGCACGCGCGGGACAGCTCATGCTTCTGAGCGGCGAGACCGGCGAAGAGAGCGGCGGAGAAGGCCACGATTGGCACATGCTCCTTGATCATTGGGGCGCCCTGAAAAGAGACACCGCGATCGCCGGTACTATGCGGCGAATCGCGGTGCTCGTGTGCGTGTTCAGCATCATCGCTGGGGCGGTGATCGCGTGGAAACAGGCACAGCTGCGCGCGCCGGCGAAGAACCAGCGCACGATCTGACGTTCGTTACTTGCGCTTGCCCACGTACAACATCCCCGTGCACGTCTCCATATCACCCGCGAGGGTGAGCTTCCACTTGCCGGTCACGGCGGTCGCCGTATTCATGACCAGGCGAATCGATCGCGGCTCATCGCCGTCCTGATGTTTGGCGCTGATCACCTCGATCCTCGCTTCGGGCGGAAAACTTGCCGTGTACCGGTCACCCAGTGGCTCGGTGAAGTGAGCCAGAACTTCGGCGCGAGTCTGGCCCGCGGGGATTGAGTCATCACTGAACACGGCACACGAGCCCTTTGAAGGCGACGCGCTGGCGCTCAGCGTGGGCGGTCCATTCGGTGACTGTGCGGGGGCCGGTCCGGCCGCAGTTGCACTCTTCTGCTTCGCGCCCTGGCCAATCCACACTTTGCCACCACACTGGCCGTGGTTCCCGGTCACCATCACATCGTATTGGCCGGCAACGGCCTGCCTGGTGGTGACTGTGAGCTGAGCGGTGAGCGCATTGTCCGCCCGCGTGCGCTTGAGGCTCACGAGCTCGACATGGGATTCCGCCGGAAACGCTGCGGTGAGCGAGTCACCGACGGCTTCCGTGAATCTCATGGTTGCCGTGACCGGATCGGGACCGATCGGGATCGGGTCGTCGATGGTGAACGTGCACACCGGCGCGGACATGACCGGAGACGCGCTCGCGACGGCGATCGTCGCGCCCATGTAGCCGGCGACGACGACTGCCACGAGTGCCGAAAACCGACGTTTGACGGGTGTAGTCATGATGTTCGACCGAGTTTGGGGGAAGGCTCCGAGAGTCGAACGAGCCCTTTTCACGTCGTACCCGACGCGGGGTCCATGAGTTCGCCGGTTCCATGGAACACCACTTGCCGGAACCAGCGGTTCGGGTATCAATAGAGGCATCCCGCTGCGGATCGGCCCCATGTACGCCACTTGCTTGTTTTGCAATCACGCGCTGGGCCGTAATGAATCGATCGAGCATTTCACCGTCGGAAGCCGCCTCGCGTTCGACGCCGCGCACGGAAGACTCTGGGTGATCTGTCCTCAGTGCGGGCGCTGGAACCTCACGCCGCTCGAGGAACGGTGGGAAGCGATCGAAGAGTGTGAACGCGCGTTCGCGGCGACGTTCGTTCGCGTGTCAACCGATAATATCGGACTCGCTAAGCTGAGCTCGGGGCTCGAGCTCGTTCGAATTGGGAGCCCTCTTCGTCCGGAATTCGCGGCCTGGCGTTACGGCCGCCAATTCCGTGCGCGCCGGCGGCGCATCAACGTGGTTGCGACCGCGGGTGCCGCCGGCGCCGTCGTTGCCGGAGGTGCGCTCGTGCCGAGCCTCGCCGCCGCGGCCACGCTGGCCGGGCCGCTCAGTCTCTTCCTGCTTCCCGGCATCTCCATGGTGCTGGGTTCCATTCCCGTGCTCGGCGTGATTGCCGCGCGTGAATACGTCGATCAGCACCGCGTGATCGCGCGGTTTCGCCAGAAACAGCACGTGCTGACCGTCCGGGCGAAACACCTCGACGATATCGAGATGCATTTCGGCGGCGGGTCGTCAGGCGCCTCGATGGTTGTGCACCACGACGGTGGATGGCGGGAGTTCGCGGGCGCCGAGGCGATGCAGGCGACTTCGGTCATTCTCGCGAACACCAACCGGTTTGGCGCGGACGACAAGAGAATTTCGTCCGCGGTCACGCAGATCGAGCGCGCCGGTGACGCCGAGGGCTTTCTCGCTGAGGCCTCGGGGCGCAACGGATGGCGCGGCGGGAAACTCCGGTCGATTCTCAACGAGTACCGCGGACTCGGCGCCTTCAAACTCTCCTCCACCGAGCGACTCGCGCTCGAGATGGCCGTGCACGAAGAGACCGAGCGCAGGGCCATGCACGGTGAGCTTGCCGTGCTGGAGTCCGCGTGGCGCGATGCCGAGGTCATTGCGCACATCGCCGATAGCGAGTTGACGGAGCTTCCGCTGACGGAGCTTCCGCGTCAGGCCTGATCCACGGCGGCGCGTTTGCTCATGCGCCACCTGATCAGCAGCACAATGGATGCGAGGGTCATCGGCATGACTTCGCTGGTCATGTGCCTGCCGCCGTCCTGGACTACGTGCGTGGCCATGGCGCCTGCCATGACGAGAATGACGAGGACCGCGCCGTACCGCGCGGTTCGCCTGCCAAGCACGAGCAGCAGGGCGGCGGCTACCTCTACCACACCCACCGTCCAGCGGAACCACACCGGGTAGCCCCAGTGCCGGAACGCCGAGGCCCAGCCGCTCGTGTCCGAGAACTTTGCCGTGCCCTGCATCGAGAATACGAATGCCAGGAACAGTGCGGGTAGCCACGCGGCGACCAGCCATCCGATTCGGCCCAGCGTTCCCTGCTTCATGTTCGTTGCGCTCCGGTTGTGGTGTGGAGCGGCAATGGTGAGCACGCGCAGGTCGTCGCGCATCGTACGAACGAACTAGTACGAGATTAATCTTTCTCCATGCGCCAGATTCGACTCGGACGGTCGCTCGCGGTCGCGCTCGCGGTCGTTGCGGCGTTCTTTTTCCTTTCGTCGGCCTCGATGCCGGTGCGCGACCGGCGCTTGCCGGGCTGGGTCGTGGTCGCGGTGCCCGTTCTCATGCTGGCGCAGGCGGTGCTCTACTGGTTCGGGGAGCGGGTGCGCGACCGGATTGGCGTCCGCGGGTACGTCGGCGTTCAGGCCGCGATCGTATTCGGCGTCGGGATGACGAAGGCGCTGCTTCCCGCGGGCCTCGCGATGTATGTGGCGCTCACGGCGGAGACAGTCGTGCTTGCCGGCGCGGGCTGGGGCACGGTGCAGATCACGTTCGGCGCCGTGGTGCTCTTCGGCATCAACGCCATTCTTACACACAATCTCTATTTCGGCGCGACCGCCGCGCTCGTACTCGCGCTCACGGCGCTCATTGCGCACGCGATCGCCGCGATCGTCATGCGCCCGGCTCCGGTGCCCGCCGCGCTCCCGGCTCCGCCGTTGGCGCCGGCACCGGCGCCGCCGCCGGCGCATACCAACGGCGCGATTCCGTCAGACTGGGATCTCACGCCGCGTGAAGAGGAAGTCCTGCGCGCACTCGCGACAGGCTCCCGGAGCAGCGACATCGGTGTTCGGCTCGGAATCACCGAACGGACGGTCAAAGCGCACCTCGCGAGCATCTATCAGAAGCTCGGCGTCGAGTCACGCTCGGCGGCCGTCGCGGCACTCCTTCGCCGCGACGGCGCGCGCGTTCGCTGATTCTACTCCGTTCGCAACGCCGTTGCGGGATCCGTGCGCGCCGCTCGCCACGCGGGCGTGAGCGCCGCCGCGATTCCCACGACGATGAGCACGCCGGCCGCGAGCGTCATGACCACCGGGTCTTTCGGCGTCACGCCGTAGAGCAGCGTTGAGACGAGCTTCCCGAGGGCGAGGGACACGGCCACGCCGAGTAGTGCACCCAGCGCGACAACGCGTACGCCTTCCCCGACCACGAGCTGCACGACATCACGGAATTCGGCGCCGAGCGCGATCCGCACACCCATTTCGTGCGTCCGCTGGCTTACCGCGTACGCGATCACGCTGTACACGCCGATCGCCGCCACGACGAGCGCGAGCATTCCGAACGCGGCGAACAGCGACGCACCAAGGCGCCATGGTCTGAGCTCGCGCTCCATCGATTCCGTCATGCGCCGCACAAACGCGGGCTCCGAACCCTGAGCCGCGGCCTTGAATTCTTCGCGAACGCGGGTCGTGATCGCTGTCATGCGGCTGGGGTCGACGCGTAGCACGAGTGTGCTCATCGCTTTCGCGGGCAGGTAAAAGTTCATGCTCGGCGTTTCGATCATTCGGGAACGGTGTGCGTCACTCACGACCCCGACCACATACGAGCAATCCTTGAAGGTGATGATGCACTTGCCAACCGCATTCTCACCTGGCCAAAACGCCCGCGCCATCGTTTCGTTCACGATCAACGCGTGAGCCGAATCCGTGGCGGCGAAATTCCGCCCCTTCACGATGTGCATGCCGACTGCGGCGAAGTAGTTCGGCGTTACCGTATTCGACATCGGCCACGGGTTGTCCCCGCTGATGCGCGGGAGCGAGTCGCGATCAGGCAACTTGATGCGGAATCCTTGCCAGCCCCACATCGGCCCCATGTATGCCGTCGCGACCATCTTTACTCCCGGCTCGCGGGCGATGCGTTCCGCGACCTGCTGCACCATCGCAATTTGCTGCTCGAGAGGAATGCGTCCGCGGTCTTCGCTCCCGACTGTGGCGAACATGACCGAATCAACATCGTAGCCCACCTTGATCGCCCGCACGTTTCCGAGGCTGCGAACAAAGAGGCCAGCCCCAACGATGAGCACGACGGAGAGCGCTGTCTGAAGTACGAGTAATGCGCTGCGAAGACGCGATCGCTGGTAGCCGCCGTCGCGCACACTGCCCTTCATCGCCTCGATCACCGAGCGGCGCCGGGCGAGCATCACCGGCGCGATGCCGTTCGCGAGGCCCACGACGATCGTCAGCACGAGCGTGACCACCACGACGCGCCCGTCGATGACCCCCGACGGCCAGTGCACGTTCGGCAGAAGAAGCTTTCTCAGCGCGGTGCCTGCCCACCAGGACGCGCCGAGCGCACAGAGCCCGCCGATGCCTGCGAGCATGACGCTTTCCGTCACGGCCTGCGCGTAGACCCTGCCGCGCGAGGCACCAAGCGCGAGCCTGAGCGCGACCTCGCGTCGCTGTCTCGTCGCGCGAACGAGAAGGAGCGTGGCCACGTTCGCGCAGGCAATGAGCAACAGCACGATCGCAACACCGGCGACGCGTACGCCGATCGAAACTTCGCGCTGCGGATTGCCCGGACCGCGCGCTTCGATGATCGATCCGGGCAGGATGACGGCCGCGGTGTCGAACCCGAATCCCGGGATCTTCGGTGTGTGATCGTATGCGACCGTGGTGCGATCGAATATCGGCGCGTCGGACGTCCCCGCGGGCACGCGGGTGACCAGCACAAAGGACGCATTGAAGCTCTTGTACCATGGCTGGCCGAGCTGCCCGCCGGCCGGGTTGTTGTTGAGCGGCGCGAACACGTCGACCGCGTCGACGTCGACGCCCGTGAAGCCGGGCGCAGCGACACCGACGACCGTGAAGGGCGTCTTGTCGAGCATAATCTTGCGCCCGATTACCGCGGAATCGCCGCCGAATCTGCGCCGCCAGAGCGCGGAACTGAGGATTGCCACCGGCGTCGGCGCCTCGACGTGGGCTTCGTCCGGGCCGAACAACCTGCCCAGAGATACGCCGACGCCGAGCGTCGAGAAGTAGTTCGGCGAAACCCACGCCACGCGCCCCGAGATCTGCCCGTCGTCGCTGCCGATGCGAACACCGTCGGCGTCGTACGCCGCGATGGGCGTGCCGGGGTTCGCGGCCGTGATCTGCTCGTAATGCGCGTACTCGAAGGACTGATATACCATGAACTCCTTCGGATTCCGAAAGTCGTGCGCCTTTACATAGAAGCGCCGGAGCTCCGAGGGCGCCGTGACGCCATCCGGTGGCCGAACGAACAGGCGGTCGAGAAACGAGAACATCGCCCCGTTGGCTCCCACGCCAAGCGCGATGGTGAGCACGACCATCGCCGAGAACCCGGGCGAGCGGCGGAGCATGCGCGCCGCGTGACGGATATCGCGCCCGAGCGCCTCGAGACCCTGCTCGAGGTCCTGCTCGATCCTGCGGTGCCAGGCCATGTCGCGGTTCCTCGTTCATGGTGGGACGGCCAGCGCGCGAATATACGCCTCTCGCGGAGCCCGCGTTGGCCGGTTCGCTGTTGCCGCGGACCGTTGCGGGGCAACGGTTGGTGTGCGACAGTGCTCTCATGTTTACGCTGCTGACGTAACCTTCGAGGCTCCGATGACAAGCGCATTCGACGAACTCCGCCTTGCCGCCCGTTCGCTCATGCGACGGCCCGGCTACGCGATCGTCGCCACACTCACCCTCGCACTGGGCATCGGCGCGAGCGTCGCGATGTTCGCCGTCACGGACTCGGTGCTACTGAATCCGCTGCCCTACCCGCAGTCGAATCGCATCGTCACCGTGGAGCACCACGCTCCGGGACTCAGCCTCCCCGAACTGCAGAGCTCTCCCGGAACGATCGACTTCTACCGCGGCGCGGCGAAGCAGATCACCCGCATGGCGGCGGTCTCGAGCTCCGCGATCAACATCACGGGCAATGGTCCGGCGGAGCGCATCGAGATCGAGCGCGTCACGCCGGAGTTCTTTGACGTCGTTGCGACGCTGCCGGCCCGCGGCCGCGCATTCACCAACGAGGATGTCGCACAGGGCGCGAAGGGCGTCGCCATCATTACCGACGCGTCGTGGCGGTCGCGCTTCGGCTCGGACCCGAACATCGTGGGCCGGTTCGTCGAGCTCGATGGCCAGAAGACCGAAATCATCGGCGTCATGCCGCGGGGGTTCGCGTTTCCGAACAGCGGTCCGCAGGCGCTGCTGCCGCTCTACATGGGTCCGCAGTTCGCGTTCGGCAACTTCGGAATGAACGGCATTGCGCGGCTTGCCCCCGGCGCCACGCTCCAATCCGCACGCGCCGAGCTCACCACGTTGCAGGCGCGCCTGCCCGATCGCTTTCCCAACGTCGCAACGGCGGATTTTCTCAAGCGCGCAGGCTGGAGCGCGACGATGACGACGCTCAAGGACAAGATGACCCGCGACGTGTCGGCGGCGCTCTGGATCCTGCTGGGCGGTGTGGGCCTTCTGCTCCTAATCGCCACGGCCAACGTCGCGAACCTCTTTCTCGTCCGCGCGGAATCGCGAAAACGTGAAATCGCGCTGCGCGCCGCGCTCGGCGCCGGACGCGCACGCATGGCCGTCACGTTTCTCGCCGAGAGCGCGGTGATCGGTGTTGCGGGCGGACTCCTTGGACTCGCGATCGCGTTCGCGGGCGTCCGGCTGCTCATCAGCCATGGCCCCGAAGAGCTCCCCCGCCTGGGCGAGGTGCACCTCAACGCGATGACCATGGGGTTCGCCGCCCTCGTCACCTTCGTTGCGAGCGCGATTCTCGGGATGATTCCCTTCGTCGTCACGCGCCGGGGAACGAACGCAGCAGCGCTGCGCGAAGGCGGACGCAGCGCGACGGCCGGACGCGAGCGCCATCGCCTTCGCAAGACGCTGATTGCGACACAGGTCGCGATGTCCCTGGTACTGCTCGTCGGGGCGCAGCTCATGCTCGCAAGCGTGAAGCGCCTGCGTGGCGTTGATCCGGGCTTCAAATCCGTCGGCGTACTCACGCTGACCATGACCATGCAGCAATCCGCGGACCGCGCTGCGACGAGACAGTTCTACCAGCGTGTCGTCGAGGAGGCCGCGGCGCTCCCCGGCGTCGCGGCCGCCGGACTCACGAACAATCTTCCGATCGAGCAGAACAGCATCAGCGGCAGCTCGTTCTCGATCCAGGCGCGGCCACGTCCGGATAACTCGCTTCCGCCCGTCGCGTATTACGCGAGCGTGACACCCGGCTATTTCGAGGCGATGCGGATTCCATTGCACTCGGGGCGCGCGCCCGAATGGCGCGACGCTGATGGAGCGCCACGCGTGATCTGGGTCAACGAAACGTTCGCACGGAAGTTTCTCGACAACCGCGCCGTCAGCGAGCGCATTCGCTTCGGCGACGACAGCCTGTGGTCGGAAATCGTGGGCGTCGTGGGCGACGTGCGCCACACCGGTCTCCGCGAAGAGGTGAAGCCGATGGCGTACTATCCCCTCGGCGTGGCGGCGAACAACGTCAACAATTCCCGCGGTAACCTCGTGCTGCGGACGCGTACCGGGGATCCTACGGCGCAGACCCCGGCGCTCCGGTCGATCGTGGCGCGCGCGAACGCGGCGGTGCCGGTCGTATCGGTGCGCACGATGGACGAGGTCATCTCGGAGTCGCTCGCGCAAACATCGTTCACGATGATGCTCCTCACGATCGCCGCGCTCGTGGCGCTCGCGCTCGGCGTGGTCGGGCTCTACGGTGTGATCAGCTACGTGGTCGGGCAGCGCAAAAACGAGATCGGCGTGCGCATGGCGCTCGGCGCCCGGCCCGCGCAGATCCGCCGCATGGTGCTGCGCCAGGGCGCGTTTCTCGCGCTCGCCGGCATTGCCGCGGGCCTTGGCGCTGCCGTTGGCCTCACGCGACTCATGCAGTCGCTGCTCTTCGAGGTCTCGGCCCGCGATCCATGGATCTTCGCGGGTTCGGCAATCGTGCTCGTGATCGTGAGCGTTGCAGCGTCGGATTTCCCGGCACGCCGAGCAGCGGGTGTTCAGCCGCTCGACTCGCTCAGATCCGAGTAGGCGTTCACTTCGGCGGCTTGAGACCGCGCTCGATCAGCAGGGGCTCCACGTACGGATCGCGGCCGGTGAACGCCTTGAACAGCTCGCTCGGGTCCGCCGTGTGCCCGCGCGAGAGCACCATGTCGCGGAAGCGCTGGCCGTTGGCGCGCGTCATGCCGCCGTGCTCTCTGAACCAGTAATACGCGTCGTGGTCGAGGACTTCGCTCCAGAGGTACGCGTAATAACCGGCTGAGTAGCCATTCGCCCAGATGTGCAGGAAATACGGCGACCGGTAGCGCGGCGGCACTTCGGGCACGAGCACGTGGAATTTCTCCAGCGATGCTTTCTCGAACGCGTCGGGATCCTGTTGCGGCGTCCCCGCCGGCAGTGTGTGCCACGCAAAGTCGAGGAGCGCGGCTTCGAGATACTCGAGCGTGGCGAACCCCTGGTTGAACGTCCGCGCCTTGCGGATTTTCTCGACGAGCTCGGCCGGCATCGGCGCACCGGTCTGGAAATGTTTCGCGTAATGCGCGAACACGCTCGGCTCGAGCGCCCAGTGTTCGTTGAACTGCGACGGAAACTCGACGAAGTCGCGCGGGGTGTTCGCCCCGGAGATCGAGGGGTACGTCACCTTCGACAGCATGCCGTGCAGGGCGTGGCCGAATTCATGGAACATCGTGTTCACGTCGTCATACGTCAGGAGCGCGGGCTGGCCGGGCGCGGGCTTCGTGAAATTCGCGACGTTGTACACGACGGGCTTCGTGCCGAGGAGCGTCGATTGGTCGACGAGATTATTCATCCACGCGCCGCCGTCCTTGTTGTCGCGCTTGAAGTAATCGGTATAGAACAGCGCCATCGGCTTGCCGTCCGCGTCGAACACGTCGAACGTGCGCACGTCGGGATGGTAGGTGGGCAAATCCTTGCGTTCCTTGAACGTGAGCCCGTAGAGCTGGCTCGCGGCATAGAACACGCCGTTCTCGAGCACGGAGTCGAGCAGGAAGTACGGTTTTACCTGCGCCTCATCGAGCGCATACTCCGCCTTGCGTACCTGCTCGGCGTAGTACTGGTAGTCCCACGCGGCGAGCTTGAACCCGCCCTTCTCGCGATCGATGACCTGCTGCATCTTCGCCATCTCATCACGCGCCTTCGCGACCGCGGCCGGCGCGAGGTCGGTCAGCAGCTTGATCGCCGCTTCGGGCGTCTTCGCGACCTGATCCTGGAGGGCGTACGCCGCATAGGTCGGGAAGCCCAGGAGCTTCGCCTTCTCGGCGCGCAACTCCGCAAGCCGCTTGATCGCGGCGCGCGTGTCGTTGGAATCGTTGTGCTCTGCGCGCGTGGTCGACGCCGTGAAAAGCGCCTGGCGCGTCGCGCGATTCCGGAGGGATACCTGCGCCGGCTGCTGCGTGGTGTTCTGGAGGGCGAGCACCCATTTGCCATCGAGCTTGCGTTCCTTTGCGGCCTCTGCGGCGGCAGCGATGTCGGCGTCGCTCAGACCGTCGATCTGCGATTTGTCGGAGATGACGACCGCGCCGGCCTTGGCCGCGGCGCGCAGACGGTTCTCGAATTGCGTGGCGAGTGACGCTTCTTCCTGATTCAGTTTCCGGAGAGTCGCCTTGAGCGAGTCGGACAACTCGGCTCCGGCTTTTACGAAATCGCGGTGGTAGTTCTCGACGAGGTACTTCTGTTCCGGCGTGAGACTGAGCTTTTCACGCTGATCGAAGATGGCCTTGATGCGCGCGTAGAGCTTGCTGTTGAGGTAGATCGCGTCGCCGTGGGCCGCGAGTTTCGGCGCGACCTCTTCCTGCGTTTTCTGGAGCGAGTCGTTTGTGTTGGCGCTGGTGACGGCCGTGAAAGCGCCGTTCACACGCCGCAGCATCTGCCCCGCACGCTCGAGTGCGACCACGGTGTTGTCGAAGGTCGGCGCGGCACTCTGCGCGGCGATCGAGTCGACTTCCGCGAGATGGTCGCGCATGGCCGTCTCGAATGCCGGCGCGTAATCCGCGTCGTGGATGCGGTCAAACGGCGGCGCCTGGAACGCGAGCGTGCTCGGCGATGCGAACGGGTTACCACCGGTGGCAGATGCCATCGATTTCGTCTCGGTTTTCGCACACGCCGCGGCGGAGACCGCACCGCAGCAGCACGTGATGATCAGGAATGTTCGACGAGGTGTCACGTCGATCTGCTTGTTGGAGGTCGGGCGGGAAAGCTAGCACGACGGCATGGCAATGTTCAGGCCGCCGCATTTTACAGTTTCCAAACACAACCGGCATTCATCACGCACACCGCGGGACGGACTGTAGCGTAGCGTGGAGCACTCCCTCCACGGCGTCCGTCTCCCATGCGAACTCTCCGCACTCTCTTCATTCTCACATTCGTCGCCGCTGCGTTCGCTGTGCGCGCGCAAACACCGCGCGATTCATTGCTCGTGTCGCGGGAATGGCTCTCGGCGCACCTCAGGGACCCGAACCTCGTGCTCCTTCACATCGGGCCGCGGCCGGCGTACGACTCCGCGCACGTTGCCGGATCGCAGTTCGTGGAACCGAACATGCTCGACGCGCACACGGACCTCGCGCTCGAGCTGCCCGGCGCCGATTCCCTGAAGAAGTTTCTCGAGCAGCACGGAATCTCGGACAACTCGCGCATCGTCGTGATTCCGGGCAGCGGATGGTTCTCTCCCGCAACACGGCTCATTCTCACGCTGGATCATGCCGGATTCGGAAGCCGGACGTCGATGCTCGACGGCGGTCTCACCTACTGGCGCAAGGGCGGCTTGCCCGTGACCGCGGACCTGCCAACGGTCACGCCCGGCAGGATCAGCGCCCTCAGGCTCAAGACCGTGACTGTGAGCGCCGAGGCGGTGCGCGACCGCAAGCCGGAGACAGCATTGATCGACGCGCGGGCCGTTGCGTTCTACGACGGCGCGAGCGCAGGGGGTAACGAAAAGGTGCAGGTGAAGGGCCACATCCCCGGCGCGAAGAGCCTCTTCTACCTGAGTGTACTCGACTCCACGGCCACCCTGCTGCCGCCGCAGGCGCTCAAAGACAAGTTCATCGCGGCGGGGTGGCAACCCGGGAAGAACGTCATTGCCTACTGTCACGTGGGCCAGCAGGCCACGCTCGTCGTCTTCGCCGCACGCACGCTCGGCATCGACGTCAAACTCTTCGACGGCTCATTCGAGGACTGGGCGGTCCGCGGATGGCCCACGGAGCTGCCACCAGGCAAATAGTGTGGACGGAAACGGCCTGGCCCGTGTCCAAGCTGACACCCAGGCTCGGCGTTATCGTAGTGCTCGGACGCCAGCTGGGCAGCCACGAGGAGCCAGGACATGGAAACGGTCTTTCAGGACATCAAGGTCGCGCTGCGCGCGTTCCGCCGAGCGCCGAGTTTTCCGCTGACGGCGATCGCGACCCTTGCGCTCGGCATTGGCGCCACAACGGCGATCTTCACCGCCTTGAGCGCGGTGCTGCTCCACCCGCTTCCGTATCCGAAGCCGGACAACCTCTATAGCCTGCGCACCGCGCTCACCGACGGGCGGGTGACCACGGGGTTGCTGTCGGGCGGCGAGATCGCCCGGCTGAACGATCCCAAGCTCTCGATCGAGCGCGCGGCGTCGTTTCAGCCCGGCGACCTCACGCTGCTCTCGGACGACGACCGGCCATCGCACGTGCAGGTCTATGGCGTAACCGAAGGCTTCTTCGAGCTGTTCGGACTGCCGATGACTATCGGAGGATTCAAGCACGAGGACCATCTCGTGTTTCAGCCTGTTCCGAACGCGCCGCCGCAGCCCGGGCCGCTCCCCGCCGTCGTCATCTCGACACGGCTCTGGAAGAGCCTCTATCACGGCGATCCGAACGTGGTTGGGAAGCCGATCCGGTTCGTTGAATTCTCATCGACGATTTCGGGCGTTGCGCCCGCCGACTTCGATGTCCCGCACAACGCGGACATCTGGCTCGCCCAGCGAACACCGCCGACGGATGTGAATCACGGGCAGGAAGGATTCATGCGGCTCAAGCCCGGCGCGACGCTCGACCGTGCGAAGAGCGAGATGTCGAACGTGATGACGGGACTCGCGACGGATTTTCCCGCCGCGGATCGCAACCGCATCTACGTTCAGCGTCCGCTCGTGGAGGCAATCGTTGGAGACCTGGGGCCCATTCTGATCATCGTCATGTCGGCAACCGGGCTGCTGCTCCTCCTTGCATGCGTCAACGTGGCGAACCTGATGTTGTCTCGGGCAGCGGCACGCGCTCGCGAAATGGCTCTGCGCGCGGCGCTCGGCGCGGGGTGGACGCGCATGGTCCGGCAGCTCCTCACCGAGTCGCTCGTGCTCGCAACGGCAGGAACGATCGCCGGAATCATTCTGGGCATGGTCGGGTTGCGGGCACTTCTTGCTCTCGGAGCGTCCCGGCTTCCGCGCCTCGACACCGTGCACTTCGACGCTCGCGTGATGCTGTTCACGCTCGTGACGCTCGTCATTACTGCGGCGATCATCGGGCTCGCGCCGGCCGTGCGGCTGATGCACAGTGACATGCGTTCGCTCATGAACGACAGCTCGCGCTCCGCGACAGCGGGGCGCGGGACGTCGCGATGGCTTACGGCAATGACGGTCGCCGAGGTCGCGGTCGCGATCATGCTGGTCGCCGGCGCCGGCTGGCTCGTGCGCGGATTTGCAAATCTGCGACACACGAATCCGGGCTTCGTGGCGGACAAGCGTGTGCTGTTCGACGTGACGTTCCTTGGACAGCGCTTCCAGGGTGCCGATGCGGTGCGCCAGGCCCATCTCGACATCGTGAATGCGCTGCGCAGTGTTCCCGGCGTCAAGGACGCGGGCCTCATCTCGGCGTATCCGCTCAAGGGCACGCTCGAGAATTCCCTGCTGGCCCAATTTCACGGCGAGGCGTTCGACGCCACGAACCCACCGGGGACTCGCCAGCGCTTCGTGAGCCCGGGACTCTTCGAGGCGATGGGGACGTCGCTCATCAAGGGGCGCGATTTCACGACCACGGACGTCGCGACGAGTACGCCCGTCGCTCTCGTGAATCGCGTGTTTGTCGAGCGCTATCTCAAGGGCCGCGATCCGATCGGTGTGCAGTTCTCGGCCGGTTATCCCGCGCCGAACCCGCAGAACGAAGTCACGGTCATCGGCGTGATCGACGACGTGCGCCAGCGATCGATCGGCGATGCCGCTGAGCCTGCGTTTTATTCGCCGCTGTCGCAGTTCCCGCTTCGGCGGCTGACCGCGGTCGTCCACATTCCGACGGGCGACATCCATAGCGTCGAGGAGTCGATCCGCACGGAAATGCGCAAGTTCAATCCGACGATGGCGATCGATTTCCAGCTCGCGACCGATGTGGTTGAAGGCACGCTGAGTCGCCAGGAGCTCGGGATGACACTGATGCTCGTGTTCGCGGGGATCGCGGTCGTCCTCGCGGCGGTCGGGATCTACGGCGTGATCTCGTATACCGCATCGCTGCGCCGAGACGAAATGGCAACCCGCCTCGCCCTCGGCGCTTCGCCCGGTTCGGTGTTCGCAATGGTCATGAAGCGCGGCGCGATCCTTGGCGTAATCGGCGCCGGCATTGGTGTCGCGCTTGCGTACGCGTCGGGGCAGCTCATCTCGAACCGCGTGTACGCCATTCACGCATCGGATCCGCTGATCCTGGGGATTGCGACAGTGACGATCACCGGAATCACACTGCTGGCGACTGTGATTCCCGCGGTTCGGGCGTCTCGAGTGAGTCCCGCCAGTGCATTGCAATCCGAATAGCTGCTCTTGACGGCGGGAACTGAGGAGACAAGCAGCCTCTTCGAGCAAGCTCGCCGGAACGCGCGCTTGAGTCGGGGGCTAAAACGCCGTCATCCTCAGCGAGGCATATGGACGGACAGCTGTGGGTCGAGCCTGTTGGCGACCTGATCATTGCACGCGTGCGCGGACAGCCGACCGAAGCGCTGCTCCGCGAGTGTCAGGATCGTGTGCTCCTTATCGTGCGGGACCGAGGCGATCGCGGCGTGCACCGCGTGCTGTATGACGCGCTGGAGATGGAGTCGCCCCCGGTTGATGTACCGCTGTCGCAAAGGGATCTCGATGAGAAACTCGCCGGCGTTCGGCTGCGCCGAGCGATTGTCGTTCCGAACACCCGCCTCGCATACCTCGCGCGCCTTGCATTTGGGGAAGGCGACTGTCGCGTGTTCTACAGTGACATGGCGGCGGCCGTGGAGTGGTTGGCGCGCGAAGGGGCGTGAACCGCAGTTCCCGCAGGTGGAGCAGTTAACTCTTCAACACATCCAATAGCGGCACTCGCATCGCTCGCGCGGCGGGCACGAGACACGCCACAGTTGCCGCGAGCGGAAGGATCACGGCAACCGCGGCGAGCGTGACCGGATCCCGCGCCGACACGCCGTAGATGAGAGCTGCCATCCAGCTCCCAACGCCAAGTGCCGCGACGAGGCCGATCGCGGTGCCAAGGCCCGCAAGCCGCAGTCCCGGGCGGAACGCGAGCCCGAGGATATCGCGGGGTCTCGCGCCGAGCGCCATCCGCACCGCGTACTCGGACGCGCGCTGGCTCACGAGCAGCGACATGACGCCGTAAATACCGAGCACGGCAAGCAGAAGCGCGGCAATGCCGAACGCAGCGATGAGATACAGCGAGAACGTTCGGCGCTCCATGGACCGCGACATGACGTCGTCCATCGTTCGCACGCCAAACACGGGAAGCTCCGGATCGACGGTGTGGACGAGTTTGTTGATCCCGGACTCTGTTTCTCTGGTGCCGGCCTTCGTCCGCACGAACACCGCGAGCGTGATCGTCGGCCGCTGGAGAATGGACGTATAGATGCGCGGCGGGGCAGGGACATCGAGTCCGTTCGTCCGCACGTCGCCCACGACGCCGACGATCTGGAAGTCCGTGTTCCGCCCCAGCCGCAGCCGGTGTCCTACGAGGTCGCCCTTCGGCGCGAACGTGCGCACGAACGCCTCATTCACGATTGCAACCAGCGGTGACTGCGGATCATCGTGATCGGAGAACACCCGCCCGCTCTTGAGCGCCGTCCCCATCGTCGCGAAGTAGTTCGCGCTGACGGTGCCGAACTGCGCCGCGCGGTTCCCCTCCTGGGAGGCTGGTTCATCAGGAAGCGCAAAGGGGAACGTCCGGTTCACGGAATTGAGAAACGGAATGTCCGACGTTCCGCCCAGTGACGCGCTCTCGATGCCGGGCATCAGTGCGAGCTGCTCGAGCAATCCGCGCATCAGGTTCGTACGCGCCACCGGCGTGATGTACGGATTGGCGGAAGGGTTGTTCGGCACGGGAACCCAGACCTGGCCCACGATCAAGTGCTCCGGGTTCACGCCCGGATTTTCGCCGATGACGGCGGCAAAGCTCCGGACCTGCAATCCGGCCGCAGTCAGCAGCACCACCGACAGCGCCACTTCCACGACGACGAGCGCCGCGCGCGATCGCCCCTGTCGCTTGCTGAGCGCAGAGCCGCTGCGCCCCCCTTCCTTGAGTTGATCGTGCGGCTCGACTTTCGCCGCGTGCAGCGCCGGGATGATTCCTACGAGCAATCCTGTCATGACTGACGTGAGGAGCGCGATAATCACGAGGCGCCAATCCGCGCCGATCTCGGTCGTGCGCGGGATATCCGCCGGCATCAGCGAGACGAGCGGCGTGCGCAGTGCACGCAATATCACGAGCGCAACGACTCCCCCCGCAACGGAGATGAGCGCACTCTCCGTCAGCACCTGTCGTGCGAGCCGACGCGGAGTCGCACCAAGGGCCTGCCTGAGAGCAAACTCCGAGGCGCGCGAGGAAAACCGTGCGAGGAGCAGCCCGGCGAGGTTCACGCACACAAGGAGGAGGACGAACCCAACGGCCGTGAGCAGAATGAGCAGCGTCGGCTTCACGTTGCCAGTCAGACTTTCCTGCGCCGATTGCAGGCGCACCGACCACTTGAGGTTGTCGGGATAGTCGTTCGGGTATTGCTGACGGAGATTCGCCGTGAGCGCGTTCAGTTTTGCCTGTGCCTGCGCCGCCGTGACGCCGGGCTTGAGGCGCCCCATGGCGCCGGGCAGCACCCGCGCCGCACGCACCGGCGGATCGGGGAATGGAGCCGCGATGAACCCGCACGCTCCCCAGATGTCGACATCGCCGCTCACCGTATTGCCCGGATGGCGGAAGTCGGGCGGCATGACGCCGATGATCGTGTATGGGTCTTCGTCGACTCGAATCTTCTTGCCGATGACGTTCGGGTCGCCCCCAAACTGGCGTTTCCAGAGGCCGTCGCTGATCACGACGCCGTCGGAGAATCCCGGCACACCGTCAGCCGTTCCATACACGCGGCCGTGCGCAGCCTTTGCGCCCAGGAACTCGAAATAGTTGGGGGTCGTCGCCATCAGCTCGATGCGTTCGACGCGGTCACCGCCCGCGAGCGCGGTGCTCGCCGGGAAGATGACGGTGATGTCTTCGAACACGCCCGCCTGCTTGAGGTCCGCAAGTTCCGGCACGGACATGCCAACATCCTTTGCGCCAGCGCCCGCAAGGTCGTCGTAGATGCGCACGAGCCTGTCGCTGTGCGGAAACGGGAGCGGGCGCAGAATCACCGCG
>DASRAP010000257.1:0-3830 GCA_035638155.1 Gemmatimonadaceae bacterium | reverse complement strand
CGACGGCAACGCGCTCGAGATCATGGAGCTGCCGAAGGGCACGGATCACCTGCCGCACCCGTAATGAACCGTTCCGCGCGTATCACGTTCAGTGCGTGATACGCGCGGATACGCGGACCAAGAAAGGTTGGACGCCGAGCGGACGCTCGGCGAGCAGGTACGATAACTAGTGTCGTATCTGCGTGCTGACTTCTTCCCGCTCGCCGTCGACGCAGCTGCCCCGCTCGCCGATCATCGCGGGGTTGGCCGAGATCCGCAGAGTGCGCGGATTCATGACCCACGGCTTCACGAACACTTCCGGATCGTCGACCGTGACCTCGTAGAGCATCTGGTTCCCTTTCCGGGTGAGCTTCTCCACGACGTGCATCTGATCGGAGTGGAACAAGCCGCCGCGCCCGAGCCACGTCTCGTCGGTAAACCCGACCGAGTCGAGCACGAGCGTGTCGCCTTCCCAGCTACCGACCGTGTATCCGGTGTAGGTGTATTGCAGAGCGCGCTGCGGATCGTGCTTGCGGCCGTCCGTCGGCACCATGCGCAGCTCCGTGTATCCGCCGCCGCCGTCGAGACCGCCTCGATAGATCATCGTGATGTCGGAGTCGGTCGCAAAGATTCGCGCCGGCGCACCCTGCCGCGGAATTCCGAGCGGCAGACACGTCATCACCGGATCGTCGCGGTTCGTCCACATGTCGAGCTGCTGGACCTTGTCCCAGTATTCGGGCTTGTAAAGCGGGTGATTCGGATCGAGCCGCGACGGCGCCATGAACACGAAGTCCGAGCTCTGGTTCGTCCACTCCATGCAGTTCTGCTGAAACGGCGAGCAGCGCCGGAACATGCCGCCTGGAACGCCGCGCTGGCCGCCGCCTGACTGTTGCCACGACCCCGTGAGGTCGGGCTTGCCGTTCGGTAGCCGCGGCGTCGGCAGCGAGGCCGGATCCGGTCCGCCGGGCGGTGGCCCTGGGGGCTGCGCTTGCAGCGACGTGGACGCGAGGAGCACGCCGAGCGCGGCCACGAGGCGCGTCGCGATGACTTGACCTTTCCTCATGAGTGAACCCTCTATTCGTATGGACTAGCGCGGATAGCGCGCCATCAGAATCAGTTCTTCGCCGGACCTGCCTTCTGGATGCTGTCCGGTACAGGAATCACGACGTATACCTGGCCGATCTCGGTCTGCTTCGTCTTCAAGTCACGCACGACCACGCCATTGCGCCGCTCGACGATCGTGCCGGCATACAGCGCATTGATCCGATGCAGCGGGTTGTTGAAGTCCTGGAAGTCGCCGTAGACGAACTCGGTCGTGTTCCCGCCGTGCTTCACGACGACGCGCTCGGGCAGGAACGTCTCATCGAGCGTCGCCGTCGCAACGGCTCCGGGAACGTCCGGAATCGGGAACGAGAGGATGGCGGACTTCCCTTCCCAAACCAGCGTCGTCGTGCCCTTCACGCCGGCGGCGGCCTGCTTGTCGAGCAACGCGGCCGGGTTCTGCGCGAACGACTCCGAGTAAGGCACGCCCGCCGCCGCCGCGATCGCGGCCTTCGCCGCGCCGTGCGGGCTCGCCCACATACGAATCAGCCGCTCCTCGAGCACGCCGCGCCGCGGCGTGGCCTTGCCCTTACCCGCGACGATTTCCGCGCCCGGGATGTCTTCGTCCCAAACGTACTGGCCGCTGATCGTCTCGATGTTCGAGTACTTCTTGCCGTTCGCGCGCGTGCACTCGATCTGGTTGCGGTATCCCGGGATCTGATAGTTCTCGCTGACTCGATACTTAGAGAGCTTGCACGGCTGGCCGTCGACTTGAATCGTGCCCTCGGCTTGGTATTCGACGGTGGCGATGAGCTCGGGCTCAGCCTGGCCGCGCAGCATGCCCGTGTGCCATGTCCAGTTGTAAAGAACCGCCTTGAGGTCCTTCGCACCGGGCTCGGGCGTATAGAGCGGTGGCCCGCCGCCGAATCCACCCGCCCCGCCACCGGGAGGACGGCCCTGTGCGCTGGCGTGCAGCGAACCGCAGATCGCGACGGCCGCGACGAGCGCACCCGACGCGACAGATCGTCGAAAGGACATCAGACCCCCCGGAACGTGTCGGCTAGTTGTCGCCGTTGTCGTTGAACAGCTTGAACTCGTGGTCGCCGACCTCGAGCTTTCGAATGAACCCTGCCGGGTCGCCGTTTCTTGCCGGCAGCGCCGTAATCTTGAGCGGGTCGCCGGGCTTGATCGAGCCCTTGTTGAAGCCCTTCGAGGTCAGCACCTGCGTGGATGCCGTGGTGAGCACCCACTCGGTCGTCGTGCCGTCCTTGTTTGGAACCGCGAGGTGAAGGTTCGAGTGCGGATTCGCGAAGTTTAATTTCAGGAGCGTGCCTTGCAGCACGATCTCCTTATTGAGGTCATATGCGCTCGCGACCGCATGATGCGCTTGGAGCTCGGTGCCCACAGCCAAGAAGCCGCCGACTGCTACCAACCGAATGACCCATTTGTTCATCGCTGCTCATCCCTTTCGAGGTTACGCGGGCGGGATGCTAGCCAATTGGGTGCTGGAGTCGCAAGCAGCCCTAGTACCTCCCGCGCACGCCGCTGGGCTATTTCGTCATAAGTCTTCACAAGCGTCGTCCGCGGCGCCGCCGAGCGCCCGTCAACGGGCCGGGTTGGTCGCGCTGCGCGGCATCACTCTGACTACGATTTCGGTTCGTACAGTAGTCCCGTGACCTCCACTACTGGTTGGACGACGGCGGACGTCGTGGCAGAACATCGGTGTCCCCGAACCCGCAGGACGATAACCATGAACGACGATCCGAAACCGTGCGCGCCGAGCGACGACACGAGCGTGCTGGCACGGATCCGCGGCGACGACGTCGCCGACGTGCTGGCCTCGCTCGGCGCGTGCACGAAAGCGTCACCGGATCAGGTCGAGGTCGTGCGCGAAATCGACGGAGTGCGGTTGCGCTTCACGTGCCGCAAATTCCGCGACCGCCGATGGCACCGTTTGTTCTGGACCTGCGATCGCGCCGTGCGCGAGTAGCGGATTCCGCACACCCTCGTCGCTCGCATCCAACCCGCCGAAGGCGCGTACTAAATTGGCGTCGCGGTTGCGCTATGTCGGCGCGGGCGCCCAAGCGCCGCCACGCCGCAGTATTACGATGCCCGTGATGCCGATGACGGCGTGGATCGTGCTCAGGACAAGTCGTCCGGTGTCGAACACCTGGAGCGTGGACACGACATCCACCGGTATCCAGACGAGCAACTCCCACGCGGCGATGACGACGATCAACGCGCGTCCGCGCGCCGGCGCGCCGGAATAGATCCACGCCATCGCGCCGAGCAACACCCAAGTCAGCACGCCGGGCAGACCGCCGATCAGCGCGGCTCTGACACCGAGCGCATCGATCGAGCCGACCGGAGCCACGGCCCACGTGGCGGCAAATTGCTCCGGTGCAAATAGAGCCATCAACGTGAGACCGCCGCCCTCGAGCAGATAGAGAGTGCCGATGACTCGGAGCCACCACTTCGCTGCTGTCATTTGCTCGTCCCCCGAACGCTCGCCGTCGCGACCGGCACCGGCTGGCGATACCGCGAGGGCGCCAATATACGCGATATCCCTACTGCTGCGCGCCGTGGCCGGGGCGGCCAATCGACTGATTGCAATATGGTCGTAGTACAAGCGACGCAGAATCGGGGCGTGAGCGCGGCGAGCTAGGCGCTCGAACCAAGACATTACGCGAACGCGTCGCTGCTCTGCCGTCTCAACCGAGAAGCTATTCGTTTGGTGTTCGACCGGAGACAACGACAACGATGGACTACGAAGCGATGCGCATTGATCTCGTCAACGCGGGCGTTAGGGC
>DASRAP010000256.1:0-8543 GCA_035638155.1 Gemmatimonadaceae bacterium | reverse complement strand
CGTCGTGCAATACGCGGTCGCTGTGCACGGCAACCGGCGCGCGGTGGCGACGAGCGTGCTCGCCGCGCGCCCCCCTGCAGACCGGCTCTCCCGAGCGCTCGTGTCGAACATCGGTGCGCGCGAGCGCGCACGGTTCGACGTCCTCCCCTCTGTGGTCGCCCCCCTCGGCGGTGCGCGTCTCGAAGTCGGCGGCGCGAGACTCGCGATCAACGCGTTCCCACAGGATCCCGCCGCGTTTGCAGCGCAGCAGGAACAGCATTCGCGCTCACTCGCAGCGGCGCTGCTCTTCGTGGCAACGCTCCTCGCGCTCGCCGCGCTCTGGAGACGCGCGGGGCGCGCGCCGGAACGGATACTCGTCGCGGCCATTCCGCTCGCGGCGATCGCGATTGCGCCCCTCAACGCGCTCTCGAACGTCACCCGGCTCTTCGACCCGGCCACCTATTACGACGACCTCGGTGGTCCATTCACCGCATCGATCGGCGCGCTCGGCCTCACGAGCGCGTTTGTGCTCTTCGCGGTCATGGAAGCCGTACGCGTGCGGCCGCGTCCGCGCCGGCGCTGGGCGGCCGCGCTGCTCGCACTCTTCGTGGTCGGCGTCGGGCCATTTCTCCTCAGGCATCTCTCGCGCGGCGTGAACCTGCCGCCGGGAGGGACGGAGACGGGACTCTGGCTCGCGTGGGAAATCGCGCTCTTTCTCGCGGCGACTTCCCTGTTGATCGTTGGCGTGAGCGCGGGCCAGCGCGTACTTGGCGCGGGGCGCCGCGGTGTCCCTGTGTGGGTCGCGCCGGCGCTTGCTGCCGCTGCGGCGCTGCTTGGTCCGCTGCTCCTTGGCGACGCCGCGGCGTGGCCCGACTGGTATCCGTTCCTCTGGATCGGCGCCATCGCCGCGCTGGTTCTCGCGCGTCCGTCACGCGCCGTGCTGCTCTCCACGGCGATGGTGGCTGCGTGCGGCGCCACCGTGCTGCTCTGGGGATCGACGCTGCGCGAACGCGTGGACATGGCCACCAGCGACGTCGCGTCGCTCGCGTCGGTGGACGCCGGTGCGACCGCCCTGCTCGAGCGCTTCACGGCGGATCTGCAGGCGGCGGACGTCCCCGCTACGCGTGAGGAACTGCTCGCGCGCTACGCAAGCGCCGATCTTGCCGCCGCGGATTACGCAGTCGTGCTGGGCCACTGGCCGGCGGACTCCGCCGCAACGCTGCTCTCGCTTGGCGGTGACGGGCGCCTGGCCGATGTGGGGCCTGTCGTCGACGAAGCCCGCCGTACCGGGCATCCGCTGCTCACACACCTCGTGCCAAACCCTTCCGCCGCCGAAGTCCTGGCGGTGCCGCATCCGTCCGGTGATGTAACGACCGTCGTTGTCGGTGCGCGCACGCGTCTTCTCCCGGCGCACGATTTCGTCGAGCTGCTCGGTCTTTCGCCGGCGCCCGCCCGGCCGCCGTATGAGCTGTCCAAGGTGACTCCGGCCACGCCGGCCGATTCCGCGCGAGTTCCGTGGCGACGGCTCGCGACGCATCTGCATTCCGAGTGGCACGTTCCGTCCGGGCCGAAGGAATCGGCCCGTGTCATCGCCGACGTCACGTTCGACGCGTACGATACGCTGCTGGCGCACGGCCTCCTCGTCGTGCTGTTCGATCTCTTTATCGTGCTCACGCTCGGCATGGGAGGTCTGCTGGCGGATGGCGCGCTGGGGCGCTGGGTTCGCATGCGCAGCGCCGAATGGCGGCGCAGTTACCGGCTGCAGCTCACGCTCGCGCTCTTCGCGTTCTTCGTCGTGCCCGCGCTCGCGTTCGCGCTCTGGTCCTACTCACGCCTGCAGGCTGACGACCGCTCGGCGCGCGAGCTCGTGGTCCGCGAAACGCTTCGCCGCGCTGAAGTCCGTGATTCGACTGTGAATACGCCGCAACCCGTGATCGACCACGTGCCGACCGACGTGCCCCTGCTCACGTATCGCAGCGGCCAGCTCGTCGCCGCCAGGGACACGCTGCACATGTCCCTCGCACCGATCGGACTCTGGATTCACCCCGAAGTGCAGCGGTCGCTCGCCAATGCCGACGAGCTGGTCGCGACGTCGACGGCGTCCGTGGGCGAGCGCCAGATGCTCTTCGGGTTCCGCGCACTCGAGCCGGGCATCGTGGCCGCGGTGCCCGCGCGGCGCGACGACCTCGCGCTCGACAAGCGGCGCAACGACCTCGGCGTGCTCGTGATCCTCGCGACGGTCCTTGGCGCGCTCGCGGCGCTCTGGCTGAGCGGCGTCGCTGCACGACGGCTCGCGACGCCAATCGGCACGCTGCGGAGCGCCGCGCTCGCGGTCGCGGGCGGGAGCCGCGAGCCGCTCCGAGCCGACAACGCGCCGGCGGAATTCGTGCCCGTGTTTCGCGCGTTCGATCGCATGTCGCGCGATCTCGCCGCGAGCGAAGCGCAACTCAGTCGCGCCGAGCGCGTGCTTGCGTGGGGTGAAATGGCGCGGCAAGTGGCGCACGAGATCAAGAACCCCCTCACGCCGATTCGTCTGGGAGTGCAGCACGTGCAGCGCGCGTGGAACGACCGCCGGTCCGATTTCGGCACGATCCTCGAGGAGAACGCGGCGCGCGTGCTCAACGCGATCGATCACCTGGATGCGACGGCACGTTCGTTCAGCCGCTACGGCACTCCGCCGGAAGAGCCGACCTCGATCGAGCCGATTGACGTGGCCGCCGTGGTGCGCGATGTGGCCGCGCTCGAGGCGCTGGGTGATGACGCCTTGTCATGGCGAACGCGTGGTGCGGACGCGCCGCGCTACGCTCGCGCGCGGTCGACAGAGCTCCGCGAAGTCCTGCTCAATCTGTGCGACAATGCGCGGAACGCCGGCGCGCACACCGTCGAGCTGGCCCTCGACAAGCGGGACGGGCACGTGATCCTGAGCGTGACCGACGACGGGGAAGGCGTGCCGCGCCAGCTCCACTCGCGCGTGTTCGAACCGCACTTCTCCACGCGCACCTCCGGGAGCGGGCTCGGTCTCGCCATCAGCCGGCGGCTCGTTGAAGCGTGGGGGGCGTCCATTTCGCTGGAAAGCGAACCCGGCAGAGGATCGACCATCAGGCTGCAACTGGACGAATAATTGAGGGCCGAGTCGTCGAGTTTTGCAGTAGCTTTCCGTCATGACTTCCTACTCCGCCCCCGGCGTCGACCGCAAGTCGGCACCGCGGGGTCCTCACCGGATCATCATCGGACTCCCGCCACACCTGCAGTCGTGGCAGCTGCCTCCGGGTTGGCGCTGGGGAGAGCAGGGAGTGGTGACCGAATTCAGGCACTCGCAGGAAGTGATCGACGCGTTCGGCCGCTCGCTGGCGCTCATTTCGGTGTCCGAGCCGACACAGGCCGACTGGTTGTTTGAAGAAGCGAAGCACCTGGCGCATCTCAATCATCCGTTGTTTCCGACCACGTACCATTTCTGGACCAGCTACCGGGAAAGCGTTCGCGGGCCGGGATACCTCCGGAGATGGGTGACAGGTGAAACGCTCGGAGACAAACTGCGCCGCTCCGGTGCGGTTGCGGTGCCCGAAGCCACGCGCGTGTTGCGGCAGGTGGGCTCGGGTCTCGCGTACCTGCACGACATCGGGTCGCGCCACGGCGCGATTGCGCCGGACAAGATCTACATCACGCCGACGGGACGCTTGTGGCTCCTGGGCTGGCAATGGGCGGTCGACACGCATCATATCCCGTCCAACGCGCGCCCCGACGCGATGTGGGTGCCGGGGCCTGCGGAATGGGGCGACGAATGGCAGCCGACCCCGCTCAGCGACCAGTGGCAACTCGGCGCGCTCGTCTTCGCACTGCTCGCGGGAGAGCTCCCGCCGCGCTCCGGAGCGCCACCCATTTCGCTCGTCCGTCCCGATTGTCCGCACGCGATTGCGCAGCTCATTGAGCGCATGCTGTGCGACGATCCCGAATCGCGTTTTGAAAGCGTCGCGGAAATGTTGCGCGACCTCGAACGCCTCGCTCCCACGGCGCTCGCGGTGAGCATCAATGACGAGCTGAACGAGACGGACGCCGAGAGCGACGAGCAGCGGCTCCGCTGGGCGACGGGACTCGATTACGAAGTGTTCGCCAAGCTCGGCACAGGCACCTTCGGGTCGGTGTGGCGAGTGCGCGATCTCTCCCTCGAGCGCGAAGTGGCCCTCAAGATGTTGCACCGCCGCGTGTCTGCGAATGAAGAGAACGTCGCACGGTTCACCCGTGAGGCGCGGCTCGCCGCGAAGCTGCAGCATCCCGCGATCGTGCCCGTGTACTCACTCGACCGCCGCGGTGACGTCGTGTGGTACACGATGGAGCTCGAGGATGGGGGGTCGCTCGCCGATCTCGTGGCGCGCAACGGCGCGCGTCTCCTCGGTGAAATCGCCGACCAGGTTGACAGCGTGCTCGACGCGCTCGCGATTGCGCACGCGAGCGGGATTATTCACCGCGATCTCAAACCTGAAAACATCCTGATCGACCGGTACCGGAACTGGCGAATCGCCGACTTCGGCATTGCGAACGCGTTTGGCGTGGAGCATGCCGGCGCATCAGGCACGCCGGCGTTCGCGGCGCCGGAGCAGCTGTTGGGGGAGGCGCAGGGACCAGCTGTGGACGTATACGGAGCGGCGGCGATCGTGTTTTTCGCTCTGACTGGGCGGCAGCCATACGCCGGGTCGGAGGCGCCGCTGGTTCTCGCGCAGCAGCTGCAAGGGAAGCTCGATGTTTCAGGGTTTGGCGCCGATCTCGCCGACTGGCTGAGCAAGGGGCTCGCGACGGATGTGCTCGACCGATTCGGTGACGCTGTTGCGGCCCAGCGGGCGTGGAAGCACGTGGTGCGGCATGTATCACGGGTCTGAAACGGCGACTGCGAGAAAACAACTACGGACTCGCGCAGTTGAGGTGCCGGCTCAATAATTCGTGACGCTTCCGCACCATTCGGCCATTCGGGCATTCGGGCAATCGGGCAATCGTCATGACTCTCCGTCTCATCGTCGCGTTCGCGGTCACTCCCGGTCTCCTCGGTGCGCAAGCGGATACTGCGCGCGCGGATTCGACGCGCCGGTTGCAAGCTGTGACCGTCAGCGTGACGCGCAGTGATGCAACGGTGACGCGACTTCCGTGGGCGGTCGGCGTGCAGACTGCGGCGGACATTCGCAAGGCGCAGCCGACACTGACGGCCGACGAAGCGCTGAACAGCGTGCCCGGCGTGATGGTCAGCAACCGGTACAATTACTCGGTCGATCCGCGCATTTCGGTGCGCGGTGCGGGCAGCCGGGCGAACTTCGGAACGCGTGGCGTGAAGGTGCTGCTCGACGGCGTTCCGCAGAGTCTTCCGGACGGCCAGAGCCAGCTGACGAACGTCGAGCTCGGCACCATTGGACGCGTGGAAGTGCTGCGCGGCGCTGCGTCGTCGCTGTACGGGAACGGCTCGGGTGGCGTGATCAGTTTCGAAACCGACATGCGCGCGCCAGATCGTTTGCAAGTCCAGGTCCGCGAGATGGCAGGAACGTACGACTTTGGTTCGCTGCACCCCAGCAATGCCGGCGACCAGCTCAACAAGCTGCAGCTTCGCGCCGTCGGCCGTGCGGGCAACGCGATCGGTTCGCTCTCCACGTCGCGCACCACGACGACGGGATTTCGGCAATACAGCGCGGCCGATGTTCGCCAGCTGAACGGTGCCGTCGATTATGCGCTCGGCGGAAGCTCGACGCTCCAGTTCCGCGCGAACGTCGCGGACATTCCCTTCGCGCAGAACCCCGGCGCCCTCACCAAGGCCGAGTGGGACGTGAATCCTGATTCAGCGGCCGCGCAGAACATTGCGCGTGGTGCGTCGCGCGCGGTCGCACAACATCAGTATTCGGTAGGCTGGAAAACCCTGCTCTCGGGCGGGCAGACCATTCATGCGGTGGCGTACTATCTCACGCGCGCCGTGGACAATCCTCTCGCCACGCCGCCGCCGACGTCACCCGGTGCAACCAAGGGAACGTACTCGGAAATCCGGAGGCACTTTGGCGGCGCCCGGCTCGACGTCAGGCAGCCGTTCGGCCAGAGCGGATACGCGCCGGTACTGAATGTCGGCCTCGACGCCCAGCGATCGCGCGATAATCGCCGCAACTGGCGCTCAACCGGAGGCAAGCGCGATCTCCCGACCGACACGCTGTTCCTCGACCAGACGGAAGTGGTCACGACTGTCGGCCCATTCGCGCTGATCTCGTGGCGCGCAACCGACGCACTCAACACGAGCGCGGGCATTCGATGGGATCGCGAGAAGTTCAGCGTCGCCGACCATTTCCTCGCCGACGGCGACGATGATTCGGGCGACCGGACGATGAGCGCCGCATCCGGGCACGTCGGTGCGACGTATGGGTATCGCTCCTGGCTCATGCCGTACGCGAACATCGCCACATCGTTCGAGACGCCAACGACCACCGAGCTCAACGCGCGCTCGGACGGCACGGGCGGATTCAACGACGCGCTCGGCCCGCAGCGCATTTTGACGGGTGAGGCGGGAGCGCGCGGACGCTACTACGGGCTCACGTACGACGTGTCGGTGTTCCGCAGCCGGACCAACGACGCGATCATCCAGTTCACCGAAGTTGCGGGTCGCGCGTATTTCCGCAACGCCGGCCGCACGCGGTCAACCGGCGCCGAGATCGGACTCAGTGTTCGCGCCAACGCATTCCTCGACGCGCAGCTGGCGTTTACGCAGGCGCACTACGTGTTCGACGACTACAAGATCGTGAATCCGGGGAGCACTGATACACTCGATGGCCGGCGACTCGCCGGCGTGCCGGAGCGATTCGTCCGCGGCGGCGTGCGATCGCACTACCGTGGCGCGTCGCTGGACGCCGACTGGACGTGGAGCGACAAGCTCTGGGCGGACGATGCGAACACGCTTCGCATCGAGAGCTGGGGCAAGGGCAAGCTCGATATTCGCGCTGCGTGGTCGGGCCGGGTCGGCGGGCAGTGGCTGTCGCCGTTCGTCGCGGTGAACAATGCATTCAATCAGCGGTACGTGGGAGCAATCACGCTCAACGGTACGGGCGGGCGTGTGCGCGAATCTGCGCCGCTCCGCAACTGGTACGCCGGACTCGAATTGAACTGGAGTGTTCTTAGATGATTGTTGGGCGCCGTCTCAAGCGAGGTGAGGCACGGGCAGGTACGTATCCGTTTGAAATCAGACAGTCGAAGATCTCCGGCCGCGGCGCATTTGCGACGCGCCGGATTCGCAAAGGGCAGCGGATCATCGAATACGTCGGGGAGATCATCACGGAGAAGGAAGCGGATCGTCGGTACCCGGATGGAAAGGGCGACAATCACCACACGTTTCTCTTCGAGCTCGACGAGGGTAAGGTGATCGACGCGTCGTACCACGGGAACGAGGCGCGCTTCATCAACCACTCCTGCGATCCCAACTGCGAGGCGATCGACGAGGAGAATCACATCTTCATCTTCGCGCGCCGGAATATTCAGCCGGGGGTGGAGCTGGCCTACGACTATTCGTATGCGCGCTCCGCGAGTGACGGGCCCGAGGAAGAGGCGCAGTACCCGTGCTACTGCGGGTCAAAGCGGTGCCGGGGAACGATCATGGAGCCGAAGAAGCGGAAACGCAAACGCAGGAAGAAATGATCTACCGACGCACGATCGCCATTTTGAGTCTCGTTGCCGGCATGGTGGCGCTCTATCTCCACCTCGGGAAATCCGGCGTGGTTCCCATGGCGCCGTGCAGCAATCACGCGAATGGCTGCGAGTACGTGCAGATGTCGGCGTACGGCTGGTTCCCGGTCCAGCCGTTCATGGGAATTCCACGCACCGACGTCGCCCTCATCGGCGCCGTGGGCTACGCCCTGATCTTCATTACGGCCATCCTCGGCACGTTCGAGAAATGGGTGGACGAGAAGTGGCCGACGGCCGTGCTCATGGTGCTGATCTACGGAGCGATGCTCTTCACGCTCCGTCTCAAGTACTACGAGTTTTTCGTGCTCAGGGGCTTCTGCCCGTGGTGCCTGGAGTCCGCGCTCACCATCACGGTGTGCACGGTGCTCGTGACTCTCGATTGGAAGCGGGTACGCCCCACCTGAACGGAGTTTCTCGCTGTCCCCCTGTCCCCCTGTCCCCCTGTCCCGTTCTCTCGCTCTCTCGTTCTCCAGTTCTCTCTGCCGTCAGTACATATTCTCGTTCCTGTCGAGATCCAGCACGTAATGCTGCCGCCGTACGATCTCGTAATCGAACGCCACGGTAATCCGCCGCCCTGACATGTCCCCGTCAAACGGGTCGACCTTCTGCTGTCCCTTCTGCGGTTTCGGGTCGAAGTGATAGTGGTTGCCGGTCACGCTGTACGTTCCCGCCCACGTGTCATTCAGAATCGCCTGCGCGTCGATCTTCTCGCCCTTCGTGAGAATCGACTGCTTGTACATGAGCGCAGCCTGGAACTGGCCGTTCGGTCGTAACCGAAGCGTCATTCCGTACAGGCGAATGGCGTGCGTCAGGCCGTCGCGTCCGATCACTTCGTCGGTCATCGGCAGCGGCTTCGCGTTCACTCGCTG
>DASRAP010000255.1:0-8346 GCA_035638155.1 Gemmatimonadaceae bacterium | reverse complement strand
ACGATCGCCACGCTGCGGTCACGCTGCGAACGGGCGGCCGACGCCGGAGCGCTTCGCCGCGACATTCTCGCACGCCAGATCTTCGGGGTCGATCGCGAGCCGACCGCCGTCTGGCTGTGCGAGCTCAGACTCTGGCTCGCGGTGGTGGTTGAAACCCACGTCACGGATCCGGCAGCGGTGCGGCCGCTCCCGAATCTCGATGCGCAGGTGCGCGTCGGCGACGCGCTCGCCGGCGACGGGTTCGCCGGTGCCTCGAGTCGGCGATGCGTGAGCGACCTCGCACGCGTGCGCGAACGGTACGCGCGCGCATCCGGCGGGCGGAAGCGCACGCTCGGTCGGACCCTGCAGGCCCGGGAACGTACCGCCGCCCTGGGAGCGATCGATGCGCGCATTGGCCGCACCTCTGTGCAACGCCGCGACCTCGTGGCCAGCCTGCGCGGACGTGATCTCTTCGGCGAACGCATTACACCGGCTCCCCGGGCTCGCGATCGCCTGAACGAGCTCCGCATTTCCGCACGCAGTCTGCGCGCCGAGCGTCGAGCGTTGCTCCGGGGCGGCGCCGTACCGTTCGACTTCGCCGCCCAATTCGCGGATGTTGGTGCCGCCGGCGGTTTCGATCTGATCATCGGGAATCCGCCATGGGTGCGGCTGCACCGTATTCCGCAGGCCCAGCGGTCGTCGCTGCGCTCGCAGTTTCACTCCTACCGCGACGCGGGCTGGGCCGCGGGCGCCGAGCTGGCGGGGGCGGCGGCCGGCTTCGCCGCACAGGTCGATCTCGCCGCGCTCTTCGTCGAACGTTCCGTGCTCCTGGCACGGGACGGCGGCGTCGCCGGCCTTCTCGTTCCGGCGAAACTGTGGCGTTCGCTCGCAGGCGGCGGCATCCGCGCGTTTCTCCGCCGCCATACGCGCATCGCGGAGCTCGAGGATTGGAGCGAAGCGCAGCCGACGTTTGATGCAGCCGTGTATCCCTCGTTGGTGGTTGCTCAGCGCGCCGCACCCACGCCGGGCGCGGACGTCGCGATGGCGGAGCATCACCGCAATCGCGCGCTCCGGTGGACGGTGTCATCGCACGCGTTGCCAATCGACGACTCGCCGGGCGCGCCGTGGCTCTGGCTGCCGCCGGACCCGCGCGCGGGATTCGATCGCATCCGCGAACGTGGGGTTCCGCTCGGCGCCAACGCTGCGCTCCGGCCGCGCCTCGGCGTCAAGTGTGGTTGCAACGACGCCTTCATTCTCGGGGCAACGGAGACGGACGCGGTCGAGCCACACATGGTGCGCCCGCTGCTGCGCGGTGAGGCGGTCACCGTGTGGACCGTCGCCGCTCCGCGGGAACGGATCATCTTTCCCCACACCCGCGATCTCGCGCTGCTGCGCGAATTGCCCCCGCGCACCCGCGCTCACCTGGGACGCTTCCGCGCGCGGCTGACCGCGCGCACTGATCTCCGGGGCCGCGCACAGTGGTGGACACTCTTTCGTGTTGATGCCGCGGATACGCGCCGGCCACGCGTGGTCTGGGCGGACCTCGCGCGTGCGCCGCGCGCCGCGGTCCTCGCCGCAGGAGACGAGACCGTTCCCCTCAACACGTGCTACGTCGTCTCAGCGGGCTCGCTCGACGAAGCGTGTGCCCTCGCGGTGTGGATCAACTCGCCGCTCGCCGCTGCGTGGCTGGCGGCGCTCGCTGAACCGGCGCGGGGTGGATACCGGCGACTTCTCGGCTGGACCATGGCGCTGCTCCCCCTCCCGCGCGACTGGCCCAATGCGATATCAGCACTCGCCCCTCTTGGCGCACGGGCGATCCACAACGGACCGCCGTCGAGTGAAGAGCTCCTCGATGCCACGCTTGCGGCGATCGGCATTGCCCATCGCGATGTGGAAGCGCTGCTCACGTGGGGGCACCGATGAAGCTCACGTGCATCGAGACACTGCGCGCGGCGTTCAGAGCGGGGGCCGCACCGGCGGGCAACGTGGTCGGTACGCTCGGGAGTGTGACGCTGCGGCCCGGGCAGCTCGAGACGCTGTCGGTCGCGCGGCGTGTGCTCTCGGAGTTCGGCGGGGCGTTGATCGCCGACGACGTCGGCGCCGGCAAGACCTATGTTGCGCTCGCGCTCGCGCGTGAGGCGGGGCCCGCACTCATCATTGCGCCGGCGGTACTTCGTTCGATGTGGGACGACGCGTGCGCGCGAGCCGGGCAGCCTCTCCGGTTCGTATCGGTCGAGGCACTGAGCGGCGGCAACGTGCGGGTCGATCCGCTGCCGCTCGTGATCATCGACGAAGCGCACCACCTGCGGAACCCGGACACGAAGCGCTACGCCAACGTCCAGCGCCTGACGGAACGCGCGCGATTGGTGCTCCTGAGCGCCACGCCGGTGCACAACAACGATCGCGACCTCGACGCGCTCCTCGCGCTCTTTCTTCACGAATCGGCGCGCGATCTGGATGAGGAGCGCCGTGCACGGGTCATCGTCCGTGCAACCGCGCCGGTTGCTGCACCGCCCATACAGGCGCACGAACCGATGCTGACGCGAGACGTGCCTGGTGTGGTCGACGCCGTTCTTCGGCTCCCCCCTGCATTCGGTCCACGCGACGCAGGAGACGCGCCCGCGCTCGTCCGCATGTCTCTTCTTCGCGCGTGGTGCTCGAGCGTGGCTGCGCTCGATGCGATGTTGCGACGCGCAATCCTCGGCGCGTCGGCCGTGCGGGACGCGCTCGCAGCCGGTCGTCACCCAACGCGAGCCGAGCTTGCGACGGGCGCCGCGGACGAGGCGCAGCTGGGATTCGCGGACCTGATTCCGGTTGCGTCGGCGATCCCGGCTGACGCGGTGGCACACGTCGACCGCTACCTCGCCGCGCTTGTCGCCCTCCGGGAGCACGTCCGCAACTGCGCGTCGCTCGATGATGAACGCGCCATTGCTCTTCGCGGCATCGTGTCGCGGCACGACGACTGCGGCGTGCTGATCTGCACACAGTACGCGGCGACGGTCGAGGCAATGTGGCGGCGTTTGCGCTTTCTTCCCGGTGTTGCGGCGCTCACGGCGCGCGGCGGGAGGATCGCGAGCGGGCCGGCGTCGCGTGAGGACGTGCTCGCATGCTTCGCGCCGTCCGCTACGGGTGCGCGCACGCCCCATCCACGCGAACGCATTCGCGTGCTCATCGCCACCGATCTCGTGAGCGAGGGTCTGAACCTGCAGGACGCGGGGACCGTCGTGCACCTCGACACTCCATGGACCGCCGCGCGACTCGCGCAACGCGTTGGACGCGTCGCGAGACCGGGATCGTCGCACTCGGCCGTGCACGTGTACTCCGTCGCACCGCCACGCGCCGTCGCCGCGGTGCTCGCGCTCGACAAGCGGCTGCGGGCCAAACAGGCGGCGGCGTCACACCTCGTTGGCGGCGCGGCGCGAGCCGCGGAGCTCTTGGGCGACGTCGCTGATGCGCGCGTCGTGAGCGCGGCCGAAGCGCGCGCACGGATTGCTGAACTGCTGAAGGGCAATGGAGTGACCGGGCGGGAGCGAGCGTCCAGCGTGGTGTGCGCGATTGCGGCGCCGGAGCCGGGATGGCTTGCCCTGTTCGGAGATGGCGACCGGCGACGAATCGTTGCGCGGATCGGCCCCCGCCCGGTGTCAACGGATCCGCGACTCGTCGTGCAGGCCGTCGAGTGGCTGATGACGCACGAGGCATGCACGCGGCCGCATGCGCTGGACGAGGCCCGCGCGGACGCCGGCGCGTGGCTCGATGCGGAGCGCGCGCGCGAGCTCGCGCACGTGCCCGACCGGCACGCAGCGCGCGCTCGCCATCGCGACGCGGCGCGCGTCATCGGCGCGGTTGCAACGAGTGCGCCGCACCTCAGAGTACGCACCGCGGCCGACGCGGGGTCGCAGTTCGGGTCCGCCGCGCCGCCGCGCCTCGTCACCGCGCCGCGTTCGCTTCGTGCGCTGGCGGTATTTTGCGTGCATGGCCATCAGCCCAGCGGCAGTCCTGTTCGACCTTGACGGTACGCTCGTCGACACCATCGAGCTCATCATGCGCTCCATGGAGTACGCGTTCGCAGAGTTCGACGGTAACCGCCCGACGCGCTCGGAGTGGCTCGAGGGGTTGGGCATTCCGCTCCGGACGCTGATCGCGGCGCGCGTCCGCACGGAGGCCGAGCTCGACGTGGTCATTGCGAGGTACCGGTTGTTTCAGGGCGAGCACCAGGACGCGATGACGCGTCCGTATCCGGGGGTCGCAGAGACGCTCGTTTCGCTGACGGCGAACGGTCACCCGATGGGGATCGTCACGAGCAAGTTCCACGCGGGCGCCCGGCGCGCGCTCGAGCACACGGGATTGCTGGGACATTTCGGCTCCGTGATCGGCGCGGATTCGGTCGAAAACGCGAAACCACACCCCGAACCCGTGCACAGGGCCCTCACGGAGCTCGGCGTGAGCGCGTCGAACGCGTTCATGGTTGGTGACTCCCCTCACGATATTGCGGCAGGCAACGCCGCCGGGGTACGGACGATTGCCGTCGGGTGGGGGCCGTTTTCAAGGGAACGTCTGGAACGCGCGAGGCCGACGCACTGGATATCTACGTTTCCCGAACTTGCGACACTGGTGGCCCCTCTAGCCCTCCAGCCCACTAGCCCTCCAGCCCACTAGCCCTCTAGCCCTCTAGCTAGCCCTGTCGTTCAAACCCTCCGACGCCTGCGAGTGGTCGAATAAACGGATGCCGGTGGACCGCTCAGATACCGATCCTGGCCTGCTCGATCGCGAGCACGCGGAGGTGGCCCTGGCGGCGGCCGGTGACCGGCGCGCCTTCGAGCGGCTCTACCGGACGCACGTGGACCGCGTCTATTCGATTTGCGTGCGCATGGTGAACGATCGTGGACGTGCGGAAGAGCTGACGCAGGATGTGTTCGTGAGGGCGTGGGAAAAGCTGTCGCAGTTTCGCGGTGAAAGCGCGTTTGGGACCTGGCTGCACCGGTTGGCCGTGAACTTCGTGCTGAACGAACGAAAGGCGGAGCGGCGGCGGCAGGACAGACTGACGGACGTGGAGGATCTCGACGATGTCTCCGAAGGAAAAGCGCAGCGGGATTGGTCTCCGGCGATCGCCGTCGATCTCGAGGCGGCCATTCAGCTTCTGCCGCCGGGCGCGAAACAGGTGTTCATCCTCCACGACGTCGAAGGCTTCACACACGAAGAAATAGGACAGATGCTCGGCGTTACGTCGGGCGGTACCAAGGCGCAGCTTCACCGCGCTCGGCTTCTTCTGAGAAAGGCACTCCAGCGATGACCAGCAACTCCGGCTCCTCTTTCAACTGCGACGCATTCGACGCGCTGCTCCCCGACCTCGTCGAGGACAACGTGGTCGAAGGTGCGCGGCGTGCGGCCGAAGCACACGCCGCCGGATGCGCGCGATGCCGGAGTCTCCTCGCGGACCTCACCGAGATTCGGGCAGACGCGGCGCGGCTTCCCGTGCTCAAACCGTCGCGTGATCTGTGGGACGGCATTTCCGCGCGGATCGAAACTCCTGCGATCGATTTCCAGCAGCACGGCGCGCGCCAGCAGCGCGTGCGCTGGCAGATGGCCGCCGCCGCTGTGGCGCTCGTGACGGTGACCGCGAGCGCCACGTGGATGATCGCGCGCCAGGCGTCGGAGAGCAGAACCGTGCCCGAAACGGCACTCGCGAGCAACAGCGCCCCGGCTGATACGTCACCGTTCCGTCTCGTCGCCGCGTACGACGATGAGATTTCCGCGCTCCGCAAGCGACTCGCCGACCGTCCGGGCGGCATCGACTCCGCGACGAACGCGCTCATCACCCAGAACTTCCGCGTGATCGACGAGGCCATTGCGCGTGTGCGCATAGCGCTCGATTCCGCGCCCTCGAACGCGTTGCTCGAGCACCAGCTCCGGCGCGCGTACGACGCCAAACTGAACACGTTGCGCCAGATCGCGGCGCTGCAAACGGATTGAGCTCATGAACACCTCTGCTTTCTTCTCACGCGCGTGGACCGCCGCCGTCATCGTGGCGGCCGTGCCGTTGCACGCGCAGGGTCGCGGCATCGACACCACGTTCGCCTTCAACAAGTCGGGCGAGGTGAACCTCTCGCTTCCCGTCGGCGACATTCGCGTCACGGCGTGGGCACGCGATGAGGTACACGTCGTGGCTTCAAGCGACCTCGGCCCCATTTCGGCCTCCTTCTCTCCGACGCGTGTGCGACTGGAGATTCGCGGTCACGGGATGTCGCGCACAGGACGCGCCCGCTACGACGTCACCGTTCCCATCGGGGTCCGCGTCAGCGCAAGCGCCGCGTCAGGGACGATCAACGTCAGCGGGACGCGGAGCTCGCTCCAGCTCACCACCGCAAGCGGTCCCATTACCGCCAGTGACGGCGAGGGCCGTTCGGAAATCGAGACGGCAGCCGGTCACGTGACACTGCAACGCTTCAGCGGCACTACGCGCGTGAGCGCGATGTCGGGTTCGGTGACCATTTCCGACGTCACCGGGGACCTCGAGCTCGAGGACGTGCACGGCACCACGCGGATCGATCACGCCGACGTCGCGAATTTCCGGTTTGAAGCCGTCGCGGGCTCGCTCGATTTCAGCGGCAAGCTCGCCGCGTCCGGAAAGCACAGCGTCGAGACGCTCTCGGGCGGCATCACGTTTCGCTTCCCCGCGGACTTCGGCGCGACCCTGGAGCTCGAATCGCTCCGCGGTGTGCTCGAGCCCGGAGACTTTCCGATCACGCTCCGGCCCGCGAGCGGAACCGATCGCGGCCGCAGCAGCGACCGGCAGGAGTACAGTTTGAACGGCGGCGGTGCACGCATCGCCATCAACACTTTCAGCGGGAGCGTCGCGCTCAGGAAGATCGGCGCTCCGGAGAAGCGTTAAATGTTCAGCTATCGCATCGTCACGCGTTCACTTGCCATCGCCGCGCTCGTGCTCGGCGCAACAGCCGCGGGCGCGCAGGTTCGCATTATCCGCCGCCCAGACCGCGCCTCCGACCGCGACAAGCAGACGCAGGCCAACGCGTTTCAGTGGAGCGGAGAGCTCGGCGCCGGACAGAAACTCATTCTTCGCAACCTCAACGGGTCCATCTCCGTGGAGCGCGCGAGCGGCAACACGCTCGAGATCACGGCGAGCAAACAGTGGAACAAGGGCGACCCCGCGCTCGTGAAAATCGATGCAACCCGAGCGGGCAAGGACGTCGTGGTGTGCGCGCGCTGGACGGCGGAGACCAAGTGCGACGCGACCACCTACAATTCGTCGAATGAGGAACACGGCGGAGGGTGGAGCCGCAGCAACGACACGGAAGTCTCTTTCGTCGTCAAGCTTCCCGCCGGTGCGGGCGCGTCGCTCAACACGACCAACGGCCAGATCGACATCGTCGGGACCGCCAGTCCGATCGAGGCGCGGACGACGAACGGCGAAATCGTCATCGAATCCAGTGAGGGACCCTCGGTCGCCCACACGACCAACGGCGACGTCAGCATCCACATGGTGAAACTGCCGGCGGGGGGTGGCTCGTATCACACCACCAACGGTTCGATCACCATAGCCATGCCGGAAGCGACGGACGCCAACGTCGAGGCACGCACGACGCTGGGCCGCGTGCAGCTCGACTTTCCGGTCAAGGCGAATGGCGCCATGTCCTCGCGGCGCGTGAGCGGCGTGATAGGCAGGGGCGGGCCGCTACTGGACATCGTCACCACGCTGGGCAGCATCCGGATCGAAAAGAAATAGCCGCGGGACCCCTGCCGGGGGCCCGCCTCACCCAGGGCACCCGATGGACTTCTTGATGCAGGACGTGCGCTTCGCCTGGCGCACGTTGCGGAAGAACCCGCTCATCAGCGCCATCGCCGTCGTGTGCCTCGCGGTGGGCATTGCCACCAACACGACCATGTTCTCGTGCCTCAATGCCATCGTGTTGAGGCCGTTGCCGTTCGAGAATCCCGAGCAACTGATCGTCGCGCGCGATGGATTCCCCGGCACACGCGGACGCAGCTCGATCTCGTACCCGACGTTCCAGGATTGGCGCTCGCAGTCGCGCTCGTTTGAGGGACTCGCGGCGCTCGGCAGCCGCAGCCTGACCATCACGGAGGGTGAGGAGCCGGAGCGGCTGCTCGGCTCGCTCATTTCCGCGAACCTCTTCCCACTCCTCGGCGTGGCGCCGCAGATCGGGCGCCAGTTCCGCGAAGACGAAGACAAGCCTGGCGCCGCCGGCGTCGTGCTCATCAGCGACGGCGTCTGGCGTCGCCGATACGGCGCGGACTCGTCGGTCGTCGGGCGCGTGATTTCGATCAACAACCTGCCCTACACCGTGGTCGGCATCATGCCGCCGCGGTTCCGCTTTCCGGAAACAAGCGATC
>DASRAP010000254.1:0-5752 GCA_035638155.1 Gemmatimonadaceae bacterium | reverse complement strand
GATTCCCGCCAGCCACGCGGCATCGGGGTTGCCGCCCGTGGCGTAGACGTTACGGCCGAACACCGTGCGATTGAGCACGAACGCACCCGCGAACATCACGATCGCCATCACGATCACCGGCGTCGGAATGCCCGCGAGCGACGAACGCCCAAGCGCCCCGAATGAATCGGGGAGGTTGCCGATGCTGCGCCCGCTCGAGATGATGAACGCGAGACCGCGTGCAATTGTGAGCATGGCGAGCGTGGTCACGAACGCCGGCACCTTGAAGAACGCGATGAGCGTACCGTTGAGCGCGCCCGTCGCCACGCCGATGAGGAGCGCGACCACAATCGCGATGAGCGTGCTCTTCCCTGCCACGAGCGCCGCGCACACCCCTGCCAGCGCGACAACGGACCCGACGGAGAGATCAATGCCGCCCGTGAGAATCACAGCCGTCATGCCCACCGCAAGAATGCCCGTGACCGCGATGGCGAGCGCGATGTTGAGCGCGTTCGCGATCGTGAAGAACGCCGGCGCAATCGCAGCGAACACGGCGGCCTCCACTGCCGTTGCGCCAAGAAGCGCGAACTCGGTGAGGCGGCGCGTGTTCACGCGGCCTCGCCAAGAATGAGGCGCGCCACGCGTTCCTGAGTGGCCTCGGCGCTGCTCAGCTGGTGCGTCACGGTCTGATTGCGCATCACCACAATGCGGTCGGACATCTCCAGCGCCTCGCCCAAGTCGGACGAAATCATGAGAATCGCGGCGCCTTTGGCCGTGAGCTCGCGCATGAGCGCGTAGATCTCGGCTTTCGCGCCGACGTCGATGCCGCGCGTGGGCTCATCGAACAGCAAAATGCGCGAATGCGTGAGCATCCACCGGGCGAGCACGACTTTCTGCTGATTCCCGCCGGAAAGGAGACGCACGGGCTGTTCGATCGATGGCGTGCGAATACCGAGCGCGTCGCGCCACGTCGAGACGGCTGCGCGCTCTCGCTCGCGATCGACCACGATGCCGCCGAGCGACGCGAGAGACGCGTTGACTCGCACGGCGGCTGAAAGAATGAGTCCCTGTCCCTTCCGGTCTTCGGGAAGTAGCCCGATCCCGGCGGCAATGGCATCGCGGGGCCTGCGTGGCTGAAACGGCTTTTCGTCGAGCGACATCGTGCCCGAGACAAGGCGCGCGTGCCCGTACATGGCGTGTGCGAGCTCCGTCCGGCCCGAGCCCGCGAGGCCGACCACGCCGACGATTTCTCCGGAACGAAGCGTGAGCGACACGTCGTGCACGGGACCGGCGCTCACGTTGCTCAGGCGGAGCACCACATTGCCCGGCGCACTCTTCGCCGCCGGATAGCCGCTCGCGAGCTCGCGTCCGACCATCGCGCGCACAATGTCATCGCGCGGAAACGCGTCCCGCGCTCGCGATTCGATGACGCGGCCGTCACGCAGCACCGTGACGCGATCGGCGACGCGCTCGATTTCATCGAGCCGGTGCGTGATGTACGCGATCGCGGTGCCCGCGGCGCGCAATTCATCGATCACAGCAAAGAGCGCGTCGATTTCCGCGCGCGACAGAATGGCCGTCGGCTCATCCATGATGAGGAGGCTCGCGCGCTGCGCGACCGCGCGCGCGATTTCCGTCATCTGGCGCGCGGCCAGCGGAAGCGAGGCCACGCGGGCGTCGGGATCCAGATGCGTCTGCCTCAGCCGAGCGAGCACCTCTTCAGTTCGGATGCGCTGCCCGGCGCGATCCACCACACCGCTGCGCGCAGGCTCGACGCCGAGGAAGATGTTCTCGGCGACCGTGAGCTCCGGAACGAGACTCAGCTCCTGGTGGATCATCCGCACGCCGCGTTCACGCGCATCGCGCGGCGACGCAAAGCCTGCGGCTACGCCGTCGATCGTGAGCGTCCCCGCATCCGGCCGGACTGATCCGGAGAGCACCCCCATGAGCGTGGATTTGCCGGCGCCGTTTTCGCCGGCAATGGCGTGCACCTCGCCTCCCGCGAGCGTGAGGTCTACGCCATCGAGCGCGACAACGCCGGGATAGCGCTTCGTGATGCTACGCGCGTCGAGCTGCACTTCCGTTTACTTCGCCGCCCCCTTGAGCGAATCCGCGTCGACGATGCGCACGGGCACGGGGATCATGGCGTCGACCGGCTTGCCGGCGAGATGCTGCGCGATGGCGTCGATGGTCTTCTTGCCGATCTCTCCCGGCTGCTGCGCCACGTCTGCTCTGAGCGGCGTGCCGCCGGTGATGGCTTTCTGCGCTTCTGGCGCCGCGTCGTAACCGACGATCACGAGCTTGGTCATCTTGTGCGACTGCGCGCTCGAGAGCACGCCCAGCGCTGATTCGTCATTGATCGCGAAAATGCCGGCGAGTTTCGGATGCGCCTGGAGCATGTCATCCGCGGCCTTGAGCGCCTTGTCGCGCGTGCCGCTGCCGTCGATGGTCGCGACGAGCTTGATGTTCGGATGCGCAGCGAGCGCCTTGGTGAATCCCGCTTCGCGGTCGATCGTCGACTGCACGTCGCGCTCCGCGATCAGACCAACTTCGCCCTTGTCGCCAATTGCCTTCGCGATGTACTCGGCGGCGAGCGCCCCGCCCGCGGTGTTGTTCGAGGCCACGTGGGCGACGACCTTGCCGCCCTGCGCCGCGATGTCGGCGGTGAAGACCGGGATCCCCGCAGCGTTCGCTTTCTCGATCGCGGGGCCGATGCCCTTCGAGTCGACCGGGCAGACAATGATGGCGGCGACCTTCTGGACGATGAAGTTGTCGATCTCGGACTGCTGCTTGGCGAGATCGCGGTCGCCCGAGGTCACGACGAGCGTGAAGCTGTCCTTTTGCGCCTGATCGCGAAGCCCCTGCTCGAGCTGGCGGTAGAACTCGTCTTCGCGGGTGAGGAGCGTAACGCCGATGGTCCGGGATTTCCCGGCGTCGGACTTGGCACAGGCGCCGGCGATGAGGGCGATGCCGAGGATTCGAGTGAGTCGCATGCCCAAAATCTGTGTGCGCGGGTGGTGCAGGGGAACCACTGGTTTCAGATTACGAGGTATGCGCATTCTCTCGCTCCGCTCCATCGCAGCCGTCGCCCTATCGGCTTCACTCGCTGCACCGGTCATCGCCCAGCAGGTCCATCCGGCGGGCACAGACCGGAAGCCGCGCGCCCTCACCATGACCCTGCCCGACGTCACGAAAACGCCGAGCATTTTCACGATGAGCTACGCCCACCTCGACACCGAGTGGAACTGGGACTACGTGGCGACGATCGGCCAGTACCTCCCGAAGACGATGCACGAGAATTTCGATCTCTTCGCGAAGTACCCGGATTACATCTTCAATTTCTCGGGCGCGAATCGCTATCGCCTGATGAAGGAGTACTATCCCGCGGCCTACGACACGCTCAAGGCGTATGTCGCCGCGGGACGCTGGTTCCCGGCAGGCTCGTCGATGGAAGAAGGGGACGTGAACGCGCCGTCGCCCGAGGGAATCCTGCGGCAGTTCCTCTACGGCAACGAGTATTTCCGCAAGGAATTCGGCAAGGCGAGCGACGAGTACATGCTCCCGGACTGCTTCGGCTTTCCGTGGTCGCTGCCGTCGCTGCTCGCGCACGCGGGCATCAAGGGATTCTCGACGCAGAAACTCGTGTGGGGATCGTCGGTGCCCGCGCAGCCGTCGACGCCGTACGCGGAAGAGAATCGCGGCATTCCGTTCAACTATGGATGGTGGCAGGGGCCTGATGGCAAGGGCGTGATTCTTGCCGCGAATCCCGGCACGTACGGCGGCAAGCTCAACGCCGATTGGTCGACGGGCGAGCAGCTCGACAACTCCATTCCCGGCGGCCGGAACGGCCCGCCGCAGCAGACGTGGAATTCGCGTCTCGAGGAGAACAAGAAGAAGCTCGGCGGCTTCGTCACCGACTACCACTACCTGGGCACGGGTGACACCGGCGGATCACCGGGAGAGCCGACGGTGAACTGGCTGCAGCAGGCGATCAACAATGCCGCCGCTCACGTGCAGGTCCTGTCCACCAACGCGGACCAGTTCTTCAACGTGTTCACCCCCGAGCAAGTGAAGCGCATGCCCGTCTATTCGGGCGAAATGGAGCTCACCAATCACTCGGCCGGCTCGCTCACGTCGGAGAGTTACATCAAGCGCTGGATTCGCCGGAACGAAGTGCTCGCTGACGCGGCCGAGAAGGCGTCGGTCGCGGCGATGTGGCAAGGCTCGCGTGCGTACCCGATGGATCGTTTGAACCTGGCCTGGACGCTCGCGATGGGCGATCACTTCCATGATATCGGCGCCGGCACCGCGAGCGTGCGCGCGTACGAGTACGCGTGGAACGATCAATCGATCGAGCTCAACCAGTTCGCGCACGTGCTCACGAGCGCGACGGAAGCGGTGAGCGGCGCGATGAATACGGCCGTGCAGGGCACGCCGGTCGTCGTGTACAACTCGCTCTCGATTCCGCGCGAGGACATCGTCACCGCGTCCGTTCCGCTCGGTGGCGTGGCTGCGAAGAGCGTGCACGTTTTCAGTCCCGCTGGCTCGGAAGTTCCCGCGCAGCTTCAGTCCGTGAACGGCGACATGGCCACGATCCTGTTCTCAGCATTTCTGCCGTCCGTCGGATACGGCGTGTTTGATGTTCGCCTCAGCGCCTCTGCGAGCTCCGCGTCGTCGTCTCTCAAGGTGTCAAACGGCTCACTTGAGAATGACCGCTATCGTGTTTCGATCAACGCCGCAGGCGATGTCGCCAGTATTTTCGACAAGAAGCTGAACAAGGAGCTGTTGTCGGCGCCCGCGCGGCTCGGTTTCCTGAGCGACACGCCGAGTCAATGGCCGGCGTGGAACATGGATTTCGACGACGCGCAAGCGCCGCCGCGTTATTTGACGGGCACGCCTCGGATCACTGTCGTCGAGAACGGTCCCGCGCGCATTGCGGTGCGCGTTGAGCGTTCAACGCCACGTTCGAAGTTCGCGCAGACCGTTCGGCTTTCGGCGGGCGACGCGGGCAATCGCGTGGAGTTCGACAATGCCATCGATTGGCGCGAGGATTCGGCTGTCGTGAAGGCGGTGTTTCCGCTCACTGCGTCGAACGACACGGCGACGTACAACTGGGGTGTCGGGACGATTCGGCGCTCGACCATGTACGACCGGAAGTTCGAAGTGCCGTCGCACCAGTGGATCGATCTCACGGACAAGGGCGGCGCGTTCGGCGCCACGATTCTCACGGACGCGAAGAACGGATCTGACAAGCCGGACGCGAACACGATTCGTCTCTCGCTGATCAATTCGCCCGGCATTCCCGGTGGACCGACGGGGGGTTACAGCTACCAGGCGTGGCAGGACTGGGGGCATCACGACATTCTCTACGGCCTTTCTGGGCACGCCGGCGATTTCCGCGACGGGCAAACGGACTGGCAGGGCATGCGGCTCGACGTGCCGCTCGTCGCGTTCAACGCGCCGAAGCATGACGGTGCCCTCGGCAAGACGTTCTCGCTGGTGAGCGTGAGCAATCCCCGCGTGCAGGTCATGGCTTTGAAGCGCGCCGAGTTGAGCGATGAGGTGATTGTCCGGCTGAATGAGCTCGATGGGCGTGCGCAGCAGAACGTGGAGCTCAAATTCGCGTCGCCGGTGACTGCGGCGCGCGAGGTGGACGGCCAGGAGCGTGCGCTGGGGGCTGCGACGACGCGCGCGGGTTCGCTCGTCACGTCATTCACGCCATTCGCGATTCACACGTTTGCGGTGAAGCTCGGTGCGCCCGCGTCGCGCGCGT
>DASRAP010000253.1:0-2347 GCA_035638155.1 Gemmatimonadaceae bacterium | reverse complement strand
ATCGATGGGCCGGGGAAATTCGCCGGGCCGACGAAGGTGCTGGTCGATACCGAAGAGCAGGCCCGCGCCGCGGTCGACAACTACGCGAAGCTCGGTTACGAGCAGATCAAAATCTACAGTTCCGTCAAGCCCGAGCTGGTGCCGGTGATCACGCGCGCTGCACACGATCACGGCTTGCGCGTGAGCGGACACATACCGGCGTTCATGCGCGCCGAGGAGGCGGTGCGGGCCGGATACGACGAGATTCAGCACACGAATTTTCTCTTTCTCAATTTCTGGCCGGACGTGGCGGACACGCGCACGCCGGTGCGCTTCACCGCGGTCGCGGAACGCGCGGCGGCGCTCGATCTGAAGTCGGCGCCGGTGCAGGCGTTTCTGGATCTGCTGCGCGAGAAAAAGACCGTCATCGATCCGACGGTCTCGATCTTCGAGGGGATGTTCGTGTCGCGGCGCGGAACGATGTCGCCGAGTTACGCCATGATCGCGGACCGTCTTCCGCCGCAGGTTCGGCGCGGTTTCCTGACTGGCGGATTACCGCTGCCCGACGGAAAGGACCAGCTGTATCGCGACTCATTCCGCAACGTGCTGGCGATGGTGAAAGCGCTCTACGATAACCACATCCCGATCGTGGCCGGCACCGATGCGATGGCCGGCTTCTCGCTGCATCGCGAGCTGGAGCTATACGTTCAGGCCGGGATTCCGACGGCCGAGGTGCTGCGCATCGCCACCCTCGGCGCGGCGAGCGTGATGAAGCACGACGACATCCTCGGATCGATCGCACCCGGCAAGCTAGCCGACCTCGACATCATCGACGGCGATCCGTCCACGAACATCAGCGACATTCGCCGCGTGGTGACAGTGATCAAGGATGGAAAAGTCTTCGACGCGCGGGCGGTAGCGGCGGAAATTGGGGTGAAGCCGTCGCCGAACTCCGTGCTTTTACGCCAGCCTCTCCCGTAATCCTGAAGATAAGGCAGGCGCCGGTGGCATGGCAGACGACAGACAGGCGACGAGTCTCGTGCAGACACTCAATAACTATCTTGATGCCGTGGCGCAACGTGACCACCTGTGAGCGCACGTGCGCTCATGCCGTGCCGCAACGTGACCATCCGTGAGCGCACGTGCGCTCATGCCGTGTCGCAATGTGACCACCCGCGAGCGCATGTGCGCTCATGCCGTGCCGCAATGTGACCACCCGTGAGCGCACGTGCGCTCATGCCGCGTCGCAATGTGACCACCTGTGAGCGCACGTGCGCTCATGCCGTGTCGCAATGTGACCACCCGTGAGCGCACGTGCGCTCATGCCGTGCCGCAATGTGACCATCCGTGAGCGCACGCGTTTTCTTGAGGCTCGACTCAAGCGTCCCCTGCGTCGAGTCGGCAGGCGAACTTTCGTGCCTTACGACTTCGTGCCCGCCGTACGGCGCCGTTTCGCGTGCAGGCGGTCGATGAGTTTCGTCGTGGAGCGGATCTGTTCGAGGATCTTCTCCTCGAGGCCGGCGCCTTTTCCTTTGAAGCTTTTCGCTTTGCGGAAGACGACGCGGGCGCGGTCCTTCTGGCCGCTTTCGAGAAGGGCCATGCCGAGGTGCATGAGGTTTGTCGCCGTCGGACCTAGGTCGGCGGACTTGGTCAGGAAATCGACGGCGTTGGTGAAATCGCGGCGCTTGAAGTAGACCCAACCGAGCGCGGCCAGCGGGAACTGCTTGAGCTCTTTCGGCGAGTAGCGAAGTGCGAGCTGCGCCGATTCGAGCGCCTCGTCGAGGTTCTCTTCCATCTCGGCCAGGTTGTACGCCTTCTCGTAGTACGCGATCGATTTCGCGTAGTTGGAGGTGTAGTCGTGCAGCATCTCTTCGAGCGCGCGATTGGCGTCCTTGAAGTTCCCCTCCGCGCGAAGCGCTTCGACGAGCGTGGTGTACGCGGCCGCGGCGACGACATCCGTCGGACGCTGGCGCAACACACGCCGCGCGGCCGCAATGGCCTCGGTGTTCATCTCCAGGTGCGAACAGAGCAGCGCGTACGGCATGAGGATGCTGATGTTCTCGGGATCGACGGCCGAGGCGCGGCGATAGTGGTCGAGCGCCTCGATGTAGTTGCCGGACGTTGCCAGCCCCTCGGCGTGTTTGAACTCCTCGGCGGCGGGACCTTCCAACGGAATGTGGCCGGAGATGCCTTCGTAAATCTTCACGGCCTGCTGGTACTCGATCTTGTTCGGATTGAGCTCCAGCGCTTCCTGGAAGCAGTCGATCGCTTTGCGGTTCCAGTTGCGGTCGAGGTAGCAGAGGCCGAGGTGGTAGATCGCCTCTTCGTATTCGGGATCGAGTTTCAGCGCCGACTGGAAGGCCTTGAT
>DASRAP010000252.1:0-24752 GCA_035638155.1 Gemmatimonadaceae bacterium | reverse complement strand
ATCAGAAGGTTGGGGGTTCGAGTCCCTCCGGGCGCACTGAAAAAGCCGAGGCAAATGAAAACGGCCGTCGCATCCGCGACGGCCGTTTTGTCTTACGAAACAGGCGAGCGGTCAGTTCGGCGAAATGTCGAACGTGCCGCTCGTGACGGTCATCGATCCCGTAACCGGCGAGCCCGGCTGCGGAACCGCGACGAACGTGAACGATCCCTTCGCATGCGAATCGCTGATCTCGTCGATCGTCACCGAGCCCGTTCCCCCGAGCGCGTTCGAGATCCAGAGATGCGTCGTGCCGCCCTGAGACACCGCGCCGTAGGACGGGGTGGCCGGGCTGCCGCCGAGCGGATAGGTACCGGGGCCGAACGCGCTCTCGACGTGGAGATAGATCACCGTCCCGTCGCTGTTCTCAGCCTGAATCAGCAGGCGGCGTACGGCAGAGTTCGCAGCGTCATTGCCGGTGAGGATCCCGTGCACGTTCTTCGTGGCGTTGACCGTCGTACCGTTGACGGACGCCTTGATGCTGCCGCTCGCCTTGTCGTAGATCCCGGTGCCGGCGTTGGCACTGTTCTCGTCGCACGCGGCGAACGTAAACAGCGCCGCCCCGAGCAGAACCACCCGACTGAGCATCCTCTGAGCTTCCATTGCGTCGTCTCGTGAAGTTGTTGCCCGCCCCGGCAGCGAGCGCCCTGTTGTTGGTCGAACGGAGAAGCTAGCGTGGCAAACCGGGGTTGGCCAACGCCGTTCAACTGGCGACGCAAAAAACGCCGCCGCCGAACTGCCAATGAGGTACGACCGAGAATGGCGCAAGTCAAGACTTTCTTTCGGATTGACCCGTTCCACGGGCGCTTCCGATAGCCACCCCCGCCGGTCGCCCCTCCTTTCGATGGGCGGTCACGGCCGCCGTGAGACGCGCGCCGTACCCCTGACCGGCACTCACAACTACCCGAGCGCCTCCGTCCGCGTCACTCGCCGGGCCAGCCTCGGGCGCGCTGGGTCATGTTCGGGCGCGCTACAGCACGTTTGTGTCTCTTCGGGGCCCATATCCTACGTGGTTATGCGTTCTCCACGACTGTCCGCGGCACGGGCACGCTCACTACCGGTTGCGGTGGCCGTGCTGCCGAACGCCGGCATTCGTGCCGCCGTTACCTGGGCCGCCCACGGTCGCGCGAACATCGAGCACAGGCAAACGCTCGCCGAGGCCGAGCACGCGGTGACCATGCACACCGCCATCGCGATCTTCCTGCTCCGGCGCATCGTGGAAGACACCGCCGGCCTCGAGGCCGTCGCACGCATGCGGCGCACCGTGCCGCAGATTTCCGTCATCATCGTGGAGTCGCCGCGCGGAATCAGCGCGGCCCTCGCACCGTTCTCCGGCGCGGACGCGACGGTCCACGAACGGAGCAAACACCTGCGGCGCGAGGTGGCGGAAGCGCTGGCGCGGGCGACGCGGCGCGAACGCCGCCGCAACATGGCGGCCGCGCTCGCATCGGCCGCCGCTCCGAACGTGCAGATCGCCGTGCGCCTGGCCATCGAAGGCGGTGAGCAACCGCGTTCCGTTATTCAGCTCGCGGCCAGCGTCGGCGTGCCACGCAAGACGCTCGACCGCTGGATCGGCAATGCGACCTCGCTCACGCCGCGGCAGCTCCTGGGCTGGTGCCGCCTGCTCGCCGCGGCCCTCTACCTCGACAGCCACGCGACGACCGTCGCCGCGGCGGCCGACGAGCTTCGCTTCGCGTCGCCGTCGGCGCTTCGCAACCTGCTGCAGCGCTACGCCGGCGTCACCCCAACCGAGCTCCGCAGCCGCGGCGGAGCTGATATGGTGTTCCGCCGGCTACGCGACCAGCTCACGAAAAAACGGGAAAGCGCGCGTCACCGCGGCAACTGAATCCGCTGCAGGTACAGCAGATCGTCGTTGTCCTTCCGCGCCGCGTACACAACGCCGTTCTCGCCCAACCCGAGCAGGCGAACGTTCGCGGGCAACTGCCACCGCGCGACCAGCTTGCCCGCTGCGTCGATCACGTCCCACTGCTCGCGCCCGATGCGCTCCGGCACGAAACGCTGCACCCACAGCCGTCCGTCCGGCGCTGGCCGAACCCCGCTCGCGTTCACCGGCGGATACTCCGCCGGCCACGAGACGGGCGGCGTCATTTCGAACTCGAGCGTGTAGCCCGCTGGCAACATCTTCTTCACCATCACCATTTGGTCCTTCACTACGCGGCGCGCGGCATTCATCTCGAGCTCGTGATCCGCGGCCGTGACTTTCACATGCTCGTACGGAATCGTCGCCGACACGCCCGGCGCCCCGGACGGCGTAATGAAATCCACCCGATAGGTCGTGCCGCGCACAATCGCGATTCGCCCATCATTGAACAACGCGAACGTGTCACCGGTGTTCATGCCGAGGTACGCCATCGTCATCTTGATGTTCGTCCCCACGACCTGCTGCGTCATTCCGCCACGTCCGCCCCCCGACGTGAAGAACTTGAGACGCGCGACTTTCGTGCGCGGACCGTTGACGACACGAGGATCGAACCGCACGAGCGTGCTGCTGTCGGCGAGCTGAATGTTCGCCCGGGCACCTCCGGCCGCGGCGGCGTCGCCACCGCCCGCGATCTTGAGCGGCACAGCCATGGCGTACACCATGCCGCGCGCATCGATCAGCGGCTGCGCGATCTGTGAGCTGTCCGCCGTATTGAACGAAATGAACGGGAACGTCGTGCCCGGCTTTCCGTCGGGAAGAAACGACACGAATCGCCCGGATTGACCGAGCTGGTCGAAAATCCAGATCGTGTCTCCAGCCAGGCGGAAAATGCCGGCCGGCGCACTGTATTCACCGGGGCCCGCGCCCTGTCGACCGAGTTTCGTGAGCGTGCCGGTGGCGAAATCGACCCAGGACACCTGCTGCTCGGCCGCGTCCGCCACGAGCACGCGCCCGCCCTTCATCTCGTGAATGGACGTGATCAGCGTGAACGGCTCCTCAATCTCCTTGACCGGCTTCGGGACGTCGCGAAGCGGGACCTGCGCCGGGAGAGAGGCACACGGGGCGGCAGCAATGGCCGCCGCAAGCAGCGCGCCGCGAAAGAGCTTCGATAACACGGGCGAGTACACGGGTGAATCCACAATCGGCTCTGGTAAGTGACTGGCGTGTACTACGAAATCCGCGCAAACACGTTTCAACCCTCCCTTTCGCCATTTCCGTGCCTTCCCTACCTTTCGCGAGCCGTGCCACGCCCTCCCGGCCGGCAACCCGCGCGCGTAGCTCAGTTGGATAGAGCGTCGGCCTCCGGAGCCGAAGGTCGTGGGTTCGAATCCCTCCGCGCGCATCTTCCGGACACCCTCCTCCGCCCCGTTTTTCCTCCGCCATTCGCCAACTCGCCCGAGGTGCAACAGGGCTGATGCTGCGCGCGGATTCGCCAGTGGATCTCACTTCGCTCAAGAAAATGTCGGCGCCCGAGCTGCTCGCCCTTGCGGATGAGCTCGGCCTCGCGAACACGTCGACGGCGACCAAGCAGGAGCTCATCCTCTGGACGGGCCGCGCGCTGCTCGAAAAGCACGAGGAGATGCGCGGCGACGGTACGCTCGAAATTCTCCCCGAGGGATACGGGTTTCTGCGCGCCGCGGAGTGGAGCTATCTCGCGGGCCCCGACGACATCTACATCTCGCCGTCGCAGATCAAGCGGTTCGGACTGCGCACCGGCGACACGCTCGTCGGACTCATCCGCCCGCCCAAACCGTGGGAGCGTTACCTCGCGATGGTGCGTCTCGAGACGCTGAACGGCGTCGACATCGAGACGGCCGTGAACCGCGGCGACTTCGAAACCCTGCGGCCGCGATACCCCGACGAGCGCATCCATCTCGAGTCGAAGAGCGGCGGTTTGGCGATGCGCGTCGTGGATCTCTTCGCGCCGATCGGCAAGGGGCAGCGCGGTCTCATTGTTGCGCCGCCGCGCGCGGGCAAGACGATTCTGCTGCAGCAGATCGCGAACGCCATCGCCGAGAATCATCCCGAAGTCTTTCTGATCATGCTGCTCATCGACGAGCGGCCCGAGGAAGTCACGGACATGCGGGCGAGCGTGCCGACGGCGGAAGTCATCAGCTCGACGTTCGACGAACCCGCGTCGCGGCACGTGCTCGTGACCGAAATGGTCGGCGAAAAAGCCAAGCGCCTCGTCGAGGCAGGGCGCGACGTCGTCATCCTCCTGGATTCGATCACGCGCATGGCGCGCGCGCACAACACGGTGCTCCCCAACACCGGGCGCATTCTGTCGGGCGGCATCGACGCGCAGGCCCTCGACAAGCCCAAGCGTTTTTTCGGCGCCGCGCGGAAGATCGAAAACGGCGGTTCGCTCACGATGATCGGCACCGCGCTCATCGAAACGGGATCGCGCATGGACGACGTGATCTTCGAGGAGTTCAAGGGCACGGGTAACATGGAGCTCGTCCTGAGCCGCGAGCTCGCGAACAATCGCATCTATCCGGCGATCGACATCTTCAAGTCCGGCACGCGCAAGGAAGAACTGCTGCTTTCGCAGGAAGAACGGAATCGCACGCTGCTCCTGCGCACGTTTCTCGGCGCCATGCCGGAAGAAGAGGTGATGCCGTTTCTGCTGCGACAGATGTCGCACACGAAGACGAACAAGGACTTTTTCCGCGCGATGGCCGAAGGCGGATGAGGACGCTCGCCATCGACGTCGGCGACAAGCGCTTCGGGCTCGCCGTGAGCGATCCGCTCGGCATGATTGCGTCGCCGGCGGGATTCATCATGCGCCGACGCGGCAAGAAGATTCCCGTGCAGCCGCTCATCGAGCGCGCGAACGAGCTGGGCGCGGACGCGTTCGTCGTGGGCCTCGCGCTCGACGGCGACGGCAACGACACCCCGCGTGCCGTGGACGCGAGGTGGCTTGCGGCGGAGCTCACGCGGCGCACCGGGAAGCCGTCCAGGCTCGTCGACGAGCGATTCACGACCGCCATCGCGCGCCGCGCGGTGCGGGCCATGGACGGCGACGCGCGCGAGCGCCGCGGCGATGTCGACGCGCTCGCGGCAACGGTGCTGCTCCAGCATGCCCTCGGGCTCACGGAGTAATCGCGTGTCGCCATCGCGAGCGCGTACGCTCGTGCGCGCGGCCCTCGGTACCTCGCTGCTGGTCGTTGCGACCATCGCGGGCATCTGGTTCACCGCCACGCCGCGCCCCTCGGGCCCGAATGACACGCCGGCCCGCGTGCTGATACCGACCGGCGCCTCGTTTCACGTGGCCGCGGAGTCACTCGCCACCGCGGGGCTCATCCGATGGCCGCGCATCTTCGCGCTGTACGGATCCTATCGCGGACGCGATCGCACGATCCGCGCCGGCACCTACCGGCTGCGGCGAGGGCAGCCGTGGGACGTGCTCATCGACGCGCTGCACACGGGGAAAGGTGCGGTTGCGACGGTCGTCGTTCCCGAAGGGTGGCCGCTCCGGCGCATCGTGCCGTACCTCTCCAAGGAACTGCAGATTCCCGCGGACTCGCTCGAGGCAGCCGTGCGCGACAGCGCGATGCGCGCGCGCCTCGGCGTGCCGACGGAATCGCTCGAGGGCTACCTCTTTCCGGATACGTACGTGATTCCGCTCGGCACGACGGCGCGCCAGGTCGTGGCACTGATGGTGACGCGATTCGAGCACGCGTGGAAGCCGGAATGGACGGCGCGCCTCGACACACTGCACCGCTCGCGCCACGAGATCATGACGCTGGCATCGATCGTGGAGGGTGAAGTGCAGAAGCCGGACGAACGGCCGGTCGTCGCCGCCGTGTACTGGAACCGGCTCCGCGCGAAGATGTTTCTGCAGGCGGATCCGACGGTCCTGTACGCCAACGGCAAGTGGGCGTCGCGGGTCTACTATCGGGATCTCGACGTGCAATCGCCGTACAACACCTACCGGCACACGGGACTCCCCCCGGGACCGATCGACTCTCCCGGCGCCGCCGCGATTGAAGGCACGCTCTACCCGGCCCAGGTGCCGTATCGGTATTTCGTCGCCGCACCCGACGGTCATCACGAGTTCCGGAAGACGTTCGAAGAACACGAAGCAGCCATTCAGCAGATCCGTGCGGCCGCCCGCGCGAAGGCGCGCGCCGATTCACTCGCCGCCCGCGCAGACTCGTCGAAGCCGGCGGGCGCAGACTCTGCTCAGCGCGGAGGCGCGCGCGCGGGCCGGCGTGGCGGCTGACCATGGTCCGCGAAGAACAGCTCCGCCTGATCGCGATCACGGACCACGTCGATGACGGCGTCGATGCGCTCGTTGCGCGTGCGGTGGCCGCGGTTCGCGGCGGCGCGACGATGCTGCAGGTGCGGCTCAAACAGGCGGACGCGCGGCTCATGGCGGATGTGACGCGGCGTTGCATCGCGGCGACGTCCGTTCCGGTGATCGTGAACGACCGCGTCGACGTCGCGCTCGCGGCGGGCGCGGCGGGCGTGCACGTCGGCGCGGACGATCTTCCGGTGCGCGCCATCCGAACGATCGTGCCGGCCGCATTCATCGTCGGCGCATCGGTGGGCGATGCGGACGAAGCGGACGCCGCGAGCGGCGCCGATTACGTCGGCATCGGACCGGTGTTCTCCACGTCGTCCAAGGCCGATGCGGGCGTCGCGATCGGCGCCGACGGGTTCGCGGAACTTCGCGCGCTGGTGCGCGTGCCGGCGGTGGGCATCGGCGGCATCACCGCGGAGAACGCGCGCACGGTGCGCGCCGCCGGCGCGGCTGGTGTCGCCGTCATCGCGGGGGTCTTCGGCGCACCGGACCCCGAGGCCGCCGCGCGCGAGCTCCGCGGCGCCATGGACACGTGAGCACACGCGCGGTTGTCGGCGCAAAAGGCGCGCGTCGCTGGGCGGGCGGTCACCCCTGGATCTTTCGCAGCGACGTTCGCGACCGCCCGGACACCGGTGCCGGCGTCGTGCCCGTTCACGACACGCGCGGCGCATTTCTCGGTCATGCGCTGTGGAGCCCGGCGTCGGAAATATCGCTGCGCTTGCTCGACACCAACCCCGACGCCACGATCGACGACGCGTGGTGGCACGCGCGCATCGCACAATCACACGCCGCGCGCGCCGGCCTGCGCGACGACGTCAACGCGTGCAGGCTGGTGCACGGCGAAGGCGACGGCCTGCCATCGCTCGTCGTGGACCAGTATGACCGCTGGCTCGTGGTGCAGTTCCTGAGCGCCGGCCTCGAGACGTTTCGCGAGCCGATCGTGCGCGCCCTGCTCGAAGTCGCCGGGCCGGAGGCCATCCTGGCACGCAACGATGCCGCGGTGCGGACGCGCGAAGGGCTGCCCCGCGTGATCGAAGCGATTCACGGCATCGTGCCGCGCACCGTGGAGGTTCGGGAGCATGCCGTGCGGTATCTGGCGGCCCCGCACGACGGACAGAAGACAGGCGCGTTTCTCGACCAGCGTGAGAACCGGCTACTCGCCGGCCGCGTGGCACGCGGGCGCGCGCTCGACTGTTTCGCCTATCACGGTTCGTTTGCGCTGCACCTTGCACGCGGTGCGACGCACGTCCGCGCGGTCGATGCCTCCGCCGAGGCGCTCGCGCGCGGCCGCGAGAACGCCGCGCTGAACGGGTGTGCGAACATTGACTGGGTGGAGGCGGACGTCTTCGATCTGTTGCGGGCCGAACTGCGCGGCGGTGCGCGCTACGACACCATCGTGCTCGACCCGCCCGCCTTCGCGAAGAACCGCGCCTCGCTGCACGGCGCGCTGCGCGGGTACCACGACATCAACGTGCACGCGTTGCGACTGCTCGCGCCCGGAGGCGCGCTCTTCACGGCGAGCTGCAGCTACCACGTGACCAAGCCGCTCTTTCTGGAGATGCTGCAGGGTGCCGCCGCGGACGCGCACCGGCGCGTGACCCTGCTCGCGTTGACGGGCCAGCCGGGTGACCATCCGGAGATCCTCACGATCCCCGAAACCGGATATCTGAAAGGCGCGCTGCTGCGCGCGGACTGAACGCCGCGCGTTACGCGGAACACGCGGTGCGCGTCTCCGCTCTGGAGGCAATCCCATTGTTTCGCGCCTCCCGCGTCATACATTGTGCTATTCCCACCCGGCTCGATGGGCTATTCAGCGCGCGTTTCGCTCAAACACGAGTACGAGCGGTTCGTCGAACGCGAGATCGAGGAATACAAGGATCGCGTTCCCCGCACGGCGATTCTGAAAATCGCCGATGAGGCCGCGCAGCGTCTGCATGCGCAGGAGCAGGTGACGCTCAACGAAATGGTGCTCTGGATCGAAGTCGACCGCATCATCGCGGCCAGACTCAGGATTCCGGCGTACCAGACGTGGGCGCGGCGTCGCCGCAAGCAGCTCGAACTGCTGCGCCGCCCCGAAGCGTGGGGCCTTACGTCCGACGCGCCGGTGGTTCGCAATCTTCCCACGGCGCACGATGCGCACGTCCTGGTGGTGCAACCCAGTGAAGAACGTGCGGCGCTGTTTCTGGCGGCGAACGGCTGCACGGTCACGGCGGTGGAACCGAAAGCGGACATCATTGCGCGCATTCTGAAGACCGCCGACGAAAACGGCCTGGGTGCGCGGCTGCAGGCAGTGAACACGGCGCTCACGGCGTTTGCCCCATCGGCTCCGCTCAGCGGCGTGTTCTGCACACAGGCGGCGTTCGCGGGACTGACGCCCGCCGAGCGTCGGCGCGTTCTCGCGGTGCTGCAGAGTGCGACGGCCGATGGAGGTGTGCACCTCGTCGAGACGATCGCCGCCGGTTCTACCGGCCTCGGCCTGGAGGAGCTGCGGAAATCGTATGCGGGCTGGGACGTATCTATAGAAGGGGACCCGGACCTGGGCGATCCGACCTTCGTGGCCCGCAAGGCCTGACGACGTATCGAAAGGACACGTTCCGCGTGTCGTTTCGCTACAAATCCCGCCGTGCTCGTGGCAGGGTTCCATGAACGCAACGCATTGCCATCACACGAGATGCGTTACGATCGCGCGGTGGCACCCGTCGTGCTGCTGGCTCGCAGTGCGCGCCTTCCGTCCGTTGACCGGCGCGCACGCCTCCACGACCACTCGCAGTTGGAGTCCACCATGCACGAGAAACGGGACACAGCGCCGGAATCGGAAGTTGTTGGAATCGTGATCTCGCGCGGAACGCGCGAGCAGCCCGAGCCGCGGTTCAGCATGTACATCTGGGCGCCTGCGCCCGACGCGGAACCGGATACGTCCACCAAGGCCGCGTAGCGATCCGCGCCGGGTGTGCGCAGCAAAAAAGAAAGCCGGCCCGTGAGGACCGGCTTTCGTTTTTCTTGCAGCGCGAACGCTAGCGCTTCTTCGCAGACTTGCGGCGCTTGCGGGTCGCTTTCTTCGCAGCTTTCTTGCGCTTCTTCTTTGCAGCCATGGTAGAACTCCTTGCAAGGAGGTTTCGAACCACTCGATCGCTCCCCCGGTGGAGCGTCGAGCGTTTTCCGCTACGCACGCGAATTCGCGCGCGCGCCGGAAAACCGGGACGCGGTCACGGACCGCGTGTAATCATCGTGTAGGTGTGCACGCGCGACCGCGCGTGAATCGGTATGGGGAGTGAAATCTGCTGGCGACAGGGGAGGAGCAATCGTCCGCTGGGGGCTTGTGAAGATTCGCCGCCACAGCGTTCAAGCTCTCTGGATGTTCGCGTCGCACAGCTGCCACGCAGTTCCTCGGGCGTAAGCCCAGCTTGTCGCTGAACGAGAATATAGGAACGTGCAAATCCGCATGCAATAGTGTTTTGCGTTTTTCTTTCACATCGGTTATTCGGTGTCCAGACTCGCGCGGGCGTGCAAACGTCACGCAAACGCGCCGACGTCGTGCGAACGCCGCGCGCACATTCAGCGCACACAGGAACACACACGGTCACGAAAAGCACGCAGACAACGCACACGCACGACGCGCACCATCACTGATGTACCGCGTTCGCGTCGCGTGCTAGTGTTATGCGGCGGTCAACATCTCTCCTGGAGTACTGCGAGTGAAAGCGCTCGTGAAACGCACCGCGGGTCGCGGATTCGTGCTCGACGACGTGCCAACGCCGAAAATCCGCGGTGATGAAGTGCTGATTCGCGTCCGCCGCGCCGGGGTCTGCGGCACCGACGTGCACATCTACGAATGGGATCCGTGGGCGAGCGGACGCTGCCGCCCACCGTTCGTCGTCGGCCATGAATTCGCTGGCGATGTCGTGGAAGTCGGCGCACTCGTCACCGACGTGCGCGTCGGCGACCGGGTGACCGCCGAGGGCCACATCGTTCCCGAGCTGTCGTACTTCAGCCGCACCGGTCAGGCACACGTCGACCCGCAAACACGCATCATCGGCGTCGATCGCGACGGGTGTTTCGCCGAATTCATCGCGATGCCGGCCCGCAACGTCTGGCACCTCGACGATGCGATTACGTACGAAGTCGGCGGCATCCACGATCCGATGGGCAACGCGTTCCACACGACGCTCACCGCGCCGATTCCCGGGAGTGTCGTGCTCATCACCGGGTGCGGACCGATCGGGTGCTTCGCCGCCGGTATCGCGCACTCGGCCGGCGCATCGCGCGTGATTGCCGTAGACCCGAATCCCAAGCGCCGCGCGCTTGCCCGCGCCATGGGCGCAAATGACGCCGTAGCCCCGGACGAAGCTGCGGACGCCGTCGGTCGCGCGTCTCGCGGACTCGGCGCCGACGTCGTGCTCGAGATGTCCGGCGTGCCCAATGCCGTGCACCAGGCGTTCGCACTCGTCCGGAATGGCGGCAACGTGCAGATGCTCGGCATTCCATCGAAGCCCATGGAGCTCGATCTCGCCACGGAAGTCATTTTCAAAGGCGTGACGATCTATGGCGTCGTCGGCCGGCGCATGTACGACACCTGGCTTCAGATGACCCAGTTCCTGCGGTCCGGATCGTTCGACCCCACGCCGGTCATCACGCACCGCATGCCGATGGAAGCGTTCGACGAGGCCATGGCCCTGATCAAGGGCGGGGACGCGGGGAAAATAGTATTTGAGATCGGGTGAAACTGAGAACGAGAGAACGAGAGACTTCCATGAATACCGCACTCACTGCCGGACTGCGCGCCGAGCTCGACGCGTTGCGCGCGGCAAAGACGTACAAACACCTGCTCTACCTCGAATCGCCGCAGGGCGCCCGCGTCCAGATGGAAGGTCGCGGCGAGATTCTCGTGCTCTCCTCGAACAACTACCTCGGCCTGTCCGATGAGCCCTCGATCATTCAGGCGGGGATCGACGGACTGAAGAAGTACGGCGCCGGCACGGCGAGCGTCCGCTTCATCTGCGGCACGTACACGATTCACCGCGACCTGGAACAGGCCTGCGCGCGACTCGTTGGTACGCCTGCGTCACTGTCGTACGTCGCGTGCTGGAACGCGAACGAGGCGCTCACGACCAACATCGTGCAGGAAGGCGATTTCGTCGTGTCGGACGCGCTCAATCACGCGTCGATCATCGATTCCATCCGCCTGGCCAAGGCGATCACGAAATGCACGACGGCCGTCTATCCGCACGGTGACCTCGATGACCTGCGCGCGAAGCTGGCCGCGAACAAGTCCGCGCGCCGCCGCGTGATCTGGACGGACGGCGTGTTCTCCATGGAAGGGAGCATCGCCAGGTTGCCGGACCTGGTGCAGATCGCGCGCGACTATGATGCGATTCTGGCGATGGACGATTCGCACTCCACCGGGGTGCTCGGAAAGACAGGGCGCGGAACCGCGGAGCACTTCGGGCTCGTCGGCGAGATTGACATCATCACCTCCACGCTGGGCAAGGCGCTGGGCGGCGCAGCGGGCGGTTTTGTTGCCGGCTCCGAGGAACTGTGCGACATCCTCACGCAGCGGTCGCGTCCGCAGCTCTTTTCCAACGCGCTCCCGACCACGGTCGCGTGCAGCGCGCTCGCGGCCATCGAGTATCTCGAGGCGCACCCCGAGCGAGTTGAAACACTTCGGCAGAATACGAAATACTTTCGTGAATCGATCGCCGAGGCCGGGTTCAAACCGCTCGAAGGCGAAACACCGATTGTCCCGATCATCGTCGGCGAAACGGCGGACGCGATCCGGATGAGCGAGCTCCTCCTCGAAGAAGGGGTATTCGCGACGGGATTCGGTTTCCCGGTTGTGCCGCACGGCACGGCGCGAATCCGCTGCCAGATCTCCGCCGGGCATACCCGGACTGACCTGGACTTTGCGATCGACGCCTTCAAGCGGGTGGGCAGGAAGGCGCGAATAGGGCTGGAGGGCTAGTGGGCTGGAGGGCTAGAGGGGGCGGGGAGATTGCGGCGCTGGATGCAATCATACTGTCCCCTCTAGCCCTCTAGCCCTCCAGCCCTCTAGCCCTCCCAGTGACTAGCAAGCGGCGCTCCTCGTCCGTATCGTGAGGCTTCGCGCCCAGGCGCGGCCTGGCTCGGACGCACCGATTTCGCACGATGCGGAACGGTGGGGTCCGCGCTCTTCATTAATGAGGAAGGAGAGGTTCTGCATATGCGAAGCACTCGCCTCCTGAGTGGACTCGCGTTGGTGCTGGCCCCCGCGATCCTTGCCCGGCCGTGCCGAGCCCAGGAAAAGAATCCTTTCGTGGACTCATGGTTCTGGGGCGCGAAGGGCGGAGTGGCCGTGTTGCACACGTCGGTGGCACGCACGACCGCTCCCGTGGTCGGCGCGGAATGGCTGGTCACGCGGTCCAAGTTCGGTCTCTATGTCTCGGTGGATCAGGCCTACTTCGGCTGTCTCGAGTCACAGGACAAGGACTGCGGCGCTGATTCCAAGGTGCTGTCCACGGTCGACAACGCGCCGACCAACGGCGTGCAACGCCAGGTGCAGCTCCGCGACATGCGCCGGTTCACCACCGCGATGTACCTCTTCCCCCGCGTGTGGGCGGACGCGTTCAGGCCTTACTTCGGACTCGGATACGCGTTCAACTTCGTCGTGGGTGCCGAGCCCGGCCAGGGCGATGCCTTCGCGAACTCGCTCGCACGCGACACGGTGCTCGCGCGCATTCAGAGCGGGAAGACACGCAGCTCGTGGGTCGGCACGCTGGGCCTTCAGCTCGACATCAAGCGCTTCGCGCCGTTCGTGCAGGCCACCACCATGCCGACGCAGGGGAACGGGAAGTTCCTCATCAACGGCAAGGGCTTTTCGTACTACGTCGAGGCGGGCCTGCGATACAACTTCGGCAGCGCCATTGAACATCTGAAATAGCGAATCGAACGAGACGTGCGAAACTGAAGCGCGAAGCATCGAACGCAAAACGGACCTCTCACGAGGTCCGTTTTTTTTCTTGCGGAGCAAACCGTCAATCGCCGTTCAGGACTTTGCTTTCTTCGCCGTCTTGCGGACGGTCTTCTTTCGCGCGGGCTTCGCTTCCTTCGGAGTCTCGGGAGCCGCGACCGGCTCAAGCTGGACTACGCCGAGGCTGAGTAGCTCCGGCGGTGGCGCCGACGCTTTCCCGCGCGTGCCGCGGCGTCCGGTGAGGGGGCTTGGGGTTGGCGGCGGCGGAGCGGGTTCAGCAGCAGCCTGCGGCGTGCGCGCCGCCTGCGCCTTACTCAACTGATCCGTCACCGGTGCGGCGCCCGCCGGCGCAACCTCGTACGAATCGCCGTGTTTCCGCACGTCAACGATGGACGCGTCGTGCGCATCGCGAAGAATGCGCGTGAAGAACCGCTCGCTGAGACTCTCGCTGTCACGCCCCAGGAGCGTGTGCACGCGTTCGCGCACGGCAGTGGCGCTCACGGGCGCGTCGGTCGTCGCAATGTCGCCCACCGCGCGCTTGATCAGGACGAACGCTTCATCGCGCGAGAGCCGCTCACCGGACTTGCCGATACCATTGCGGCCCGGCTGCGACGGTGCTGCCGGGGCGGCTGCCGGGGGCGAGCCATGCTGCAAACCATGGGATGCCGTGGTGGCGCTATGCGCTGCACCGATCCCTGCAGCGGGCGTCCCGTTCGATCCGTGTTCGCGGTCGCCGCCGCGGCCTCCGCGCCCGCGGCGTCCCCGCCGACGCCCATCACGCTCCGGCCGTTCGGCGCGTTCGGCGCGTTCCGCCGTCGCACCTGGCACGTGTGCGGCCGCGGGGGTTGGCGTGCCGTCGGCCGGCGCCACTTCGAGCTGGCCATTCTCGAGTTTCGTTACGCGCAGCAGACCACGCTGTGCCGCCTCGAGGCAGAATTTCGAGAACTTCGCCATGCCGAGGTTGCCCTCGTCGAAGTTCGGATCGATTTCCTGCATGACCTGCTTCAGCCGATCCGCGCGCATGACGTCGCCATTCGTCTTCATCTTCGCGATGGCTTCCACCACGAGCTCCCACGGATCCTTGCGGACGGCGTCCTCCTCGCTGTTCTTCACGAGGCCCGCGAGCGCGTTGTAGCTGTAGTACTCGTCACAGTTCTGGACGAGCAGGTCGCTGGACGACTCGCGGATGCCGACGCCGATCACGTACTTGCCGTACTCCTTGAGCTTGAGCACGAGACTCGAGAAGTCCGAGTCGCCCGAGAGCAGGATGTAGGTGCCGATCTCGGCCCGCGTGAACACGAGCTCGATGGCGTCGACCGCGAGCCGGATGTCGGTAGCGTTTTTCTTGGAAGACCCGTACGCCGGCGCGAAGATCAGGTCGATGGACGATTCCGACAGCGGGACGATGTACTGCGGGTAGCGTCGCCAGTCGGCGTACGCGCGCTGCACGGCGACCTTGCCTTTGACGATGTCGGAACTGAGGAGATTTCGAAGCTCGGTCTGCAGGTCGGACCTGATGCCGAGGGTGACGTTATCGAAATCGATGAGAAGCGCGGCGTTTGGTGCACCCGTAACGGCGTGATTGGCGCTGGCGCCAGGCCCCCGGTGAACGGGAGCGACGGGCGCACGCATTGGTGCGCCGCGAGTCGGACGTGTCATGCTCGAGTTGTGAAGGTGTCGAGCGGCACGCGCCCAACGGCAGAACCTTATGCTCCGCCGCGGCGCATGCCGGTCCGCTTCCCGGATTGATCGTGGCGCGGTGCGCGGGCCTGCATGGGGCAGGTCCGTCATGCACCCGCACGCGACCAAGCTGGGCGCGAGACAACTGAAACTAACAGAGGAAAGGGAAAAGGGGAAAAGACAAAGTCAAAAAGGACGGTTCGGGCCCCCTTCTCCCCCTCCCTCCCCCGTCTCGTTCACGCCCCCCTCTCTCTCCTCTGCCGTTAGTCCTTTGCCCTTTTCCCTCTCCCCTTTTCTCTTTCCCGGGTGTCACGCCTGACTTTTCGAGCCCGCCTGCTGCTCATTCTTGCCCTGTTCGCCGCGGTTCCCGCCGTAGCGCTTACCGCCGGGTGGGTGCTGGCGTTCAACACCGTCGCTCCGCTCATGAGCGGGCGCGCGCAGTGGGACCGCGTGGCTTCGACCGGGAGCGCCGCCATCGCCGCAGCGCGATCACAGCACCTCACGCCGCAGCAGGAAGCCGCCGTGAACAACCATGAGCGCGAGATCAGCGAGTCGCTGAATTCGGCGCATCGGGTGGCATTCCTCTCACGACGCGTTGCGCTTGTGCTTGTCGCCATCGCTGCGCTTGCGCTTGCAGTGCTGGCCTGGCCCACATGGCGTGTGGCGGGACATCTCACCCGGCAGCTCAGCCGGCCGCTGGACGAGCTGGTCGGCTGGACGGACCTCGTCGCACGCGGCGAACCGATCCCACCCGGCCCTGCCGCACAGGGCGCGCCCGAGTTTGGCGTGCTCCAGGAACGCATGCGCAGCATGGCCGAGCAGCTGGAAGCGGGACGCCAAAAAGCGATCGAAGCCGAGCGTCTGCGCGCCTACCGCGAATCGTCGAGGCAGTTCGCGCACGAGCTCAAAAACCCCCTGACCCCCATCCGGTTCGCGATTTCCCGGCTCAAGCGAGACGCGCCGGTGGAACTGAATGACACGATCGATGTCCTCGAAACGGAATCGTCGCGTCTCGAATCGATGGCGAAGAGCTTCTCACAATTCGGCCGCCTCCCGGAAGGACCCACGGCCGATATTGATGTTGGTGAGCTCGTGTCCTACGCCGCGCGCGCGGCCGTTCCCGAGCGGTTCGCCGTTACGGTCTCGTGCGATCGCGTGTTTACGGTGCGCGGACAACACGACGCACTCTTTCGCGCCCTGTCGAACATCCTTCTGAACGCCGTCGACGCCTGCGGCGCCGATGGAAAAATCGATGTCGCCGTGACGCCCGCACAGCTGGGTGAGAAACTCGCAGTCCGGATTGCTGTCAGGGATTCCGGACCAGGCATTCCACCCGAGCGAATCACTTCGATCTGGGATCCGTACGTAACGCATAAGACAGGCGGGACTGGACTCGGGCTTGCCATTGCACGGCAATCGGTCGAGGCGCATGGTGGCGAGGTTTTTGCAAAGAGCGACCCCGGCGACACGGAAATCGGGTTCGTGTTGCCGCTGAAGCCCGCTACATCAACCTGAACGGAGCGTGGCATGGGTCGAATTCCCGGGGAACTGATTCCGATAGTTGCGATCATCGCGGGTGCGGCAATCGCGATCTTCGTACCTCTCGTGCGGGCGTACGCCAAACGCCTCGAGCGCGAAGGCAGTGCGCCGCTTCAGTCCCCGGAGCTCGACGCGCGGCTGGACCGGATCGAGCACGCCATTGAATCGATTGCCATCGAGATCGAGCGCGTGAGCGAAGGCCAGCGCTTCACCACCAGACTGCTCTCCGAACAGAAGGCACCGCGCGCCCTGGGCGGCGACGCGGAAGGACGCCCGTAAGCGAACGACCGTGCCAAGCGTTCTCCTCATTGACGACGAGCCCAACATACGCCGCATGATCGCGGCGGTCCTCGGGGCGGAAGGGTACGAAGTGCGCGACGCGTCGAACGGCGCGAGCGGTCTCGCGGCCGCTGTCGAGCTCGAGCCCGACGCCGTGCTGCTCGATCTCATGATGCCCGGCGACCTCGACGGCCTGCAGACGCTGGAGCGTCTCCGTGCGCAGCTGCCCGACGTTCCCGTGATCATGATGAGCGGGCGTGCAGGACTTGCCGATGCCGTGCGCGCGACGCGGCTCGGTGCGGTGAATTTTCTCGAGAAACCACTCACGCCGGAAGCGACGCTCCTGGCGCTCACCGCCGCACTCGACCTTCGCCGCGCACGCCTCGAGGCGCGCGCACTGCGCGCCGACTTCGGCGTGGCGGGAACGCTCGTCGGCGACAGCTCGGCCATGCGCGACCTCCGTGCGCTCGTCGCGCGGATCGCGGCGAGCGACGCGAGGGTGCTGATCACCGGCGAGTCGGGCACGGGCAAGGAGCTTGTCGCCGCGGCGATCCACGCACAGAGCGCGCGACGCGAGCAGCCGTACGTGCGCGTCAACTGCGCCGCCATTCCGCGCGACCTCGTGGAGAGCGAGATGTTCGGCCACGAACGCGGGGCGTTCACCGGCGCGACGGACCGCCGTATCGGCCGGTTCGAGCTCGCGCACAAGGGCACGCTCTTCCTTGACGAAGTGGGTGACCTTGGCGCGGAAGCGCAGGCCAAGCTCCTGCGCGCGATCGAAGCGCGGGAGATCGAGCGAGTTGGCGGCGGCAAGCCCATCAGGATCGACGTGCGCATCGTCGCGGCGACGAATCGCGATCTGCAGCGCGCGGTGGACGACAGCGCGTTCCGGGAAGACCTGTTTTTCCGCCTGAACGTGATTCCGATTCAGGTTCCCGCACTGCGCGAGCATGCGGATGACATCCCGCAGCTCGTTCAGCACTTTGCCGCGCTGCACCGCGTCCGCTCCGCACAGCGCGCACCGGCGTGGGGCACTGACGCCGTCACGGCGCTCACCAAATACCGATGGCCGGGCAACGTGCGCGAGCTCCAGAACATCGTCGAGCGCATCGCCATCATGCACGCCGGCCAGACGGTTACGGCCGCACACGTCAACGCATTGCTGCCGGTTTCACGCGCGACCCCCGGAGGCTCACCGGCGCTGCAGGACCGTCCGCTCAGCGACGCGCTCGATATCTACGAGCGCGAGCTCATCGAGCGCGCGATCGCGCTCGCGGACGGGAACATTGCCGACGCGGCGCGCCGTCTCCAGACGGACAGGCCGAATCTGTACCGCCGCATGCGCCGCCTGGGGATCGACACAGGGAGAAACGACGACGACGCACGCCGCGAGGCGGAGTGACACGCTTCGTCGGGAAAAGACACGGAAGCGAGTGCCCGAGTGCCCGAATACCCGAATGCCCGAATACCCGAGTGGCGATTGCGCGAGTGGCGATTGCCCGAGGGGCCCGCGCGCGGTGGTAACTTCCTGTGACGTATCGTCCGCACCTGGCATGGCACCTGCACTACGTCAGTGTGACCTATGACATGCGAGCTGTTTCCATGAAACGACTGCTCCTCATCGCCGCGCTTCTCGGACCTGTGCCGGTGCTTGCCCAACGCGTGCGGCCGCAGGCTGTTCCGGAGGAGGTGGGGCGCGCGATTACGTCGTTGTACAACGCGCCCGACACGCGTCGCGTGCGCGGCGAGTTCGAGCTCGCGCGCGATTCAACCATTCAGGGCTCGCTCGCCGTACGCGTTGGGCCGGCGAGGATCGGCGGACATATCACGGGTTCGCTCGTCATCATCAACGCCGATGTCACGTTCCTTCCCGGCGCGCGCATCGACGGCCAGGTGTATGTCGTTGGCGGCACCGCAACGGGACGCAGCGACGCCACGATCGGGAGCGACTTCCGGGCATACGCGGAGACACTGCGATACCGCCTGGAGGACGATCAGCTCGTGGTCGAGGAAGACGACAGTCGCGCAGCGGTCCGTCGCCACACGGACGACGATTTCTGGCGGCGGGATCGCGACTACACGACGTCGGTGGACTTCTTCGCCGTTTCGGGAAGCAACGCCTACAACCGCGTCGAGGGATATCCGATCCGCCTTGGCCCGCGCATTCGCGTGCGGCGCGAGTGGGGCACGTTCTCGCTGTCCGCGCGCGCGATCGTGCGGACCGCGGAGCCGATCGACTGGGGGCGTGGAACGCTCGGACACGATGTGCGCGCCGAGCTTCGTCGCGGCCCGCGCCGCGGCCTCGGCGTCGGCGTCAACGCGTTCGATCGCGTGGATCCCGTCGAGTCGTGGCACCTGAGCGACAACGAAGCCGCGCTCGCCGCCGCGGTGATCCATCGCGACTACCGCGACTATTACGGCCGTCACGGCGGCCGCGTGTTTCTTTCGATGTATCCATTCGAGTGGGCCGCGATCACGGCCGGCTATGGTGCCGAACGCTGGGAATCGCGAGCGGTGCGCGATCCGTGGACGCTCTTTCGCGGGGACGAGACCTGGCGTCCCAACCCCGCCGTCGACGATGGGCGTGCGCACATGTTCAACGGCACGCTGCAGATCGACACACGCAACGAGCGGTACTCGCCGGGCAACGGCTGGTACGTGCGCGGAGATATCGAACACACGACGTTCGATCCCGATGTCCCGCACAGTCTCATTCCTGTCGACGGCCCGATTCCCGTGCAGCGCACGTATACGCGCGGCTTTGTCGACGCGCGGCGGTACAACCGGCTGGCACCCTGGGCGCAGTTCAACTTCCGAGTCGTTCTTGGCGGATGGATGAACGGCGACGCGCTCCCGCTGCAGAAGCGTCTGTCGGTCGGCGGCCCTGGTACGCTGCCGGGTTTCGATTTCCGGACAACGAGCGGCAGCGGCGTGGACCGGCTGCAGTGCAGCGAAGGCACGGGGCCCGCGAGCGACGTGCCGGTGCTGTGTGACCGCGTCGCGCTCTTCCAGATGGAGTATCGCGGCGATCTGTCGTGGCACTCGGGCCGCGGCCGCGACCGGCGGTGGCTCCCGAGCGATCTCGACCTTCCAACGTGGATGGTCTTCGCCGACGCGGGACGCGGCTGGCGCGCGCACGCCGACGGCGGGAGTTCATATCCGGTCGAATCGTTCCCCGCTCTTTCGACCTTCAAGACCGACATCGGTGCGGGACTCGATTTCGGCGCGCTGTCGTTTTCGCTCGCCAAGTCGATGAGTGACCGCGAGGAACCGATGAACTTCATCGTTCGCCTCAGCCGGCGTTTCTAGCGTTCGTGCACTTTCGCTCGCCGGCCGCGCTCGGCGCGACCGCCCTGCTGCTCGCGCTTTCGTGGCCAACGCCCGCCGCGGCGCAATCCCGTCTCGCCGTGGACGTGATTGCCCCCGCGGCGGGCGCGCGCATCAGCGACGGACCGACCGTCGCCATCCAGAACGTGTTCGGCGACGACCGGAGCCAGGAGCTGCTCACGAGCGGATTCCCCGCGCGAATCACGCTCACCGTGGAGCTCTGGCGCAGCCGAACGTTCTTCGACGAATTCATTTCCAGCACCACGATTCAGCGCGTGGTGCAGTACGACGCACTCTCGAAGACCTTTCGTGTGGGCCGCGTGCTCGAGGACAGCATCGGGGACGAGAGCCGTCACGCGACGCTCGATGCCGTACGACACACGCTGAGCGCGCCCGCGCGGATCGCACTCCCTGCCCCGCCCGACCGGCGCGGACTGTATTACGCCGCGTCGGTGACGATCGAGACGTTCAACAGCAATGACCTGCTCGAAGTGCGGCGCTGGCTGTCCGGCGAGGTCGAGCCATCAATTCACGGCAAACGCAATCCGGGGTCCGCGCTCACGCGCGGCATCTTCACGCTGTTCTCGCGGCTGCTCGGTGGCGACGTCAAGCACGCCACCGCTCGCAGCGACCTCTTCGATACGTGAAGCGCTGAGCCCCGCGGCTCAGCGAGGCTCAGCGAAGCGCCGCGAGCTGAGCCACGGTGTCCGCGCCGTAGAAGGTGCGGATGTACTTCTCCTGGATGGGCGTCAGTCTCCGCACGGCCCAGCTCAGATGCACGAAGTGCGGTTCCGCCGGCTTGGTGTGCGGGTGCATGCCGATTTCGTGCGGCAGCCGGTTCGCCTTCTTCGTGTTGCACGTTGAACACGCGGTGGTCACGTTCGTCCACGCATTCGTGCCGCCGCGCGACAGCGGCACCAGGTGGTCACGCGTGAGGGCTTCGCGCGGACGCAGCGCGCTCGACGGCCGGCCACAGTACTGGCACGTATAAGCGTCGCGCGCGAACAGGAACGTGTTCGTGACCTGGCGGCGGAAGCGCCGCGGAACGTGGATGAACTTGGTCAGGCGGATGACGATCGGGCGCGGCATCGAGACGGACGCCGAACGAACGAGCCGCTCGCGATCCGCTTCGACGATTTCCGCTTTGCCGTCGATGACCAGCCGCAGCGCCCTGCGGAGCGGCACCATCGTGAGCGGTTCGTACGACGCGTTGAGCGCGAGACAGCCCGCAACCGCACTCATTGAACGTCACTCCGATTCATCCTTTCCAATCTAGGAGACGGTACTTTCGCCACGCCAGTGCGCCGCCCAGGCCCGCACGCGCGCGCCGTGCGCCTGGACGGCGTCAGCGAGCCGGGGCTCCAGCTCCGTGGCGCGCCCTCCCCGCGCTCGAACAACTCCGGCCACCATTGTCATGAGCGAGGGTTCGGCGGAACAATGCGACAGCAGGTATCGCACGGGATCGGCGTCACACCGTTCCCCGTCGGCGACGGAAAACGCGGCGAGGTCCGCGTCGTGACCCGGCGCGAGCACTCCGCCGACCAACCCGAGACTGCGCGCGCCGTGCGCCGTTACGAGATCGAGACGATCAGCCGCGGTGAGCGTCTCATCCGCGGCGGCGGCCGCTTCGGCGAGCACACGCACGCGGTCGTTCCCCGCAATCGAATCGGTACCCATGCCGATCGTGACGCCGGCCGCGCGGAGCGCGTGCACGGGCGCCGATCCGTGGCCGAACCATGCGTTCGCGCGCGGGCAGTGCGCGACCGACGCGCCTGCCGCCGCGAGCAGGGCGACATCTGTGTCGTCCACACGCACGGCATGGATGCAGAGCGGCTTGGTTTCGAGCACGCCGGTTGACGCGAGCAACGCGATCGGTGAAGGCGCACGTGGTGTGACCTCGATCCCGCGCGCGCGAAGCATGTCCGCGAAGGGACCCGCGGCGCGTGTGACCAGCGCCGTCTCATCGCCGCTCTCCGCGATGTGCACGGCGACGGGCAATGCCTCCTCACGCGCGTACTGCGCGACCGCGCGGTAGAGCGCGTCTGAAACGCTGTACGGTGCGTGCGGGGATACGCCCACACGCACGAGCGCGGTTTCGTTGCGGCGCGCTCCCTCCACATGCACGCGCAGCGCGCGCATGGATTCGCTGCATTGCGCGGGGTCGGGCCCGAACGCTTCGGCGTACGCCACGCCGCGCGCGCCGAGCTTGACGAGCGCATCGATGGATTCGCGCCCCGGACCGGTGTGCGCGATGGTCGTCACGCCGTGCGCGAGCTGGTCCGCGACGCTCCATTCGGCCGAGTCGCGCAGCATCTCCGGCGTCGCGACCTCGCGCAGTCCCTGCACGAGCGTCCGGATCCACGGGAAGAACGTCAGCCCGTCGAGCGCGTGCGCAAACGCCGCGAGGTCCAGATGGATGTGCGCGTTGACGAGACCCGGCACGAGGATCGCATCGCCAAGATCCTCGACCTCGCGCCCAGCGATGCGGGCGTCGCCATGCCGCCCGATCCATTCAATGCGGGGCCCGTTGGTCGCGACGACCCCGTCGCGAATGATTGTCGTTGCGTTCGGAAGGACCCAGCGTGCGCGGAAGAGCGTCACGGAGCCGCGCGGTCAGTGGCGCCGCGCGCGGTTGATGCCCGGCACGCACATGTCGCTGGGCTCCGTGCCGCGGATGAACCACTCCGTCACGCCGCGTCCCGGACACAGCCCGTGCCGCTGCCCCGTGGTTTCCTCGACCTCGAGTGACACGAGGGCGCTCGGCCGCGGCCATTCCGGGGGCGCCGGCTTCCGGCGATACGCGTCGAGCATGAACGCCGTCCACGCGGGCGCCGCGAGCCGGCCGCCCTGCGCGTTGTCCATGATCTTCTGGCGCTTGTCGAAGCCCATCCATACCCCGGCCACGAGGTCGGCGGTGAAACCGATGAACCACACGTCGGAGCCGTCGTTCGTTGTGCCCGTCTTTCCGCCGGCCGGAAGCTGAAAGCCCTTGTTCCAGACAGCGTTCACGGCGGTGCCGCGGCGGATCACGTCACGCAGCATGTCCGTCATGAGCCACGCTTCTTCGGGCGACAAGACCGTTTCGCGGACCGGCTGCGGCTCCCACAACACTTTGCCCGTGGCATCGGTGACGCGCAGAATCGGGTTCGCCTGCGAGCGCCATCCCATGTTTGCGAACACCGAGTACGCGTTCACCATCTCGAGCGGGACGACATCCGCGGCGCCGATATTGATCGACGGCACGGGCAGAATGTCGCTCGTGATGCCGAAGCGGTGCGCCATCTCGACGACGCTCTCTTCACCGATCTCCATGCCGAGCCGGATCGCCGGCAAGTTCCGCGATTCGTACAGCGCGCGGCGCAGCGGCATCGGCCCGAGGAATTTGAGGTCGTAGTTCTGCGGCGCCCATTCCGTGCCGTCGAGCTGCAGCATGGTGAGCGGCGCGTCGTCGAGGATGTACGTCGGCGGACGCCCGGCGCGAATCGCGGTGGAATACACGATCGGCTTGAACGTCGAGCCCGGCTGCCGCACGGCCTGCGTGGCGCGATTGAACTTCGAGTCATCGAAGTCGCGTCCGCCCACGAGCGCGCGCACGGCACCCGTTCGCGGATCGAGCGCGATGAACGCCCCCTGCATGTACGGAGAATTCGGCCCCTTGTCGGCGCTGTCCGCTCCCTTGCTGATGTACTGCTCGAACGTCGGGTGCTCCCACTTGCCGAATTGTCCCGATTCGATCGCCTGGAGCTGCGCGGCGAGCGCGCGCTCGGCGGAGATCTGCAGGTCCAGGTCGAGCGTCGTGTGGATCTCGTAGCCCTGGTTGTAGAGTCCCGGACCGAACTTCTGCTGCATGAGCTGGCGCACCCACTCGACGAAGTACGGCGCCACTTCCTGCGATCCGTTTGCGGCGGTCCGCCGCGCCAGCTGCAACGGCCACGCTTTCGCGAGCGACGTTTCCCCGTCGGTCAGCGCGCCCCCGTTGTGCATGAGCTCGAGAATGACATTGCGCCGCTGGACGGCGCGTTCGGGAAAGCGCTGCGGATTGTAGCGTTCGGGTGCCTTGGGCAGCGCCGCGAGGAGCGCAGCTTCCGCGGCGTTCAGCTGGCGCGCGGACTTTCCGAAATAGCGCTGCGCCGCGGTCTCGATGCCGAACGCACGGTATCCGAACGGAATCTGGTTGAGGTACAGCTCCAGAATCTGGTCCTTCGTGAACTTCCTTTCGATCGCGAGCGCGACCTTGGCTTCACGCAGCTTGCGAATAAGAGGACGGAGCCCGAGCGCCCGGTCTCGCGAGATGTGTTCGGGGAACACGTTGCGCGCGAGCTGCATCGTGATCGTAGAGAATCCCTGGCTGAATCCGAGTGCGCGCACGTTGCGGAGCAACGCCCCGAAGATGCGACTGTAGTCGATGCCGTGGTGCTGATAAAAACGTTTGTCCTCGGTGAGCACGAACGCGTTCTTCACCGTCGCCGGAAGCTCGCTCACGCGAATGAGCGTGCGCCGTTCGAGGCCGAGCTCGCCGACCAGCCGGCCGTCGGCCGCGTAGACTTTCGACGTCTGCCTCGGCGTGTACTTCTCCAGCATTTCCACTGACGGGCACGCGTCTCCCGCGCAGACGCGCCACCACAGCATCGCGAACACGAACAAACCCAGCGCGCCCAGGCCGAGCACGCCGATGACGAGGCGGCGAAGCACCGGGCCCT
>DASRAP010000251.1:0-52891 GCA_035638155.1 Gemmatimonadaceae bacterium | reverse complement strand
GTCGAAGACATACGCCGCCGAGCGGGCCAAGCTCATTGATGAGAAACGCGCAAACTGCGCAGTACCCGCGGGGACGCCGCCCGGCACGGATCACGGTACTACGTACCTGAGCGTCGTCGACAAGGACGGCAACATGGTGTCGCTCATCCAGAGCAATTACTCGTCGGTCGGGTTCGGGTCGGGGCTCGCGGTGGGCGGCGCCGGATTCGCGCTGCAGAATCGCGGCGGTGGCTTTTCGCTCGATCCGTCGAGTCCGAACATCCTCGCAGGCCGGAAGCGTCCGCTCCACACGATCATTCCCGCATTCATGGAACGCGGCGACGTGCGCATGGCATTCGGTATCATGGGGGGCTGGAACCAGGCGCAGGCACACGCGCAGTTCGTATCCAACGTCGTCGACTTCGGCTTCAATATTCAGCACGCACTCGACGCGCCGCGCTTTTCCAAGGAAACGTTCGAGGGGTGCGACGTGAACGTCGAAGCGCGATTCGGCGACGAAACACGGAAGGCACTGACAGCGCTGGGGCACGAGCTGCTGCTGCGCGGGGACTTCTCCGCGTCCAAGATGGGCTCGGGACAGGCGGTCATGCGCAACTTCACGACGGGAGTGAACACGGGCGCGTCGGATCCGCGCAAGGACGGTGCGGCCGTGGCCGAACTGAAGCCGTTCGCGAAATGACGGTCGTCACCACCGTGGAAGACCTGCGACAACTCGCGAAGCGGCGCGTGCCGCGGATGTTCTACGATTACTGCGACGCCGGGAGCTGGACCGAGAGTACGTACCGCGCGAACGAGGACGATTTCCGCGCCATCAAGCTGCGCCAGCGCATCGCGGTGAATCTCGAGCAGCGCTCGACCGCGACGACGATGGTTGGCGTCAACGTCGCCATGCCTGTCGCACTCGCGCCAACGGGCCTCACGGGCATGCAGCACGCGAACGGCGAGATTCTGGCCGCCCGCGCCGCGGAACGGTTCGGCGTGCCGTTCACGCTGAGCACCATGAGTATCTGTTCGATCGAGGACGTGGCCGCGAATACCACGCAGCCGTTCTGGTTCCAGCTCTACGTGATGCGCGACCGCGATTTCATCGAGCGGCTGATCGAACGCGCGAAGGCGGCGAATTGCGGGGCGCTCATGCTCACGATGGATCTCCAGATCCTCGGCCAGCGCCACAAGGATATCCGGAACGGGCTCTCGACGCCTCCAAAACTGACGCCGCGCAACATCGCGAACATGATGACCAAACCGCGCTGGTGTTGGGCCATGCTGCGCACGAAGCGCCGCCAGTTCGGCAACATCGTCGGGCATGTGAAAGGCGTCGAGGACATGACGTCGCTTGCGGAGTGGTCGCACAGCCAGCTCGATCCGCGGCTCAACTGGAAGGACGTCGAGTGGGTGAAGAAGCGCTGGGGCGGGAAGCTGATCCTGAAAGGCGTACAGGACGTGGAAGACGCCAGGCTCGCGGCGGAAACCGGCGCCGACGCCATCATTGTGAGCAATCATGGCGGTCGGCAGCTCGACGGCGCGGAGTCGAGCATCCGGGCGCTGCCGCGCGTGGTTGACGCGGTGGGCTCGAAGATCGAAGTGCACATGGATGGCGGCGTGCGCTCAGGCCAGGACGTCCTCAAGGCCGTCGCGTACGGAGCGCGCGGCGTGTACATCGGCCGCGCGTTCAACTACGGTCTCGGCGCGATGGGCGAAGCCGGCGTCCTCAAAGCGCTCCAGATCATTCATCGCGAGCTGGATCTCACCATGGCGTTTTGCGGGCGCACTTCGATTGGTGCCGTGGATCGAAGCGTACTGTTGACTAACGCTTGACGCTTAGCGCTTAGCGCTTAGCGCCCAGCGTTCAGCGTTCAGCGTTGAGCTGTCCTCTTTACATCACGAAAGCGGGGCAGTATATGAAGGGCATCCGGTTGGTCCCACCCTCCATCCGAGGATGCCCGTGCTGGCTTCACTCGCGCATTTGCTGGACCGTGTCGGCGTGACCGTACTGTGGACATGCGTGGGCCTTCTCGTCGCGATCGACGCGGTCGCGATCATGACCGTCATGGCGACGCGGAGCCGCGAGATCGTGAACCGCTGGGCCAAGCCCGTCATCGCGGCGAACGTTCTGCTCCTTGGCGCGGGTGCCGGCGTGCCGGCCGCGGCGTTCGCCGCGAAGTTCGCCATTCGTACGTTCGCGCCCTCGATCGAGCAACGCTCACACACTGTCACCACGCAGATCCGGGCGACCGAAGCCCTGCCTGCGCGAAAGCTGAAGTAGCGCGCCGCCCACCATACAATCGGGCATTTGGGTATTCGGGCATTCGGGCACTCGCTTATTCTTTGCTGATGCCCAACGCCCTCCGCACGCAGACGTTCACGGAGTCCGTGATTCGCGCGATGACCCGCCTGGCCAATCAGTACGGCGCGGTCAACCTCTCGCAGGGGTTCCCGGATTTTCCGATGCCGGATGCGATGAAGCAGGCGGCCATCGACGCCATCAACGCCGACGTCAACCAGTACGCGATCACGTGGGGCGCAAAGAAGCTGCGCGACGCCATCACGGCCAAGTACCAGCGGCGGTACGACATGCCCGTGGATCCCGAGCGCGAGATCACCATCGCCTGTGGTGCGACCGAGGCAACCGCGTCGGTGTTTCTCGCGCTCTTCAATCCCGGCGACGAAGTCCTCGTTTTCGAGCCGTTCTACGAGAACTACGGACCGGACGCGATCCTCTGCGAGGCCCGGCCGGTTTACGTCCCTCTCGTGGCCCCCGACTGGCACTTCGACGAGGCGCTGCTGCGCAAGGCGATCACGCCCAAAGCGCGCGCCATCGTGATCAACTCGCCGCACAACCCGACGGGGCACGTCTTCTCGCGGTCGGAGCTCGAGACCATCGCGCGCATCTGCATCGAGCACGATCTGATTGCGATCACGGACGATCCGTACGAGTACATCATCTACGCCGGCGAGCACGTGCCGATCGCGACGCTGCCGGGCATGCGCGAGCGCACCGTCACCATTTCGAGTCTGTCGAAGACCTTCAGCATTACCGGCTGGCGGATCGGGTATGCGATCGCGTCGCCGGAACGTTCGGACGCGATTCGCAAGGTGCACGACTTCCTCACAGTCGGCGCACCGGCTCCGCTCCAGGACGCGGCTGCCGTCGGCTATTCGTTCAGCGACGAGTACTACGCGGGCCTCGCGCGCGAGTACCGCGAGCGCCGTGATTTCCTGTCCGGCGCCCTCCGGCAGGCCGGGTTCGTATTCACCGAACCGCAGGGCGCGTATTACCTTTTCACCGACTTCAGCAGGATCAGCTCCCTCGACGACATGGCGTTCGCCGAGTGGCTGACGAAGGAGATCGGGATCGCGACAGTGCCTGGATCGAGTTTCTACCGGCCCGGAGCGCCCGAGGCGAAAAAGTACACGCGCTTTGCGTTCTGCAAGCGGATGGAAACGCTGGAGCGCGCGGTCGAAAAACTGGAGCGGTTGAAGTAGCCTAAGGGCAACGGGGAACGGGCCAGGGGCAACGGGGCCGAACGACTTCATTCACGGAGAACTGCATGCAGCACGGCCTGATGTACAGCGGTGCATACGAGACGAACTATCCGACCCTCAAGCCGGGCGCGACGGGTTTCACCGGATCGGACGGCGCCGTGCACGAACACCGGCCGTGGCCGCCCGAGGTCGACGGCATCCGCATCTGGTACATGGAGCAACCGGGGAAGCACTTCTACGCGGTGCGCGTCAAGGACGACAAGGCCGATCTCGTCCTCAAGCATCCCATCCTGCTCGAGCCCGGCAAGCACATGGGACACGGGAAGCGCTTTTCCCCGGAACCCACGGTCGTCGACACCGAGATGGCGGTCGTGATCCTCGGCGATATTCTCGCCAAGAATCCGGATGTCAGGAACGAGCTCGCCGGAATCCGTCAGCGGATTCGCAAGTAATCGCTTGACGCTTAGCGCTGAGCGCTGAGCGCAAAGCGTCAAGCGTGTCCTACATCCGGAACACGTAGCTCAACTTCGCGAAGAACCCGTCGCGGCGGCGCGTGAGATTGCCGAAACGGAATTGGTCAGGCTCCGCCATCGTCGCCCCGTAGCCGAAATAGAACAACGTGCCGGGGCTAGGCCGATAGCTCAGTAGCCAGTCCACCTGGAATTCATTCGTGGACTCGCCCGCGTCCGGCGTGCCGCCAAGCAGAATGGGGTTCCCGTCGCGATCCACGAGTGACTCTCGCGTGCGGGCCGTGTACTGTCCGATTACGCGCGCGAACATCGCCCGATTGATCTGATATTCGACCTTGACGCGGGGGATCGCTTCGCGCGAAAACGGGGAACCGTCGCGCGCGCGGTCGAGCGCGAGGCGCGTGTACTGAATCGACGTGCGGAGTGCGCTCGTGGGCCGAAGGTCGATCGTCGCGTCAATCCGCGTGCTCCGCCCCGGCGCCGCTTCACGAAAGAGCGCCGCGTCACCGTACGCGAGCGTGCCCGTCGCCGTGAACTTGCGGTACGTTGGCGTCGTGACGCCGAACGAGCCCGAGTACATGTTGGTTTCCGCATTCGGCACGACGAACGCTCCCACGGTACCGGCGCGGTCCACGGTGTACGACGCGTACGACGCCGGCGTGTAGGACACGAAGTTCCGGTTGAGCGAGCTGTTGAGGCGCCAGCCGCCGCGCAGCGTGGCACTCGGCGACACGGACTCGTTGCCTTCGACCGATCCGTCCCGCGGGCGGCGGTACGACGTGATGCGCTCGAAACCGAAGAACGCGGTCCACGTCTGCACGAGCGCGCCCGGTGACCCATAGAACGTGATGCGGTTGTGCGCGCTGTAGTCGATGATGTCGGTGCGGTTCACGAACCCGGTGGCGGCGCGAAACGCGGGCGCGATGGCCTTGACGTTGTAGTGAAAGCCCGACGCGCGCCCGGTCCGGTCCCACACGCCTTCGGCGAACGTGCCGCGCCCGAATCGTCCGGCGCTGTCCGTCCACGATTCGACACCCTGCAGCTGCACGTAGTAGAGCTTGTTGTGAACGATGCGGATGTCGGCGCCGCCAAGGCGAGAGTAGTCGTCGCCATTTTCCCGCGCCGTGGCAATGCCGCCGAGCGTGACGTTCGGGCTCATGTCGCGGCGCACGCGCGCAATGCTGAACAGCGGATGCGACGAACCGTCCCACGACGACGAGCGCGCGTCCGCGGCGAGCATCGTCCCCACGTTGGTCGAGCCGAGCTTCCCGGTAAACTTGAGCCCGGCGTCCGGCGCGACGATGTTGCGTGTGTAGATCATCTGGTTCGGCGTATCGAACAGCGACAGGCCCTCGAGAAAGAACGGTCGCTTTTCCGGGTAGAACAGAGCGAATCGCTCGTTGAGCGTGACCTGGCCGACATCCGCCTCGACCTGCGAGAAATCGGGGTTGATCGTGCCGTTGAGCGTGAGGTTCTGGCGCACGCCCCAGCGGAGGTCGCCACCCAGCGACTGATCTGACGAGTAACGCCAGTCGGTGGCGCCCGGGCCGCCGTCCGCCCGTGCGGTCGCCGCTGGCGTCGCCTCGAGGTCGACGCCGCGCCTCACATCACGGATGCCGTCGAGCGTGCCTTCCTGCGCAAGAAAGCTCGCGTTCGCTCGCAGCGCCGGTGCCCACGAATCCTGCGTGCCCGAGTGCTGCACGCGCCGCAGCACGTGAATGCCCCAGGACTGCACGTCGGCATTCTGGTACCGCAGGGTCTTGAACGGAATGCGAATCTCCACCTCGTATCCGCCGTCCACGAGCCGCCCCCGCGACTCGAACACGAAATCGGGATTGAGATCCACGTTGCCGTCGAGCGAATTGAAATCACGCATGCCGCCGCCGGTCGCGGATCGCCCGCCCGCGCCGCCGCCGAACTGGTCGCTGCGCGTCCCGTCCTGCTGGACGCCAAGCGCGTTCACTCCGAACACGTACGCCGTGCGACGGTCACTGTACGTGTCGAGCAGAATCTGGACGTAGTCTTCGCTCGAGATGTTGTCGCGGTTGGCCCGCGTGGCGCGCACCACGTTGCCGTGGAGCTCGCGCGCGCGAATCCCGAACCAGATGGCGTCCGGCGCGTACCACACGAGCACTTCTGTCGGTTCGTCGGACGCGCGTCCGTCCACTGGCTGGTACTGCGAGAATCCGTTCAGCCGCGCGGCGCGGGCCCACACCGGTTCGTCGAGTTTGCCGTCGACCACGGCGACCGTATCGACGCGCGGGATCGGCACGTGCGTCGCGTTCGCGCGTCCGTCGAAGGCGGGTGTCTGTTGTAATGCCAGAAGCGCTGCAAGAAAAATCATCATTCGCCTGATTGCTTGATTTCATTCCACAGCCCGTCCAGCACCTCGAGCCCCGCGGTTCGCACGTCGATCCCGCGAGCCGCCGCCAGTCGCTCGACGCCCTCGAACCGCCGCTGAAAGGTGGCGTTCGCGCGGTCGAGCGCGAGTGACGGATGCACGTCGCACTTGCGGCACAGGTTCACCACGGCAAACAGGAGGTCGCCGAGCTCCCCTTCGAGACGGGCGTGACGCGGATCTGCAGATGGCACGCCGTGGGTTCCGAAGCGTTCGCCGGCGCCGGCGATCTCCGTTTCGACTTCCGCCAGCTCTTCGCGCACTTTCGCGGCCGGGCCGGACGAATCAGGCCAGTCAAAACCGACGGCCGCCGCTCGCTCCTGCAAACGAAGCGCGCGGTGCAGGGCGGGAAGTCCCGACGGCAGTCCTTCCGCGAGTGTGCGGCGGGTTTTCGCCTTTCGTCCTTCCCACGTCTGCTTTTCCGCTTCCGGCGTCCCGTAGAGCTGGGGATGACGCACCCGCATCTTGTGCACCAGTGAGCCGGCGACGTCGGTGATGTCGAACGCGCCGCGCTGTTCCGCGACGATGGCGTGAAACAGCACCTGCAGCAGCACATCACCCAGCTCGGTGCGCATCGCATCGTCGCTCCCCTCGCGAATGGCGTCGTCGAGCTCGTGCGCCTCTTCGTTGAGATACGGACGAAGTGACTCATGCGTCTGTGCCGCGTCCCATTCGTCGCGGGCACGCAGGTCGCGCATGATTGCGAGCGCTTCATCCAGACTAGCTTTCATCTACGGGACAGAGAACGAGAGACGGGGAGAGCGAGAGAGAGCGAGAGAGCGAGAGAACGAGAGCGTGACAGACGAATCTACTACGGCGGGCCTGAGGGCCTGGGTAGAAGTTGACCTGGGTGCGATCGTGCGGAACGCGCGATCCATCGCCGCGCGGGCGGGAGTGCCACTGCTGCCGATCCTGAAGGCCGATGCGTATGGCCTCGGCGTCGTCCCGGTCGCGCACTCATTGTCCCAGTTGCATCCGTGGGGCTTTGGCGTAGCGACGGTGGAGGAGGGAGCAGAGCTTCGGGACGCGGGCGTCACGGGGCGGATTCTGGTCTGCACGCCGCTCCTTCCGGGCGAGTTCGCGGCGGCACGCGCCGCGCGCCTCACGCCGACGCTCAGCGAGCGCGCCGCCATAGCAGCCTGGCAGAAGCCAGGCGGCGCATGGCAGCTGGCGATTGATACCGGTATGCAGCGCGCCGGCATTCCGTGGGAACGCGCCGCCGAAGTGAATGATCTCGTCCGCGCGCAGCCTCCCGAGGCGGTCTTTACTCACTATCACTCGTCCGAAAAGAACGACGGCTCGCGCCAGGAACAGGACCGGCGATTCCACGAGGCCATTGCGGCGCTCGCGGTCCGCCCGGCCCTCACCCACACGGATAACTCCGCCGCGATCGTGCGGCGCGGCGAGAACTCGCATGGATTCGTGCGACCGGGGGCGTTCCTCTATGGCCTGGGGTCGGGGAGGGACGTCCTCAACCCGGAGCCGGTGGTCCACGTGCGCGCGCGTGTCCTTGAAGTACGTGATGTGGCTGCGGGCGAGACGGTGAGTTACGGAGGGCTCTGGCGGGCGCCATCGGCGCGGCGAATCGCCACTGTCGCCGTGGGGTATGCCGACGGGTACCGCCGCCATTTGTCGAATGTCGGGCGTGCGCTGCTGAACGGCGGCGAGGTCTGTGTGGCCGGCGCGGTCACCATGGACATGACAATGTTTGATGTCACAGGGCACCATTGCGCGCCCGGCGATGTCATAACGTTGATCGGGCGGGACAACGGCAGCGTCAGAACCATCGAAGACGTCGCGCTCGACGGCGGGATCAGTCCGTATGAGCTCCTGACTGGCCTTCGGCAGCGCCTTCCGCGCGTATACGTCAACGAGAGCAATGAGTAGGTTTCCCAGCGTGAAACGATTGGTATCATGTGCAGTGCTGGTCGGGCTGATTGCCGCGATCAGCTCGTGCGGCGATCAGCTCGACGGAGGCGCGGCGTGTCCCACGCTCTGCCCGGAGCAGAACCTCCCCGTTCGCGACACCGTGCTCGACGTGGTCACGTTCGACAGCACCGTGGGGCCGTTCCCGCTTCGCGGCCAGGAGCCCGCGCTGCTGCTCGCGTCGCGCGGCGACACGCTCGACGTGCGAGCGGTGGCGCGGTATGACTCGCTCCCCACCACCTACACCGAAAACGGCACCAGCCACGACGTGACGGCAGTGGACTCGTCGCGGGTGTTCATTCGCATTGACACGAGTGTCGTGAATTACACCGGCACGATCACCCTCAAGGTGTTCGACGTGGATACGACGGCGGCCGACACCAATACCGCCGCGCTCATCCCGCTCTTCCGGCCGGACCGGCTGCTCGGGTCGCTGGACATTCCGCGCGAGCGTCTGTTCCTGGACGATACGGTCACGGTGCAGATCCCCAACAGCTTCGTGCTCGCGAAGATTCTGGGGCACGGACGCATTCGCATCGGCTTCCAGCTCGTGGGGCACGGCGACATCACCCTCCGCTCGGTCGAGAGCAATCTTCCTGCGGCGCTGCAATACGATCCCGCACCCGGTAACACGTCGGTTGCGTCGCGGTCGATGGGGCCGCTCTCGAATTCGCCCACGACGGATCCGCTCCTTGAAAACGATCTGCGCGATTTCTCGCTCGTGGTGAAGGGACTCCCCACGCCCACCGAGCGCGTGACCGCCGGCGGGTTGCCGTCGTACCGCGCGTACATGCGCTTCGACATCCCGAAGTACTTCCTCGACTCCGTGGTGATCGTGCGTGCACAGCTCTCGATCGTGCAGCGCCCGGTTCGCGGATTTCAGGACACACTCCTCACGCTCATCTATCCCGTCGCGGCCAGCTCGTCCGAGACGGTCACCGATATTCGCCGCGCCGCGTTGCTCGTGTATCCGGCACTCAGTTTCGGCGTCAAGGGCATTGCGTACGTGCCAAGTGACAGCGGAGAGCGTCTGATCGACATGGTGCAGCTCTTCCGGCAGTGGTCCACGAATTCGGCGAACAAGAACGCACCGCAGACGGCCCTCGTATTGCGCGGTGCGAGCGAAGGGCGCCAGACCGGGCGCCTGGCGTTCTTTGGAATCGACGCGCCGCTGGGGCTGCGGCCCAGGCTCCGCATCAGTTACGTGGCACGATCGAGGTTCGGAATTCCATGACGTCACGCACGATTCGCGCAGTCGGCATCGCCATGCTCGCCCTTCCGTGTGTCGTGCGTGCGCAGGGGTCCCTTGGCGCGCAAGGCTTCGGCTATCCGGCTGGCCAGGCGGGGGCTCGCGCGGCCGGCACCGCCACCGCGCTCGCGCCTTTCGATGCGGTTTCGCCGGTGAACCCGGCGACGATCACGGACTGGCGTGGCAGCGTCATCTTCTTTCACGTGCAGCCGGAGTTCCGCTCGACGAAGGGCACGGGGTTCACCTCGAGCACGCGTACGTCGCGTTTCCCGCTCGCGGGCATCGCCGAGCGCGTTTCGAGACGTGCGAACGGGGAGACGCGCGCCGTCGTCGGCCTGACGTTCTCGACCTATCTGGACCGGACGTGGGAGACCGCGTCATCCGGTCGCCAGCAGGTGGGAGCCGACTCCGTCGATCTCACCACGCGCTATTCCTCGTCGGGCGCGATCAACGACATCCGGCTCGCGCTCGGCTGGGCGCTCACGCCAAAGCTGCGCGTCGGCGCCGGCATCCACGCGTACACCGGCGAAAACCGTCTCGCCATCTCCTGGGATTTTCCGGATAGTGTCCCGTTTGGCGACGTCAGTCAGACGTCGACGCTCGCGTACGGTGGAACGGGCGCGTCGTTCGGCGCAGAGTGGGCCGTATCACGGTGGGTCGCGCTGGCTGCGTACGGACGAGTGGGTGGCGAGGCGCGGCTTCGCGTGAGCGATACGCTCGTCAGCAAGGCGAACATGCCAGACCACCTCGGGCTCGCCGCGTTCTACTCGGGACTCAAGGGCACCGTGATTTCGGGTGGATGGGAGCGGACCAAGTGGAGCGCCCTCGCGGGGCTCGGCACCGCCACGACCGTTCCGCGCGACGCGGACAAGATTGCAGTTGGCGCTGAAACGACCGGCCCGAACTGGCATGGTGCCCCGGTCATGTTCCGGCTTGGCTATTCGCATCGCACGCTGCCGTTCGATGCACTCGGGAGCGAAGTGAAGGAGTCGATGGTGTCGGTCGGTACCGGATTTGCCATCGCGCGCGGGGGTGGATTCCCGGCGGGCAAGGTCGATCTTGCATTGCAGCGCGCGGCGAGGAGCGCGGCGACTCTTTCGGAGCGGTCCTGGTTTTTCACCTTCGGGCTCACGATCACGCCGTAGCACGATGAGCGACCGGCCGCCGCTGATTCTCGTCGCCGACGACGTCAGCGCCAACGTCGAGCTCCTCTGCGACCAGCTGGCGACGCACGGCTTCCGCACACTCACCGCCTCGAATGGCCCCGAGGCGCTTGCCCTGACGTTCGCGGAGCGCCCCGATCTCTGCATTCTCGATGTCGCGATGCCCGCCGGCGAGCTCGGTGGTGACGACCGGTCCGCGGGATACGAAGTGTGCCGGCGCATCAAACGCGATCCGCGAACGAAGAACATTCCGGTGATCTTCGTGACCGCGCTCAACGAGCCGGGCGACCGCATCCGGGCGATTGAAGCCGGTGGTGACGATTTTCTCACGAAGCCGCACAACCGCATGGTGCTGGGCGCGCGCGTTCGCTCACTGCTCCAGCTAAAGGGCGCTGCCGACGCGCTCGAGGACGCGCTGCGCAATCAGCGCGAGCTCGTGAAGACGCGCGACGACCTGGTGAAGATGATCGTGCACGATCTCAAGACGCCGCTCAGCGCGGTGATCGCGACGCTGGAGATGGTCGTCGACGGTGATTTCGGCGCGCTGAACGACGAGCAGCGAAAGGCGCTTGGCGACGCCGAGCGTCAGGCCGAGGATCTGCTGTCGCTGATCGAGAACCTGTTGGAGATCACGAAGGTCGAGCAGTCACAGATGGCGCTGACGCCGGAGCGCATCGCGCCCGCCGCGTTTCTCGCGGAGATGGTGTTCGACTGGCAGTCGCGGTTTCAGCAGGAAGGCGCGAACGCCGAAGTCGAAGTGGCGGACGACGCGCCCATCTTCAGTGCGGACAAGACGGTGCTCAAGCGCGTCTTTGCGAACCTGCTGCAGAATGCGCTCACGCACTCACCGCTCGGCGTGCATGTCACGCTGAGCGCCCGGGCCGACGGGCAGGGGATTCTGTTCACGGTCGCGGACGACGGGCCCGGGATTCCGAAGGAGTACCACGAGCTGATTTTCCGGAAGTTCGGCCAGGTTCGCACGACCAACGCGCCGAAAACCCGCAGCTCAGGCTTGGGCCTCGCATTCTGCCGCGTCGCCGTCGAAGGGCACGGGGGACGCATCTGGGTGCAGAGCGAGGAAGGGCACGGGACGGCGTTTCACATCTGGCTGCCGGGTAACAGCTCAGCGTAAAGGGAAAAGGGCCCCTTTGCCCGTTGCCCGTTGCCCTAATTCACTCTCCCGGTTTATACACGCGCTCCGTGAGCCCCTTCAGTTGGTTCGGATAGAAGTACACGTCGCGCAGATTCCCCGTCGCGTAGCGTTTGGCCTGGTCGTTGAAGTGCTTTGACTGCGGATCGCCGCTCTCGCCGCCCGCTGTGACTGCGCGCGCGTGCACACTGTCGCCGAACTCCACCACCGCCACGAAGCTGTTGCCACTCGTGCCGTAGATCTTCTTCGATCCGTTGAACGAGCGCGCGCCAAACGACGCGAGTGAACCCCACGTGGCCGACGGGAAGCCCACGGGAATGCTCGGGCCGTTATCGGTGAACGGATGCACCAGATCGTCGGTGAGACGCTGGAAGCGGTTGATCTCGCCCCAGGGCGTCTTCCACGTACCAAAGTCGGCCGTGAGCCGGGCTGACGCGGCTGCGAGCGCGGCCACCTGACGCGCGCCGTCGGGCGCCGCGTTTCCGCCGCCGCGCTGTCCGCCGCCGCCGCCGCCGCCCCCGCGACGACCACCACCCGCGCCGCCGCCGCCCCCGCGCTGCATGTCCTCGGCCCAGTAAATCGCGAGCGAGGTTGGAATCGACTGCTCGGACCAGCGGAGGTCCCATTTCCGGAGAAGCTCGATCTGCTCGGCGACCTTCGCCTTGTTCGTGTCAGTGGCGGGCAGCGCGTCGTACGCCTTCACGAGGTCAGCGATACGCGGATCGAAGTACGTGAGGTAGGTGTCGTACGCCGACGCGCGCAGACCCTCGAGCGTGAAGTCGGTCTTTCCGGTGAGCACCCGAATTGCGTGCGCCGAGCGCGCCGATTCGCTGCCCGGATCGACGTAAGCCGGGAAGTTTTCCTTCTTCGGGCTGTTGGGCCCGGCCGCCGTCCACGGGGAGTTGTTACAGTTGTACGCCCAGCCGTTCGGCGGATTCACCGCGTTCGGCGACTCATCGAACGTGAGGAGTCCCTTCCAGTCGCTCGCGGGATCGCTCCCGTCAACCGGCTGGCGCCAGTCGAATTTCGGATCGCGGCGCGGAATGAAGTTCGCGTGGAAGAACGCAAAGTTGCCGTCCTTGTCCGCGTAGAGCGTGTTATTGGACGAATTCGCGTGCAGGTCCATGGACTTCCGGAAGTCGGCCATGTTCTTCGACTTCGTGCGCGTGTATGACTGTGTGAGCGCCTCGATCGGCGTGTTCATCAATCCGAACGCCACCCATTTGCCGTTGAGCTCGCGCGTGACCATGCCGTGGTGCGTCCGGTAGACGGTGAACTTCTTCGAGGCCATGCCCGTCGGCGTCTTGTACGGCACGGTGATCACGCGCTCGATGACGGGGCGTTCCTCCGTGCCGAACTTGTAGACGTAATGCTCGCCTTTCTTCGTGACCGTTTCGGCGAACTCATCGGTCGCGTCGACGGAGCTGGACGTGTGCATCCAGCCGGCGTTCGCGTTGAAGCCCTGGTAGATGAAGAACTGGCCCCACGTCGACGCGCCGTACGCGTTCAGTCCCTCATCGCTCGTCATCTGCAGCTCGGAGCGGAAGTAGAACGACGTGTGGGGATTAATCAGCAGCATGGCGTGGTGCGACGTGGTCACCTGCGGACCGATCGCGATGCCGTTCGAGCCCGACGGTTCCCGCGGATGCAGGTTATCGCCGTTGGCCTCGGGGTCGTCGTCCGAGGGCGCCGGCGTCACACCGGTCTTGCCGTAAAACGCCTGTAGCTGGGGAAGGCTCACCTTCTCGATGTCTCCCCCGATGCTGCCCTCGGTGAAGCTCAGGGCCATCCACGGTTCGAACTTCGTGATCACGCGCGGCTTCACGTTCGGATGCTTCGCGAGATAGAAGTTGAGGCCGTCCGCCCACGCATTCATGAGCGACTTGAGCCAGACCGGACTCTTCGCGTACAGCGCCTTCAGCGTGTCCGGATCGATGAACAGCTTCATCCGGAGGTCGCGCCAGATCTCGTTCTCGCCCTCGGCTTCCGCCAGGCGTCCCATTGCGTTGATGTAGTTCGTCTCGACGCGGTTGAAATCGTCCTCCGCCTGGGCGTAGATCGCACCAAATACGGCGTCGGCGTCGGTCTTGCCACGCACGTGAGCAATGCCCCAGTCGTCGCGCGTAATCGTGATGTTGGCGGCCTGCTGCTTGTAGCGCGCCATGTCGACGGATGCGGGGCCGATTGGCGCGGCGGCGAACGCCGTGATGGCGAGGACGGAAGCCAGTTTCTTCATCTGCGACTCGGAAGAGGGACTGCTGCAAGCTAAGAGGGTTGCCCCCCTCCCGCGCAGGTCGTCCTTCCCATGACGTTCACCCGGGGAAAACCAGTGCGGTACCACGAGTTCGGCAGGCCCGCGGCAATCCTGGGCCTCGTGGCCGTTTTCGGATGCGTTGGCGACAGCGCGTCGCGGGGCGGTACGCTGGTGGTTTCCTCCGCCGGCGACGCCGACGTCCTTTTTCCGCCGCTGACGGCGCTCGCGCAATCGCACGAGGTCACGGACCTCGTCTTCGAGAAGCTCGCGGCGATCGGCCCCGACCTGAACACGATGAGCGACGCAGGCTGGACGCCGCGGCTCGCGCAAAGCTGGTCGTGGAGCCGGGATTCGATGTCGGTGACGTTTCATCTCAACCCGCGCGCGACGTGGCACGATGGCACTCCCGTGCGCGCGAACGATGTGCGATTCGCGTTCGATCTCTACACCGATCCCAAGGTCCACTCCTCGGACGGCCGCGATATCGCCGAGGTGACCGATTCCGTGAGCGTGTCGGATTCGCTCACGTGCACCGCGTGGTTCAAGCGGGCGGCGCCGGAGCGATTTTACACGCTTGTCGGGGGCCTCGTGCCGCTGCCGGAGCACATTCTGAGCAAGGTGCCGCGCGATTCGCTCCTCCAGTCGCCGTTTGCGCACGCGCCGGTCGGGAGCGGCCCGTACAAGTTCGTAAAATGGGAACCCAAGCAGCGCATCGAGATCGCAGCGGCCGACCGGTTCTACCTCGGCCAGCCGCGCGTGACGCGGGTGATCTGGACGATTGCACCGGAGCTCAAGACCGCAGTTCAGCGTGTCTTTACCGGAGAAGCCGACTTCATCGAAACGCTCACGCCCGCTGAAGCATCCGCTCCGCACGACGGCGTGAGGCCCGTGCGACTCCGCGGCAACGTGCTCGGGTACGCGGTATTCAACATGCACGAGGACGGCACGAACGCCCCGCATCCGCTCTTTGGTGACCGGGCCCTTCGGCGCGCGCTCTCGATGGCGCTCGACCGCAAGACGCTCGCGGCAAACATCGTGGACACCTCGGGACGCGTGCCGTACGGTCCGTTCTCGCGGTCGCTGTGGTCAGCTGACTCCACGCTTCGCCAGGCGCCCTTTGACGTCGATGCGGCGCGCCGCGCGCTCGATTCGCTGGGCTGGCGGATGGGGAAGGACAGCGTGCGTTACAAGAACGGAAAGCCGCTCGCATTCTCCATCGTTACGCCGTCGTCGAGCGAGATCCGGAACCGGACGGCCGTCGTCATGCAGGAACAGTGGCGCCAGGTCGGCGCGAAGGTGACGGCCGAAGTGCTCGACTTCACGGCAATGGGCGAGCGCATGCGCGCGAAGAAGTTCGACATCGTGATCATGCAGACGTTTGCCGCGCCCAGCCCGAGCGGCGTGCGACAGGCCTGGTCAACGTCGTCGATCGGAATGGGAGGCGCCAATAACCCGGGGCGGTATTCCAACCCCGTGGTCGATTCCGCGATCGACAACGCCCTGACCGCGCCCACCGTCACGGCGGCGCGCGCGCATTACCGCGTGGCGTACCAGGCCCTGCTCGACGACGCACCGGGGATCTGGCTTTGGGAGCCGGCGGTCACCGCCGGCGCGAGTACGCGGCTCGACCTCGCGACACTCCGGCCTGACGCGTGGTGGACGTCCATTCCGACGTGGGGCGTCACAGGCTCCGCACCAAGAGGCGCGGAGGCGGCTGCAAAGAAGCAGTGACGCGCCTGCGTCCATTTCTGCTCGCTCGCGCGGGACATGCGCTGACCGTCCTGGTTGTCATCGTCACGCTTGTGTTCGTTCTTTTTCGGCTGACGCCGGGTGATCCGTTTCTTGCCCGCAGCCAGGAACACGCCACGGAAGAGGAGCACGCGGCGTTTCGCGCGCGGTGGGGATACGACCGGCCCATCGCCGTCCAGTACGTGAAATGGGTCGGAAATTTCGTGTCCGGCGACTTCGGCTGGTCGCACTCCGCGCAGCGTCCCGTGCGCGAAGTCCTCGCGACGGCGTTCGTGAACAGCACGCTGCTCATGATCCCCGCGTTCGTGCTCGGCTGGCTCGGCGCGGTGGCGCTTGGCACGTGGCAGGCGTTCCGGCAGGGGCGCTGGCTCGCGCGCGCGTCGGAAACCGTCGCAATCGGGGTTCTTTCCATTCCCGACTTCGTGATGGCGCTCGCCGCCCTCTGGGTCTTCGCGTTCCGCCTGAGGCTCGCACCGTCGGGCGGCATGGTGGACGTGGCGCTGCACGATTCTCTCACGCTCGCGGGTCGCACGGCGGACGTGGTCGCTCACCTCGCGCTGCCCGCGCTCACGCTCGCGGTTGTGGTGATGTTCGCCGTCTCGCGGTACCACCGCGCCGCCGTGCTCGGCGTGTTGCACGAGGATTATGTCCGCACCGCGCGCGCGTCGGGCGCCGCGGAGAGTGACGTCGTCAGGCGGCACGTCCTCCCCAACGCACTCGGACCGGCAATTGCGGTCGCCGGCATTCTCCTGCCGGGCATGTTCGCGGGCGGCGTTTTCGTCGAGAAGGTGTTCGCGTGGCCCGGCATGGGCCGCACACTCGTCGACGCCGTACTCGGACGCGACTTCGAGCTCGTGCAGGCCATTGTCGTCGTGAGTACCGTCGCGATCGCGCTGGGAAGCGCGCTCGCCGACATCGTGGCCGTGACGTTCAACCCGCGCGTTCAGCTCGATACATGATCGCCGGCCAGGCCGAGCGCGCGCGGCGCACGTTGGGCGGCCCCGCCGTGTATGCGGCGCTTGCGGTGATCGCGCTGTTCGTGCTCGTAGCGCTGCTCGCTCCAGTAATCGCGCCGCACGATCCGTTTGCGCAACCCGACGCGGCGACGCAGGCGAATCTTGCACCGTCGGGCGCCCACCTGCTCGGCACCGACCGGTATTCGCGTGACGTGCTGTCGCGCCTCGTATTCGGCGCGCGCGTGTCACTCGGCATCGCGGCCCTCGCCGTTGGTATCGCGATGACGCTCGGCACCGCGGTCGGCGCGCTGGCGGGATACGCGGGAGGGTGGACTGACCGCCTCGTTACGCGCACCGTCGACGCGATTCTTTCGGTGCCGCGCGTACTCGTGCTGATTTTCATCGTCGCCGCCTTCCCGCACCTCTCTGTCTTCGGGCTTGCGATCATGCTCGGACTCACCGGATGGCCCGCGATGGCGAAGGTGGTGCGCGCGCAGGTGCGGGAGACTGCGGCCATGGACTACGTGCTTGCGGCGCGTGCGCTTGGCGTGCGGCCGCTCGGCATCCTCACGCGGCACGTGTTGCCGGCGGCCGTGCCGCAGATACTGGTCGCCGCCACGCTCGCCGTGGCGACGGTCATTCCGCTCGAGGCAGGGCTCTCGTTCCTCGGCCTCGGCGTCCGGCAGCCCACGCCCAGCTGGGGCAACATGATGCTCGACGGCGCCGATTTCGGCGCGCACACGTGGTGGTTGCTCGTTTTCCCCGGCATGGCCATTGTGATTACCGTGCTGTCCATCAACGTCATCGGCGAGCGCCTTCGTGAAATGGTTGATCCACGCGTGCGAGCATCGCGATGACGACGCTGCTCGACGTGCAGGGGCTCAGAGTGTCGTTCGGTCCGCGCCCGGCGGTGAACGGCGTGTCATTTGCGATCGCGAGCGGGGAGACAGTCGCGCTGGTCGGAGAATCGGGAAGCGGAAAAACGACGACCGGATACGCGCTGATGCGACTGCTCGGCGATAACGCGTTGGTGCAGGGGACCGCCGTGTTCGAAGGGCGCGACCTCTTCACGCTCCCGGAAGCGGAGATGCGGTCCCTCCGTGGGCGGCGCATGTCGATCGTGTTCCAGGAGCCGGCAACCGCGCTCAATCCGGTGATGCGCGTGGGCGATCAGATCGCCGAGGTAGCACGCGTACATGGCGAGTCTGTGAAAGCCGCGCGCGAAATGGCGGTGGCGATGCTCGAACGCACAGGTATTGCCGATCCGGCGCGGCGCGCGCGGGCGTATCCGCACGAACTGAGCGGGGGCATGCGGCAGCGCGTCATGATCGCGATGGCGCTGCTGCTGAAACCCGCGCTGGTCATCGCCGACGAACCAACCTCCGCGCTCGACGTGACCGTGCAAGCGCAGATCCTCGCACTCCTGGGCGAGCTCAAGCGTGAATCCAACACGGCGATCCTGTTCATCACGCACGACCTGGGCGTCGTGGCGCAGACGTGCTCGCGTGCGATGGTCATGCGCGCCGGCGAAATCGTGGAATCCGCCGACGTCGAGACGCTCTTCAGCGCGCCGTCGCACGAGTACACCCGCGAGCTGCTCGCCGCGGTGCCGCGGCTGTCGCCGTGACCGGTACCGCACTGCTGCAGGTGGAGGACCTCCACGTCCGCTACGCCACGCGCGTTGTGCACGGAGTGTCGTTTGACATTCCACGCGGCGAGACGCTCGCCCTTGTCGGCGAGTCGGGGTCGGGCAAGACGACGACGGCGCGTGCGGCGCTGCGGCTGGTCGAGCCGGAAGTGGGCTCGGTGCGCTTCGATGGCATCGATGTGCGGGCGCTCGGCCGCGAGACGATGCGCGCCATGCGCCGGCGGATGCAGATCGTATTCCAGGACCCGTTTACTTCGCTCGATCCCCGCATCACGGTCGGTGAGACCGTGGCGGAGGGCGTCCTCGCGCACCGCCTGGCGGGCCCGCTGGAGGCGAAGAAACGCGCGCTGGCGGTGCTCGCGGAAGTCGGCCTGAGCTCCGACGAGTTCACCCGGCTGCCCCACGAGCTGAGCGGGGGTCAGCGGCAGCGTGTGGCCATTGCCCGCGCGCTCGCGGTCGACCCGGAATTGCTCGTGCTCGATGAAGCGGTGTCTGCACTCGACGCGACCATTCAAAGCCGCGTGCTCGACCTGTTCGAGCGGCTGCGCGACGAGCGCCGCCTGACGACGTTGTTCATCGCGCACAACCTGGCTGTGGTGCAGCGTGTGGCTTCGGTGGTCGTCGTAATGTTTGCCGGGCGGGTGGTTGAGCATTCTGCGGCGAACGCATTCTTTGCGGGACCGTTGCATCCCTACAGCCGCGCGTTGCTCGACGCGGTTCCGGCACCCGATCCGGCGCGTCGCCGGGCGCTCCCCGTGATTGGGGACGAGTTACTGGGGCCGTCGGCTGTGGGCTGTGTGTATTTCAATCGGTGCGGACACCCCCGCAAGGACGCGGAGTGCGAGGCCGAGCAACCACGCCTGTCGGCGTTCGCGGATGGCCGCGCTGCGGCCTGTTTCAAGGCGGGTGGGGCCAGCCCGGTCTTGCGTCCGCCCGTCCGGCCCTTAGATAGGTGAGCGGATGACGACGATAAGTACCCTTCGGGGCGTGCCGCTGTTCGCAAAGCTGCGAGACTCGGACCTCGAACGGCTCTCCGGCGTGCTGCGCGCGCGTGACTACCCGAAAAACCGGGTGGTCCTTTTCTCCTATGACCCGTGCGATGCGTTCTACATCGTGCTGTCCGGGAGCGTGAAGGTCATGCTCATCGCGGAGGACGGTCGCGAAGTGGTGCTCGACCTCGTGCGGTCGGGCGACTTTTTCGGCGAAAGCGCGCTGATGGATGACGAGCCGTACTCCAAGAGCGTGATCGCCGTCGAGGACTCGAAGCTGCTCGTGCTTCAGCGCGACGATTTCCGCCGCAGCATCACGGAAATGCCCGGCATGGCGTTCGGTCTCCTCCGTGCGCTCTGCAGCCGGCTGAGCGAATCAGACCAGAAGATTGCCGGACTCGTGTTTCTGGACGTCACCGGGCGCGTGGCGCATCTCCTCCTGGACATGGCCGGTCGCGGCGACGGCGAGACGATCAAGAATCTGCCGACGCACCAGATGCTTGCGCATATGGTGGGCTCGAGCCGGGAGACGATCTCGCGCACGATCGGGACGCTCGTCTCGCAGCGGCTCATCGAGACCACGGAGGGCGGCGGTATCCGGATCCTGAACCACGACGGCCTCGCCGCATCGGCGGGTCATATGCTGCGCCGCCGCCCGAAGAAATCTCCGACGTCGACCACGCGCATTTCCGGCCAGCAGACCGTTGTCTCGCCGAATATCGGCGGAGCCCTCGGTTAGAGGAAAGAGAAAAGGGAAAAGGGAAAAGGCACCACAGGGAAAAGGAGGAGGATGAGATGGAAGGGCACGAGTGTCTCGTCCCTGTTGACTCATCCTCGTCTTTCTCCTTCGCCTCTTTCCCTTTTCTCCTTTCCCTTGAAGTCTCGCCAAACATCGGCGGCGCCCTGGGTTAGCGGAAAGAGAAAAGGGAAAAGGGAAAAGGCACAACAGGGAAAAGGAGGAGGATGAGATGGAAGGGCACGAGTGTCTCGTCCCTGTTGACTCATCCTCGTCTTTCTCCTTCGCCTCTTTTCCCTTTTCTCTTTTTCCCTTGAAGTCTCGCCAACATCGGCGGCGCCCTGGGTTAGCGGAAAAAGAAAAGGGAAAAGGGAAAGGGACTACAGGGAAAGGGAGGAGGATGAGATGAAAGGGCACGAATGTCTCGTCCCTTTTGACTCATCCTCGTTCTTTCTCCTTCGCCTCTTTTCCCTTTTCCCTTTTCTCTTTTCCCTTGCTGTTATGCCGCCCGTCCTACACTGAACGGCGTGGCAAACACGGGATCGAGGCCGGCCGCGATCACCTGCATGAAAGTGTCGAACACGGCCGGCGACCACGAGGCGCGGGACTTCGTGATTTCCTCGAGCGCCTTGTCGAGCGTCATCGCCGGACGGTAGGAACGCGTGGTGGTCAGCGCGTCGTACACGTCGACAATGCCGACGATCTGCGCCATGACCGGGATCTCGTCCCCGCGCAGGCGGTCGGGATATCCGTGGCCGCTGTACTTCTCGTGGTGCCAGCGGATGATCGGCTTGATGTCCCACGGGAACTCGATGTCATCGAGCATCTCGATGCCCCACACGGGGTGCATCTGGATGACTTCGAATTCCTCGCGCGTGAGCGGGCCGTTCTTGTTCAGGATCTCGTGCGGCACCTTCACCTTGCCGAGGTCGTGCAGGTACGCGCCGAGCCGGATGGTGGTCTGCTCGTGCTCGTCCATGCCCAGCTGTTTCGCGACGGCGACCGAGAGGTCGGCGACGCGCTCGCAGTGGCCGTGCGTGTAGCTGTCGCTCGATTCGATTGACTGGCCCCATTCGCGCACGACGGCGAAGTACGTGTCCTCGAGCGCGACGACGTGCCCGCCGACGTTGATCAGATCGATCCGCGCGTCGAGCTTGCCGAAGAGCGTGTGCGCCTTGTTGAGCAGCGCCAGGGCTTCCTGATTGCGTCCCGTCGTCTGGTACACGATGGCGAGCTCTCGTGTCGCCTCGGCTTCGCTGAGTACCGAATTTGCACCGGTTGCGTAATCGATAGCCGCGCGGAGGCGCGATTCGGCCAGCGCGAGGCGTCCCGTTTCGCGGTACACGACGCCGATCACGCGATACGCATCGGCCTTCGGTACGCGCGCGCCAAGCTGGTCGAAGATCGCGATGGCTGCTTCCGCCTCGCGGCGGGCGTCTTCGTACCGGCGGAACGCGACGTGCACGTCGGCGTGGTTGAGCAGGCAGTGGCCGCGGAGGCGAACGTCGCCCGCGCGTTCAGCGATCGCGAGGCTCTCGAGCAGGTAGCGGTCCGCGTCCTCGAACCGATTGCAGTCCACGCTCAGCATGCCGAGGTTGTGGAGCGCGCCCGCGCAGCCGTGCTCGTCGCCGATTTCCTGATACTGCCGAAGCGCGCGCCCGTAGCGTTCGACGGCCTCGTCGAGCTTGCCCTGAATGTTGGCGACAACGCCCAGGTTCTGTTCGGCACGTGCGGCGAGGTCACCGCGCGCGCCGCTTGACTCCAGCGCCTTGAGCAGCGTTTCGCGTGCTTCCGCAAGGAGTCCTTCGCGGATGAACATTGCGCCGAGCGTATTGAGCGCTTCGGCGGCGAGCACCTGATTGCCAAGCGTGCTCGCGACTTCGTGACTGCGTTTGCATAGCGCTCGCGCCGCCTCGCGTTCCTCCCGCAACTGGCGAACGATCGCGAGACGGCGGAGCGCTTCCGCCAGCACCGTGTTGTCACCGTCCTGCTCCGCCTGCGCGATCGCCAGTTCGTACTGGGCGATCGCTTCCGGAATGCACCCGGCGCGTTCGCGCTCGCGAGCACTCAACACCAGATCAGACGCCGGCCGCACAGCGTTCAAGCCACGCGGGGTCAGGCGGCGGACGGGAGCCACGGATGCTTGCATGGCGGGATTACCAGGCCAGCACGTAGTCGGAGAAGTGGTCGACTTTGCTGGTGACCGTCCTGTTCGACGTGTTGACCACGCCGTCCAGCATCTCGAAGATCTGCTTGAGATCGTCACTCGTGTACGCGATGTGCTTCGGCAGCAGCCCGGAAGTCAGGCTGCAGTTCGCGTAGCTGATGCTGAGGGATGTCGACTTCGCGAAGCGCAGACCTTCCGGCTGGAAGTCGATGTGGTTCGTGCTGCCCTTGAGCGCCGTCGCCGTGATCGTCGTCGGCGTGGAAAGCGCGCCGGCCGGCACGGTGAACGTGTGGGCGCCGATGCGCATCGTGCCGCCGCTCTTGTCGAACGTCTGCGATACGGAGATCGTCGACGAGTTCGAACAGCTGACGAGCAGCGAGTTCAGTGTGGACGAGAGGGTCGTAGTCACCGACCCGAGGAGGTCGGCGTTCACCTGCGCCTGCGGCGCCGGCGCGCTTGGGCTGTTGTCGGTGCACGCGGCGAACGCGAGTGCCGTGCCCACGACCAGCGCCGAGAGGAAATTGCGAATCTTCATCGATTCAGTCCTGTTGAGTTTTGTTGCGAGCGCGTACGGAACGGTGACGAAGATGTCTTCGCGCGAAACGTCACGCGGTGAGCCAGACTGGTGCCGTGGACTGGTGATGGGCATCACGGCAGGGCTAGAGGGCTGGAGGGCTAGTGGGCTGGAGGGGGGCCGCGCCTCGCGAGCTCCATCGGTAGCTTGTTAGTCCACCCCTCCAGCCCTCCAGCCCACTAGCCCTCTAGCCCTTAAGAGTGCGCGTCTACATCGAGACCTACGGCTGCCAGATGAACGTCAGCGATTCCGAGCTCATGCTCGGCGCGCTGGCGGCGCATGGCTATGAGGCAGCTGACGGGCCCGAGGGTGCGGACGTGATCCTCATCAACACGTGCGCGATCCGGGATCATGCGGAGCAGCGCGTGATCGGACGCGTCGGCGACCTCAAGCAATACATGGGGCCGAGCACCGTGATGGGCGTCACGGGCTGCATGGCGCAGCGCCTGGGTCCCGAACTGCTCCGAAAAGCGAAACACGTTTCGCTCGTCGTTGGTCCCGACGGATATCGCGCGCTTCCCGAGCTCATTGCTGGCGCGCGTGAGGGCAACCGGACCGTCGCGACCGATTTCGATCTCGAAGAACACTACGAAGACGTCGTGGCGCGGCGGTTCGACGGCGTCAAGGCGTGGATTCCCGTGCAGCGCGGGTGCGACTATCGCTGCACCTACTGCATCGTTCCGTACACGCGCGGCGCGGAGCGGTCACGCAAACTGGCGGACGTCGTGCGCGAGGCGCGCGCCGTTGCGGAGCAAGGAATTACCGAAGTCGTTCTGCTCGGTCAGACCGTGAACTCTTTCAACGACGGCGAACACGATTTCGCCGCACTGCTGCGCGCCGTGGGGGCGGTGGATGGAATTCGTCGCGTTCGGTTCACGAGCCCGCATCCCAACGACTTCACGGACCGTGTCATCGACGCGATGGCGACGGTAGACACCGTATGCGAGCATGTCCATCTGCCCATGCAGTCGGGCTCGACGGATGTGCTCAAGCGCATGCTGCGGCGGTACACGCGCGAGGACTACTTCAAGTGTGTCGAGCGTCTGCGCGCCGCGATGCCAGGGCTCGGTCTCACGACGGACGTGATCGTCGGCTTTCCCGGCGAAACCGATGCCGATTTCGAAGAGACGCTGAGCGCGATTCGCGCGGTCGGGTTCGACGACGCCTTCACGTTCAAGTTCTCGTTGCGCGAAGGCACGCCGGCGACGCGCATGCCCGCGGAGTGGACGGTGCCGGACGACGTGGCATCGGACCGGCTGGGTCGCCTGATCGCCGAAGTGCGGAATGGCGCGCGGGAGCGGAACCTTGGAAGGCTCGGTGAACGGCGCGAGGTGCTCGTCGAAAAAGCCGCCCGCGACAACCGGCTGCTGCAGGCCCGGTCACGCGACTGGAAAACGGTGCTCATCGAAGGCGACGAGTCACTTCTTGGCAGTTACCTCACTGTAGAGCTCACCGGGACAACGGGATCGACGTTCACCGGCACGGTCGTTCGAGAGCGGGCTCCGCTGCCGACCGTCTAAAGCGGTCTCGAGTTCACTTCGCAGCGCAATGATGATGCGCGCGATGATTTGGTGCCGCATTCCGAAGGCGTGTGTGCAAGACTGGGCGTATGCCAGTCATCGCCTATGCCGTGGCCGCGTGCGCCTGCGGCCTCCTTCTCGGATTTGGTGCCCACCACGCCACCGCTGACCTGATCGCGGTCTGCGCCGCCGTCCTGGCCATGCTGTCGCGCGTGCCGGCCACGCGCGCCATCGCCTTCAGCATTGCCGCGCTCGTCATGGGCGGGGATCTCATGGCGGCCGCGCGGGTGCAACGCGACGCCGCATGTCTCAGAACGATCGTCACTCATGACACGGTGCGCGTGCGGCTCCTCGCCGACGCCGCACCGGGCGGCGCGGTGCGCGCAGAAACGGCTGGAGGACACTGCGCGATCTCCGTGCGCGCCGTACTGCACAGTGGGCACGCACCCTACGGCGCAGAGGCTCTGCTCGCCGCCGGCGCGGTTGCGACGCCGGACGGACTGTTCCTCCGTGGCGCCGATCTCTTTGTGGTGCGCGGACCGAGTATCCTGGCGCGGCTCCGGCGGCACGCCGCGCAGGCCATTCAGCGCGATTTTGGTGCCGACGCCCCACTCGCAAAGGCGCTGCTCATAGCAGACATGAGCGAGCTCGGGCCGGAAATCCGTGCACGCTTCGCCGCGGCGGGGCTCGTGCACATCCTGTCCATCAGTGGCTTGCACGTGACAATCGTGGCCGCCGCCATGCTGCTTTTGCTCGAGGCGGCAAGGCTGCCGCGGCGGCGCGCGCTCGTGGCCGGATGTGTGCTCACCGCCGGTTACGTGGCCCTGATCGGTGCGCCGCCACCGGCGGTGCGCGCCGCGGTCATGTTCGGGTGTTCAGCCTTCTCAAGAATCGCGCAGCGCCCCACGTCCCCCTGGGCACCGCTCGCGGTCGGTAGCGCGTGGCCCATCGCGCTCGATACACGCGTGGTGAACGACGTTGGATGGCAACTGACGGTGGCTGGCATGGCGGCGTTGATCGTCGCGGGCGACATCAACACGCGGTACGTCGCGGACCGCCTCAGTGGCTGGCGGAAACGCCTGGCGGGCGAGGTTACGACCGGTGTGATCGCAACGATCGTCACGGCGCCGCTTGTCACGTGGTATTTCGGCCGATTGTCGATGGTCGCGCCCCTCGCAAACATCGCGGCCAACCCCGTCGCCGCGATCCTGCAGCCCACATTGTTTCTGGCGCTCGCGCTCGGCTGGTGGCCCGCGGCGAGCGGCCTCGTCGCAGACGCCGCGCGTCCGGCGCTGCACGCGCTGGACGGCGTTGCAGGCGTCGCCGCACGAATGCCCGGTGCAGGCACGAGCATTGCGCCCACGCTCGCCGGCGCGTTTCTCGCCGCGATCGCCATTGTCGCGTTGATGGTGATGCTGCGGTCCCGTCGCCCGGTGCGTACCGCGCTTGTCGGTCTCGGGGCGCTCGCGGGAATCGCCTGGCGCCCCGTGCTGACCACTGGATCCGGCGAGCTCGAGATGCACGCCATCGATGTCGGTCAAGCCGATGCGATCGCACTCCGGACGCCGAAAGGCCGGTGGATTCTTGTCGACGCGGGCGGGGCGTGGAGTGGCGGAGATGCGGGGCGTCGCGTCGTCATGCCGTACTTGGAGCGGTATGGCGGTGACGTAGCGCTTTTCGTGCTGACACACCCTCACCTGGATCATGTGGGTGGCGCGGCGACGGTGATCCAGGCGCTCCATCCGGGCGCGTACTGGGACGGCGCATTTCTGAGCGCAAACGAGGCCTATCGCGCGTCGCTTCGCGCGGCGGAGGCGGCGCACGTGCCGTGGCAGCGCGTGCACCCCGGCGACTCCCTCAACGTCGACGGCGTGCGCGTGCTCGCGCTCGCCCCCGACTCGGTGTGGACGTCCGGGCAGGAGGATCCGAACAACACATCGGCCATGCTCATGGTCGAATTCGGGAGTGTTCGCTTTCTCCTCACCGGTGACGCCGAGGCACCTGAGGAAGCGTGGGTGGAGTCGCGATGGGGTGGGGAGCTGCACGCCGACGTGCTGAAGGCGGGGCACCATGGGAGCAAGACATCCAGCACTCCGTCGTTTCTCGACGCCGTGCATCCGCGCGTTGCCGTGGTATCGGTGGGTGCGGGAAATACCTACGGTCTGCCGAGCCGCCCGGTCATGGATGCCTACGCCGCGCGCGGCATCGTGACCCTGCGCACAGACGAGGTCGGCACCGTCGTCGTGACCACGGACGGGACGCACGTGCGAATCCGCGGAGGCGAGGGCGTCTGGAACGTGCCGCCCTGAGCGTTATTGTTAGCGCATGCAACGGCGCAAAGACACGTCGGTCATCACGATCGAACGCTTCATCATCGAGCAGGAACAGAAGCATCCTGCCGCCACCGGCGAGCTGTCGGGCATTCTGTATGATCTCGCGCTTGCCGCGAAAATGATTTCGAACAAGGTGCGAAGCGCCGGGCTGGCCGACATTCTCGGCGCGACGGACAACGAGAACGTGCAGGGCGAAGTGCAGCAGAAACTCGATGTCTTCGCCAACGAGACGCTGATCAAGGCGCTCGACCACGGCGGCCGTCTCTGCGCCATGGGTTCGGAAGAGGTCGACGAGTTCATCCCGATTCCCGACAAGTTCAAGCAGGGCCGCTACGCCGTGCTGTTCGACCCACTCGATGGATCATCCAACATCGACGTCAACATTCCGGTGGGAACGATCTTCTCCATCGTTCGAAAGATTTCGGCGGGGCCGCGCGGCGGGTTGCAGGATCTCCTGCAGGCCGGGAGCAAGCAGGTCGCGGCGGGCTACGTCGTGTACGGCTCGAGCACGATGCTCGTGTATACGACCGGCCAGGGCGTGCACGGGTTCACGCTCGACCCGATGCTGGGTGAATTTCTGCTGTCGCACCCGAACATGTGCATTCCGGAGAAGGGGAAGTACCTCTCTGTGAACGATTCGTATGAACCGTTGTGGTCGGAACAGGTTCGTCAGCTCATGCGCCGGTATCGCGGTCTGGACGGCGGGCGCGAGGCGATGAACGTGAGATACGTCGGCTCGCTGGTGGCGGACTTCCACCGCAATCTCTTTGGCGGCGGACTCTTCGCGTATCCGGCAAACACGAAGTCGCCGAAGGGCAAGTTGCGGCTGCTCTACGAAGCATCACCGCTCGCGTTCATCGTGGAACAGGCGGGTGGTGCGGCGACCGACGGTGCGCAGCGCATCATGGACATCGCGCCGACGGAGTTGCACCAGCGCACACCGCTGTTCATCGGCAGCAAGAGCGACGTCGATGTCGCGCGGGAGTTTCTCGCGTCGTGAGCAAGTCCGGCGAGATCCGCTCGCCGTCGGGACTTCCGATCGAGCCCGTGTACCGGGCGGCCGACCTTCCTTCCGATCTCCCACACGCGGTGGGCGAGCCCGGAGCGTTTCCGTTCACGCGCGGCGTGCAGCCCACGATGTATCGCGGCCGCCTGTGGACGATGCGGCAGTACGCGGGTTTCGGCACGGCGTCGGAAACAAATACGCGTTTCAAGCTCCTCCTCGCGGCGGGCCAGACCGGTCTCTCGACCGCATTCGACCTCCCGACGCAGATGGGCATCGATTCCGATTCGCCGCGCGCGCTCGGCGAGGTTGGCCGCGTCGGCGTCGCGATCGACACCGTGGACGACCTGGCCGTGCTCCTCGACGGGATTCCGCTCGACAAGGTGTCGACGTCGATGACCATCAACGCGACGGCGAGCACGCTGCTCGCGATGTACGTGGTGGTCGGCGAAGAGCGCGGCGTGCAACGCACCGCGCTCAGCGGCACCACGCAGAACGACATTCTCAAGGAATACGTCGCCCGCGGAACGTACATTTTTCCTCCGCTCCCCTCGCTCAACCTGACGAGCGAAACGTTCCGCTTCTGTGCGGCGGAGCTCCCCAACTGGAATCCGATCTCGATCAGCGGGTACCACATGCGCGAAGCGGGCGCGACCGCGATCCAGGAGCTGGCCTTCACGTTCGCGAACGGGATCGAATACGTCTCACGCGCCATCGCCGCGGGGCTCGATGTGAACGCGTTTGCGCCGCGCCTGTCGTTCTTCTTCGCGTGTCACAACGACCTGTTCGAGGAAGTCGCGAAGTTCCGCGCGGCGCGCCGCATCTGGGCCCGCATCATGCGCGAGCGATTCGGCGCGAACGATGCCGCGTGCCGGATGCGATTCCACACGCAGACGGGCGGGGTGACGCTCGCCGCGCAGCAACCGCTCAACAACGTCGTGCGCGTCGCGGTGCAGACGCTCGCCGCGACGCTCGGCGGGACACAGTCGTTGCACACGAACGGCTACGACGAAGCGCTGGCGCTGCCTACACCGGAAGCGGCGACGCTTGCCCTCCGTACGCAACAGATCGTCGCTCACGAATCCGGTGTCGCCCAGACGGTCGATCCTCTGGGAGGGAGCTACTACGTCGAGTCGCTCACCGACCGGCTGGACGAAGCGGCCACGAAACTCATTGGCGACATCGACAAGATGGGTGGCGCGGAACGTTCGATCGCCGGTGGCTTCATGCAGCAGGAGATCGCGCGGAGCGCGTACGCATGGCAGCAGGCCGTTGAGTCGGGCGAGCGCGTGGTGGTCGGCGTCAATGCGTTCACCGACGCCGCCGAGGTGCCGGTGATCCCGGCGCCCGACTTTTCGGCGCTCGCGCAGGACCAACTCGCGCGGCTCGCCGCGACGAAAGCGAAACGCGATGCCGGCACCGTGGCGCGCGCACTCGGGCAAATCCGGACCGCAGCGCGGCCCTACGCCGAGGACGGCGCCTCGCGCCCCGCGCTGATGCCGCTCATCATCGACGCGGTGCGCGCGAGAGCAACGATCGGCGAGGTGAGTGACGCGCTGCGCGCCGAGTGGGGCGAATACCGCCCGGCGTAGTGGCCCCATTGCGCATCCGGCTCCGCAGGCCGATTGTGTGCGCACCCTGATCCAGGAGATTCGATGTTCGGACGGAAACTCGGAGTCGCCGGACTCGCGCTGGCCGCATTCGCCACGGCTGCTGCTGCGCAGACCAAGGCGCGGCACACCGGCTGGTCATTCGGGCTCGGAGTCGCGGATGGCAAACTCCGTGTCTCGTGCTCGGGATGTGAGTTCCCGGCAAAGGAAGGCGGCTTGGAGGGCGTGTTCCAGGTGGGATGGTCGCTGAGCGATGCCATCATCATCCTTGCCGACGGCCAGGTCTACGCCAAGCACCAGGAAGACAGTCGCGGAAACCCGGCCAACACCGACTACCAGATGGGCTCCGTCGTCGCGCAGTGGTATCCATCGCGCAAATGGGAGCACTTCCTGAAAGCCGGCTTCGGCATGTCCCACACCGCGATGTTCCTCGACGTGTCGTCGCTGGGACTTCGGGATGTCCGGTCGAACAACGGCGTGATGCGCATGGGGCTCGGCACCGACCTGCGCTTTGGCCGGAATTGGTCTCTGACACCGTTTCTGGACTACTCCCTCGGCATGAGCGCGAATACGAACGTCGCTGGGATCAAGGCAAAAGTGTCCATGCTGTCGTTCGGAGTCGCCGCGACCTGGCATTGACCGTAAGTCATTGAGATTGAGTGGCTTAGTCCCTTGTGGAGAATTCTGGTTCGACGCTAGTTTTCCTGTAGCCCTCTCTCGTGATTGACTGCAGTGCCGACGTATGAATTCAGATGCCCCGACGGAACGATCGTCGAGCGCGTCTTCAAGATGAGTGAAGTACCTGAATCCATCCCCTCGCCAAAGGGGGACGGCGTAGCCGTTCGTATCATTTCCGGCGGCGCCGATCTCATCTTCAAGGGGTCCGGGTTCTACATCACGGACTACGGGAAGGACGGCAAGAAGGACCAGCGCGAGAGCGCCAGCAAGGAATCCAAGCCAGCCGCAAAGAGCGGAAGCGGGGAGTCCGGTGGCGATTCGAGCGGCGGCACCGGCAAGACTGAATCGGCGCCCAAGAGCGACTCGCCGCCGCCTGGCAAGCCGCCAGGCAAGCCGCCGAAATCCGGGCCAGCACCGCCGGCGTCGGGCGCAGCGGCGTGACGGCGCCCGCCGCCGCTTCGTTGGAAACACACGTCGACGCACTTCGAGCACAATTGATCGCCGCGGGGGCGCGCATTGGCGCTCCGGCCGATCTCGTGCCCGTCATCGAGCGCCCGCGCGATCCGTCACACGGAGACTGGGCGACGAACTACGCGCTCGTACTCGCGCGTCCGCTCGGAAGAAAACCGCGCGAGATCGCCGAAGCGCTGGTCGCAGCGCTCGATGTTTCGGCAGCGGGCGTGACGTCGACGGAGATCGCGGGTCCGGGGTTCATCAATTTCCGGATGGGAAGCGGCGCGCTCGCGTCGTCGTTGCCGGCGATCATCGCGAGCGGAAGCGCGTACGGCCGCGCCGACGACGGACATGGCGCGCAGGTCAACGTCGAGTTCGTCTCCGCAAATCCGACCGGTCCGTTGCACGTGGGGCACGGGCGCCAGGCAGCGCTCGGCGATGCGATCGCGCGGCTGCTCGAGTGGTCCGGCTGGTCCGTCACGCGCGAGTTCTACTACAACGACGGCGGCGCGCAGATACTGAATCTCGCGCTCAGCGTGCAGGCGCATTTGCGCAACATGGCGGGCGATGCGCTGCTCATTCCGGAGGGCGGGTATCACGGCGCGTACATCCGCGAGATCGCGGAGCGGTACCGCGCCGAGCATCCGCACGACGCGCGTGGCGACGATGCCGCAGCGGTGCGCGCGTTTGCGGTGCGCGCCCTCCGCGCCGAACAGGACATCGACCTGATCGCGTTCGGTGTGAAGTTCGACGTGTACTACCTCGAGTCGTCGCTCTATTCCGACGGAAAGGTCGAGGAGACCGTCGCGCTGCTTACGGCTGCCGGCCACACGTACGAGAAGGACGGCGCGCTCTGGCTGCGCACGACGGATTTCGGTGACGACAAGGACCGCGTGATGCGGCGGAGCGCGGAGAAGGGAGGCGAGCCTACCTATTTCGTCCCCGACGTCGCGTACCACATCACGAAGTGGAAGCGAGGGTTCCACCGCGCGATCAACGTGCAGGGATCCGATCACCACAGCACGGTGACCCGCGTACGCATCGGGCTGCAGGCGCTCGAGATGGGCATTCCGAAGGGCTACCCAGAATACGTGCTGCACCAGATGGTCACGGTCACGAAGGGCGGCGAGGAAGTGAAGATCTCGAAGCGCGCCGGGAGTTACGTCACCGTGCGCGATCTCGTGGATGAAGTGGGGCGCGATGCCGTGCGCTGGTTCTTCCTCATGCGGCGCGGCGATTCGCACCTCGAGTTCGATGTCGACCTCGCACGCTCGCAGTCGGAGGAGAATCCCGTCTACTACGTGCAGATGGCGCACGCACGCATGTGCGGCATTTTCCGCGTGGGCGAGATCGATCCCGCAACGTTCGATCCCGCGGGGATCGACCTCACGGTGCTCGACAATTCCGAGGAGCGCGAGCTCATCAAGGCGCTGCGAGAGTTCCCCGCGGTGCTCCTGGGTGCTGCCCAGGCCATGGAACCGCACCGCGTCACCCAATACCTGCTCGACACCGCGCGGCTCGTGCACACGTGGTACCACGCGCATCACGTGTTGGGCGAAGCCGACGCAATCCGGAATGCGCGCCTCGTGCTCGCGCGTGCAGCGCAAGTCGTGCTCGCAAACGGTCTGAGCGTTCTCGGAATCACCGCCCCCGAGCGCATGTAGGGTCTCCCGTTCTCCCGTTCTCCCCCACTCTCGTTCTCCCGTTCCCTCTCTCTTAGACTGTGTCCCTTCTCGTCGTCGGTTCCGTCGCTCTCGATTCCGTCGAAACTCCGTTCGGCACCGCCGACGAGGTGGTCGGCGGTTCGGGGACGTTCTTCGCGGCGTCGGCGTCGCATTACACGCCCGTGCGGCTGGTCGGTGTCGTCGGCTCCGATTATCCGGTGGAACGCCTGCAGCCGCTGGCCGCGCGCGGCGTCGATCTCTCCGGCCTCGAGACCGCGAGCGGCGAATCGTTCCGGTGGCGCGGCCGGTACCGCCACGACCTCAACGTCGCGGAAACGCTCGAAACGAGGCTTGGCGTGTTCGCGGGATTCGAGCCCAAGATTCCAGCGTCGTTCCGCGAATCGAAGTACGTGTTCCTCGCCAACATTCACCCGGCTCTGCAGCACGCCGTCCTCGATCAGGTGTCGCGTCCGGCGCTCGTGGCGTGCGACACGATGAACCTCTGGATCGAGACGCAGCGCAATGAGCTCGTGCGCCTGCTGGGGCGCGTCGATCTCATCACGCTGAACGACGGCGAAGCACGCCAGCTGACGGGATCGCCGAACCTGCTCAAGGCTGCGCGATGGATTCTCGATCAGGGGCCGAAGTACGTGATCATCAAGAAGGGCGAGCACGGCGCGCTGATGTTCACCGGCGCATCGGTGTTTTTCGCGCCCGCGTATCCGCTCGAACAGATTTTTGATCCGACGGGCGCGGGCGATTCGTTCGCGGGCGGATTCATGGGCTGGGTTGCGAAGACCGACGATGTGTCGGAGCGCAATTTCCGGCGTGCGGTCGTGTACGGCTCGGCGATGGGGTCGTTCGCGGTGGAGCGTTTCTCCATCGACCGCCTGCTCGAAGTCGGACAGGACGACATTGCGGCGCGCGTGAAGGATTTCCATGCGCTCGTCTCGCTCGACGGAGCGCCGCAGGCATGACGCTCGACTATCGCGGCGCGGGCGTCGATATCGACGCGGCCGACAGCGCGAAGGAGCGCATTCGCGCGCACGTCGAGTCGACGTACACGAAAGGGCTGCGCGGCGCGTTCGGGGCCTTCGGCGGCATGTTCCGCGTGCCGCCGGGCATGCGTTCTCCGCTGCTCGTCGCGAGCGCCGACGGCGTCGGCACGAAGATCAAGGTCGCGATCGAGGCGGACCGGCACGATACCATCGGCCACTGCCTGGTGAATCACTGCGTGAACGACATTCTCGTGCAGGGCGCGACGCCGCTGTTCTTTCTCGATTACGTGGCGTTCGGGAAGCTCGTGCCGAGTGTCGTCGAAGGGGTGGTGGCGGGCGTGGCCGCGGGATGCCGCGAAAATGGTTGCGCGTTGATCGGCGGGGAGACCGCGGAGATGCCGGGCGTCTACACGCCTCCCGACTACGACCTGGCCGGGTTCATCGTGGGGGTAGTCGAAGAAGACCAGGTACGCGGGCCGGAACACGTGAAGAACGGTGACGTGCTCATCGGCCTCGCCAGCAGCGGTCTCCACACGAATGGTTATTCGCTCGCCCGGCAAATCGTCGAACAGCGAATGCAGCTCTCCGTGCGGGATCCATTCCCCGGCCTCGGCGTTTCGACGGCGGATGCCTTGCTTGCGGTGCACCGGTCGTACCTCGGTGCGCTCAAGCTGCAGCTCGGAAAGATTCACGCCATGGCGCACATCACCGGCGGCGGACTGACCGGCAATCTCAACCGTGCGCTGCCGAAGAACCTCGACGCGCGCGTCGACACGGGATCGTGGACCGTTCCCCGCCTGTTCGAAGAACTGGTGCGTGCGGGGCAGGTGGCGCGGGACGAGGCGTTCCGTGCGTTCAACATGGGTGTGGGCATGGTTGTCATTGCCGCGCCCGCGGATGCAGACTCTATTCTGACGGGAATCCGTGCGGCCGGTGTGGATGCATGGATGCTCGGTGACGTCGTCCCTGGTGCAGGAAACGTGAGACTCTCGACTCCTGGAGGAGCGTGATGCGTCGTTCAATGCGTTGGATCGCAGCTGCGGTGGTGTGCGTGCCGTTCGCCGTCGGTGCGCAGGGAAGCTGCGAAGCAGCGAATTCCGACGGCTGCCAGAAGGCACTGGACATGTACACGTTCCTGATGCCGCAAATCGGCCTCGGGCTCGCGGGCGGCAATCCGACGCTCGGGTCGGGCGTGGTGCTCGGCAAGCTCGGCCATTTCAACCTCGGCGTTCGCGCGACGGCGTTCTCCAAGGGTGGCCTGCCGAAATTCGACAACGTCAACATCAACGAGAATCAGCGTGTGTCGAGCACGATTCCGGTGAAGGAATCGTGGTTCGGCGGCGGTGGCGCGGACGCAGCGATCGGACTCTTCCGCGGTTTTCAGGTCGGCGTGACGCACGTCGGCGCGCTCGACGCGCTCGTTTCCATCATGTATCTGCCGGACCTCGGAGACAACAACAATTCCGGCGGCAATTCGGGTGATGTCGACATCACCGTCAAGTCGCACACGCGGTTCGGGTTCGGAGGACGCGTGGGACTTCTCGACGAATCATTCGCGATTCCCGCGGTGTCGTTCCAGTACCTGCAGCGCGGTGTGCCGAAGGTGACGTTCTCCACCACCACCGAAGACAACGCGAGCCTGGGGGTCGAGGATCTCGACGTGCGTGTGGCCACGTGGCGTGTCGTCGCCACCAAGACCTTCCTTGCGTTTGCGCTGTCAGCGGGCGTTGGACAGGACAACTACAAGGCCGACGCGACGATCACGGCCAAGGCGTCCGGCGTGAGTGTGGCGGATCAATCCACGCTCGCACAGAACATCAAGCGCACGAACTTCTTCCTCGACCTGACGATCAACCTCGGCCCGATCAAACTGGCGGGTGAAATCGGGAAGGCCGGCACGGCGAAGGTGACGACGTTCAACACGTTCGACCAGGAGCCGGGCCGCTCGCTGTCGTACTACTCGGCGGGGCTGCGGCTCGGTTTCTAGTGGCCGAGTTCGGCGCGGCGGATCGACGGTGGATGCGCCGCGCCCTGGCTCTCGCGAGACGGGGATGGGGATGGACCGCGCCCAATCCGATGGTGGGCGCGGTGCTCGTACGGGACGGCGAGGTTGTTGGTGAAGGGTGGCATACCGCGTTCGGCGAAGCCCACGCTGAAGTCGAAGCGCTGAACGCCGCGGGAGATCGCGCGCGGGGCGCCACGGCGTACGTCACGCTCGAACCGTGCAACCACGCAGGCAAGACTCCGCCGTGCGCGCCCGCGCTCATTGCGGCCGGTGTTCGTCGCGTGGTGTTCGCCGCGTCGGACCCGAATCCCGTCGCCGCGGGGGGGGCGAGCGCGCTCCGTGCCGCCGGCGTCACGGTCGACGAAGGACTTCTTGGTGAAGAATCACGGGAGCTCAACGCCGCGTTTCACGGACGCTTTGGCCGCGAGAGGCCGTTCATCACGCTCAAACTCGCTGTCTCACTCGACGGCGCCATTGCAAAGCCGGGCATGTCCGGGTGGCTCACCGGGCCGCGCGCTCGCCGCGCCGTTCACCGCATGAGAGCGGGTCACGATGCAATCGCCATCGGAAGCGGTACCGCCATCACTGACGATCCGCAGCTCACCGTTCGCGGTGTCAGAAAACCGCGCGTTGCTCCGCTGCGCGTGGTGTTCGACCGCAGGGGAAGGCTGACCGCGGCGCTTCGAGTGGTCAGAACGGCGCGCGCACTGCCGACGCTGGTGCTGACCGGCGACCCGGCGCCGGCAGGTGTCCAGTCACTGGCCGCGCACGGCGTCCAAGTGCTGTCGGCCGCCTCGCTCGAGGCCGCCCTCAGGGCGCTGCTCGCGAGGGGCGTTGATTCACTGCTTTGCGAGGGGGGAGGTGAGCTCGCCGGAAGCCTCGTTCAGGCGGGTGCAGTCGACCGCCTCGTTATCTTTCAGGCTCCCGTAGTTCTGGGTGCGGGCGCTGTCCGCGCGTTTTCGTACGCGGCCGGCACCCCGGCACCCGCGGGCGGGAACTGGCACATCGTCGAGCATTCGGTACTCGGCGACGATCTCATGACGGTCTACGCGCCAGGAAAACGTCTCTAGCCGACAGCAGGCCCACCGCCAGTGTTCGCGCTGTGTTCACCGGACTGATTAGCCATCTGGGCGAGATCACTCGCGTCTCCGAGACCGCGTCGGGACGCGTGCTCGTGATTGCGGCGCCGCTCGGTGACGTTGCGGTCGGCGAGAGCATCTCGCTGAACGGTGTCTGTCTGACGGTGGTCACGGCCGCGCCGCACGAGTTTGCCGTGAGCGCAGTTGGTGCGACCCTCGCGAAGACCACCATCGGCGCATGGCGCGCCGGACACCGTGTGAATCTCGAGCGGGCGCTGCTGGCGAGCGACCGCCTTGGCGGTCACATCGTGCAGGGGCACATCGACGGCGTCGCCCGCGTGACGGCCGCGCGTACGGTGGGCGATGCGTGGATGATCGACGTCGCCCTGCCGGACGGCGCGGAAGGACTCGTGGTACCGCAGGGAAGTATTGCACTCGACGGCGTGAGTCTTACGGTGCACTCGCTGCACTCGCCGAGATCAGCGGGTGTCGCGATCATCGAGCACACGCGGACGCACACGACGCTGGGCGCGTGCAAGGCAGGCGACCCGGTGAACGTGGAATTCGATGTGATTGGCAAGTACGTTCGGCAGCTCGCGGGGCCGTGGAGCGCGAGCGCCGTGGGCATTTCATGAAGACGGAGGCACCGGTACGTCCGGTGTAGCACGAATGGGATTCGGAACGATAGAACAGGCGCTCGCCGATCTGCGCGACGGAAAGTTCATTGTCGTGGCGGACGACGAAGATCGCGAGAACGAGGGCGACCTCATCCTCGCGGCGCAGCACGTCACCGCCGCGAAAATCAATTTCCTCATGCAGGCGAAAGGCATGATCTGCCTGGCGCTCAACGCGGAGCGCGTGGCGCAACTTGACCTGCCCATGATGGGACCGGACAGCAACGACGCGTTTCGCACCGCGTACACGGTCACGATCGATGCCGCGCCGCGCTTTGGCGTGACGACGGGCATCTCGGCGGCGGATCAGGCCAAGACGATTCAGGTTGCCGTGGATCCGGAAACATCGCCGAACGACCTTCGCCGTCCGGGACACGTCCATCCCCTGCGCGCGAAGAGCGGCGGCGTGCTGCAGCGCGTCGGGCACACGGAAGCCGCGGTCGACTTCTGCCGTCTCGCCGGGCTCTATCCGGCGGGCGTGATCTGCGAGATTCTGAACGACGACGGCACGACCGCCAAGCGACCGCAGCTCGAAGCGTTCGCGTTGCACCACGGATTGACGTTCGTCACCGTCGCGCAGCTCGTCGCGTATCGCCTTCGCACGGAGCGTCTTGTCCACCGCGAAGCCGAAGCGCGGCTGCCGACGGAGTTCGGCGAATTCCGGATCTGCGGATACCGGAACGACGTGGATGCCCGCGAGCACGTGGCGCTCGTGTTCGGCGACGTGAAGGATGGCGAGAACATTCTCGTTCGCATGCACTCCAAGTGCCTGACGGGTGACACGTTCCATTCGGAGCGGTGCGATTGCCGCTGGCAGCTGCAGACGGCCATGCAGATGGTCGCGGCCGAAGGGCGCGGCGTGATCGTGTATCTCGACCAGGAAGGCCGGGGGATCGGCCTGATCAACAAGCTCAAGGCGTACCAGCTGCAGGATCAGGGCGCCGACACGGTCGAGGCGAACGAAGTGCTCGGCTTCGCTCCCGATCTTCGCAACTATGGCATCGGCGCGCAGATCCTGCTCGACCTCGGCATCAAGTCCATCCGGCCCATCACGAACAATCCGCGGAAACTGGTTGGCCTCGAAGGCTACGGCCTCACGATCGGCGAGCGCGTGCCGACGCATGCACCGTCGACGTCGGAGAACGCGAGTTATCTCGAGACGAAGCGCACGAAACTCGGCCACCTGAAAGCGATCTGATGCCGGAGTTCACTGCCGAACCGAACGGTGCCGGCCGGGCAATCGCCGTCGTCGCGAGCCGGTTCAACGAACCAATCGTACAGAAGCTCGTCGATGGCGCACTCCAGGCGCTTTTGGCGCACGGGGCATCGCTCGACGACGTGGATGTGGTCTGGGTTCCGGGAGCGTGGGAGCTGCCCGTCGCGGCGCGCTACCTTCTCGAATCCGAACGTTACGACGCAATCATCGCGCTTGGCGCCGTCATCCGTGGCGAGACGGCGCACTTCGACTTCATCGCCGGCGAGTGCGCGCGGGGACTGCAGCAGCTCGCCGTGGAATTTGCCGTGCCGGTGTCGTTTGGTGTGCTGACGACGGAAGACGGTGCGCAGGCAGCGGCGCGCGCCGGGGGCGCGCACGGCAACAAGGGTGAGGACGCCGCGCTTGCGGCACTCGAGATGGCCGACTTGTTCGACCGGCTCGAACTGGCCCGCAACGCTGCCGATGGCGACCAGACGTCGTGAGCATCGCGCGCGCGCGCGCGCACTCCAGGCGTTGTACGCGTCCGCCGTTCGTGGTGATGCCAATCTCCCGCGCATCGCGACGCTGGTGTTTGACGATCTGTGCGTGCAGCCCGAGGAGCGCGAGCTTGCGGAGAAGCTGATTCGGACGATCGTGGAGCAGGGGCCCGCGCTCGACGCGTCGCTCGAACGGCTCACGTCGAACTGGCGATTCGAGCGCATCGGCACGGTGGAGCGATGCCTGCTCAGGCTGGGCGCCGCCGAGCTCGTGCGCGGCGAAACGCCGCCGCGCGTCGTGCTCCAGGAAGCCGTGCACCTGGCGGAGCTCTTCGGGGGTGCGGAGAGTGTACGCTTCGTGAACGGCGTGCTCGATGCGCTCGCGCGCGACATGGGGCGCTTGTAGTGCGCGTTCTGCTCGTCAACTGGCAGGACCGCGAGAATCCGCTGGGCGGCGGCGCCGAGATTCACATGCACGAGATCTTCGGGCGCCTGGCGTCGTGGGGTCATGACGTGACGCTCCTGTGCGGCGGCTGGAAGGGCGCGCCACAGCGCGCGGTGCTCGACGGCATGAACGTGCATCGTGTGGGCACGCGTTATTCGTTTCCGTTCGGCGTGAAGCGCTACTGGTCGCGCGTGCTCAAACGCGAGCCCTTCGACATCCTCGTCGAGGACATCAACAAGGTCCCGCTGTACACGCCGCGGTGGGGTGCGGGCAAGGTGTTGGCGCTCGTCCCGCATCTCTTCGGCGAAACGGCGCTGCAGGAGCTGGGCGCGGTGTTCGGTACCGCGGTCTGGTTCGCCGAGCGGCCGCTCGCGGCCGTCTATCGCCGCACGCCGTTCGAGGCCATTTCCGATTCCACCGCGGACGATCTCGTCGGGCGCGGTATTCCGCGCGAGCACATTCGCGTGATTTATCCGGGGGTGGAGCTCAACGCGTACACGCCCGATCCGTCCATGCGAGCGCCGGTGCCGACGTTTGCCTATCTCGGGCGGCTCAAGAAGTACAAGGGCGTCGAGATCGTGATCCGCGCGTTCGCGAAGGTCCCGGATCCGCGCGCGGTGCTGGAAATTGCGGGGGCGGGTGACCACCGGCCCGCACTCGAACAACTCGTGTCGGCGCTCGGGCTGACCGGGCGTGTGCGGTTCCTGGGCTTCATTACCGAATCGGAAAAGCGCGCGTTGCTGCGGCGGGTCTGGGCACTGGCGTTCGCCTCACCCAAGGAAGGGTGGGGCCTGACGAACGTCGAAGCCGCCGCGAGCGGCACGCCGGTGGTTGCGTCGAATTCGCCCGGGCTTCGGGAGTCGACGCGCGAAGGCGACGCCGGCTTCCTGGTGCCGCACGGCGACGTCGACGCCTTCGCCGACCGCCTCACGCGCCTGGCCGCGGCGCCCGCGCTAGTGGCGAGCATGGGGGTCACGGCGCGAAAATTCTCCGAGACGTTCACGTGGGACCGGGCGGCCCGTATGACCGAAGCACACCTGCGCACGGTGACCGAGGGTGAGGGGGAGGGGAACGCATGACGCTGACCGTGGGGCAGTTGTTCGAGCGCATGGAGGACACGCTGCAGCTCGAGCAGATCGGTTCTGCTGAAGGCCTGGCGCGTGAAGTCACAACTGGCGAAGCGCAGAGCCCCGGGCTCGCGCTCACCGGATGGACCGGCCGCTTCCTGTGGCAGCGCATTCAGGTGATCGGCGAAACCGAGGTCATGTACCTCAACTCGCAGCCGCGCGAGGAACGGCATCGCGTCCTCGATCACGTGTTCTCGCACCGCATTCCGTGCGTATTCGTGATGAAGTCGCAGGACCCGCCCGACGGACTGCTCGAAGCGGCCATGAAGACCGGCACGAGTGTGTTCCGGTCCAAGCTCAAGACCGCGGAGTTCTACAAGCGCCTCAATCCGTTCCTCGAGAACGAGTTCGCGCCGACGACGAGCGTGCACGGTTCCCTCTCCGACATCTTCGGCGTTGGAGTGCTCTTTACCGGCAGCAGCGGGATCGGCAAATCCGAGTGCGTGCTCGATCTCGTTGAACGCGGGCACCGTCTCGTGGCTGACGACGTCGTGATCGTGCGGCGCCGGGGCCAGGACGTCCTGATCGGGCGCGGACACGAGCTGCAGCGGCATTTCATGGAGATCCGCGGCGTCGGGCTCATCGACGTGCCCTCGATCTTCGGCATTCACGCCGTGCGGCAGCAGAAGCGCATCGAGGTCGTGGTGCGGCTCGAACGGTGGGATGCCGCGGAAGGCGTGGATCGCACCGGTCTCGACGACAAGACGACCACGATCCTCGAAGTGGATCTGCCTCTCATCACCGTGCCGCTCAATCCCGGCAAGAACATCACCGTGATCGCCGAAGTGATCGCGATGAACCATCTGCTGCGGTACAGCGGCGGTGTGAACTCGGCTGAGGCATTCAATCAGCGGCTCATTGGCCGGATGAAGCGCGGCAACGCCAAACAGTACCTGCAGGAAGATGTCGAGTAGCGTCGGCACGAGCGGGGCCACCGGCGGAGATACCGGCAGCGCCACCGGCGTTCGCGCAATTGTCGCGGCACACGGTTCGCTCGCGCAGGGGTTGGTGTCCGCAGTCGATACGATCACGGGGCGCGCAGGAGCGCTCCTCGCGGTATCAAACACCGGGCTGTCGGCTGCCGGCGTCGAGCAGGCGTTGCTGAACGCGCTCGAGGCGACCGGGGTCGGCGTGGTCTTCACCGATCTTCCCGCCGGGAGCTGCACGCTCGCGGCGCGGCGATTGCAGCGCGCGCGTCCGGCGCTCAGCGTCGTGATCGGCGTGAACCTGCCCATGTTGCTCGAGCTCGTGCTGCGCGATACCGCGACCGGCGCCGATCTCGCCGCGGCGGTCGAGCGCGGGAAAGAACACGTGCGACTTTTTGCGGGGACCGGGAATGTCGGTTGAACTGTTCCGGATCGACGACCGGCTCATCCACGGCCAGGTCGTGGTCGGATGGGGGCAGCCGCTCCGCGTGGGCTTCATTGCGCTCGTCGACAACGAAGTCGCCGCCAGCGATTGGGAGCAGGAGCTGTATCGCATGGGCGTTCCCTCGGGCGTCGATGTGTATTTCGACACGCTCGAGGATGCCGTGCGCAAATTGCCCGACTACCTGGCCGACGACCGGCGTGGCATCGTCCTTACGGGAGACGTGGAGACGATGCGCGAGCTCGCCGAACGATCGGGACGCGTCGAGCAGGTCAACCTCGGTGGACTGCATCACCGCCCCGGACGCGTCGAGCGCCTGCGGTACGTGTTTCTGACTGCCGCCGACGAGGACACGCTGCGCGCGATGCGCGACGCGGGCATCGACGTGACGGCGCAGGACGTCCCCGCGGCCGCACCGGTGCCCCTCGCGGCTGTGCTCGACGGACGGGGCGCCGCATGACGCTGTTCGATCTCGCGCCCTTCGTCGGGCTGGGCGCCGTCACCGGTCTGGATGTGGTCAGTTTCCCGCAGGCAATGATTTCGCGGCCGATCGTTGCGGCGACGCTCGCCGGCGCTCTCGCCGGCGACGCGCAGCGCGGATTGCTCATCGGCGCGGTACTGGAGATGGTCGCGCTCGGCACGCTGCCGTTCGGTGCGTCGCGTTATCCGGAGTGGGGCAGCGCGTCCGTCGTCGGCGGGGCGCTCTACGGCAGCGGTGACGTGGCGGCGACGGGCCAGCTCGCGCTCGCCGTGCTTGCAGCCTTGCTCGCCGCGTGGCTCAGCGGTGAATCGATGGTGGTGGCGCGCACGCTCAACGCGCGCGAGGTGCGTGTCGCGCGCCCGGCGCTCGAGACCGGCCGCCGTGATGTCGTTCGCGCGCTGCAGCTCCGCGGAATCGCGCTCGATCTCGTGCGCGGAGCGCTCGTCACCGCATGTGCGCTCGTCGTGCTCACGCCGGCGTATCTCGCACTCACGTCACTCTGGTCCGGTTCGCCTGGGCCGGAGCGCGCGGTGCTCGCGGGGTTCACCGCGGCGCTCGGCGCCGCGACCGTCTGGATGCTGGTGCGCGGCACGTCCGGCGCGCGCGTCTTTCTCGCCGTTGGCGCCGTCGTCGGCCTCGCCGTGGTGCTGCTGTGACCGAAGCGCCGAAACTTCCGTTCGCGACGCGGCTCGCGATGTTCCTCCGCCTCTTCGCAGTGCAGGGGAGCTGGAATTACGAGACCATGATGGGCACGGGCATCGCGTTCGCAATCGAGCCCGCGCTGCGCCTGCTCCCTGGCGGCAAGGACGGAGCAGCCTATCGTGCGGCACTCGCACGCGAGTCCGGATACTTCAACGCGCACCCGTATCTCGCCGGCCTCGCGGTCGGCGGGCTGGCGCGCGCGGAGCTCGAGGGTGACGCGGGCGCGCGCATCGAGAGGTTCCGCGGTGCTTCGTGCGGCCCGCTCGGCAGCGTCGGGGACCAGCTCGTGTGGGCGGCGTGGCTTCCGTTCTGCTCCCTGCTCGGGCTGCTCGCGTTCGGGCTCGGCTTCGGGCCGCTGGTTGTCGTGCTCACGTTTCTCGTGTCGTACAACACGGGCCATCTCGCGCTGCGCGCATGGGCCCTCGACGCGGGCTGGCGTGAAGGGCTGCACATCGCCGCCGTGCTTGGCCATCCAGTGTTTCGGCAGGGACCCGCGCTCATCGCACGCGCGACCGCGTTGCTCGCCGGAGTCGCCATTCCGGCGACGGTCGCGCGCATCGTCGGCGCACGGCCCGCGGCGCTCGCGTCTGCGATTGCCGCGGCGATCGTGTGGAGCGTGGGAACTGCATTGCTCGCAAAACGCGCCGATGGCTGGCGCGCCGCACTCATCGGTGTCGCCGTCTTCGCCATCTACTCCATCGTCACGTGACCGCTGAACGCGTTCTCCGCATCGTCAACGACAACGGGATCCACGCCCGTCCCGCCGCCGAGATCGTGAAGGTGGCGGCGCGGTTCAAGAGCGAGATCCTGCTCTCGCGCGACGGGCTCGAGGTGAACGGCAAGAGCATCATGGGTGTGATGATGCTCGCCGCCGAGTGCGGCTCGGAAGTGCTGGCGAAGGCCTCGGGGGACGACGCGAACGAAGCGCTCGACGCGCTCGCGACGCTCGTCGCCGGCAAGTTTGGTGAAAGCTGACATGAGCCACACGGTGCGCGGCGTGAGTGCGTCTCCCGGCGTGGCCGTCGGCAGGGTGCACCTGCTCCGCTGGGAAGTCCCCGAGGTCGTCGCGCGTGTCGTGTCGGATGACGAGATACCGGCGGAGCTCGACCGGCTGGCGAAAGGCATTGACTCGGCCATCGAGCGGCTCCGCCGCGTGCGCGAGCGCGCCGAGCACAACGCCGGTCCGCAGGAAGCCGCGATCTTCGACGTCCAGATCTCCATTCTCGAGGACACCGAGCTGCGCGGGGGCATGGAAAAACTCATCCGCCAGAACTTCTCCGCGGAAAAAGCCGCCGACCTCGTGCTCTATGAATGGCGGCAGAACTTCGCACGGCATCATCACGCGATGCTGCGTGAACGAGTGGGCGACCTGACCGACGTACACATCCGGTTGCTCACGATGCTCCTCGGACTTCCGGATCACGATCCGATCGACGTCAAGAAGGGCGCGAGCGCCATTCTCGTCACGCGTGATCTCACGCCGTCGCTCACGGTGCAGCTGGATCGCGAGTCGATCGCGGGGATCGCCACGGAGGAAGGAACACGCACGTCCCACGTGGCAATTCTCGCGCGCTCCCTCGGCCTCCCCGCTGTGGTCGGCCTGCGGGACACGGTGTCGGGTCTGCGCGGCGGCGAGCGCGTGGTACTCGACGGGTCCTCCGGCACGCTCATCATCAATGCGACCGACGCCGACGTCTCCGCTGCGCGCGCACGCGAGCAGCGCGAACGCGAGGAATCGGACGCCCTGAGCGAGCTCGCGTCCGCGGAATCGGTTACGCTCGACGGCGAGCGCGTGGTGCTGCGTGCCAACGTCGATCTTCCGGAGGAATCCGGCGCGGCGGCGATCTACGGGGCGGAAGGGGTTGGCCTGATGCGCACCGAATTCCTGGTCGTTGGCCGTGCCGCGATGCCGGACGAGGACGAGCAGTACGCCGAGTACCGAAGAGTTCTCGAAGCGTTTCCGGGTCGCGCCGTGGTCATTCGCACGTACGACATTGGCGGCGACAAGCTGCCCGTCGGCGGATTCCCGAGCGAGGCGAATCCATTCCTCGGGTGGCGCGCCATCCGCATGTGCCTCGACCAGCCGGAGCTGTTCAAGGTCCAGCTGCGCGCCTTGCTGCGTGCCGCCGTGCACGGCGACCTCCGCATCATGTTGCCACTCGTCACGAGCGTGGCCGAAGTGCGCGAGGCGCGCGTGCTGCTGGCGCACGCAGCCGCCGAGCTCCAGGCGATCGGGGAACAATTCCGGGCCGACGTGCCGCTCGGCGTCATGATCGAGACGCCGGCGGCGGCGGTCATGGCACACACGTTCGTCGGTGACGTGTCGTTTTTCTCCATCGGCACGAACGACCTCACGCAATACACGCTCGCCGTGGATCGCGGGAATGCCAACCTCGCGTCCCGGTTCCGGCCCCTGCATCCCGCCGTTCTCACACTCATCAAACAGACCGCCGACGTTGCGCATGCGAACAAGATCGAAATTGCCGTGTGCGGAGAGATGGCCTCCGAGCCACTCATGGCGTTCGCGCTGATCGGACTCGGATTGCGCAGCCTCAGCGTCGCGCCGCGCTCGGTTCCGCGACTGAAGCAGATCGTTCGTGCAATCCACTTGAAGGATGCCGTGGCGGCGGCCGAGGAGGCGTTGCGCACCGCAACGGCCGAGGCCTCCGAACAGGTTTTGCAACGACGTTTGAACGAAGCGCTCGGGCGCTGACGTCCTGCGCCGCGGGGACTATGCGGACCCGCGTGAACCCCCTATCGTTCTCTCTACGTCTCGCATTCTCGTTCTCACTCCGTCTCTCGCTCTCGGTCTCTAAGAAAAGTGCCCCGTCGCCACCTGTTCACGTCCGAGTCGGTCACCGAAGGGCATCCTGACAAGGTTGCCGACCAGATTTCCGACGCCATTCTCGACGCCATCCTGGCGCGCGACGCCTCCGCGCGGGTTGCGTGCGAGACGATGGTGACGACGGGACTCGCGACCATCTTCGGCGAAATCACGACATCGACCTACGTCAGCATGCCGCGGATCGTGCGCGACACGATCGAGCGCATCGGCTACACGGACGCGACGTACGGGTTCGATCACATGACGTGCGCCGTCATGACGTCGATCGACGAACAGTCGCGCGACATCGCGCAGGGCGTCGACACGGGCGGTGCGGGCGACCAGGGCATGATGTTCGGCTACGCGACGGACGAGACGCCCGAGCTGATGCCGCTCCCGATCGCGCTGGCGCATGCGCTCACCCGCGCGCTCGCCGCCAAACGGAAGTCGGGCGCTCTCGGCTGGCTGCGTCCCGACGGAAAGTCACAGGTCACCGTTGTCTACGAGGATGACAAGCCGGTCGCGGTCGACACCGTCGTCGTCTCCACGCAGCACGCAGGCGACATCTCCGCGAGCGACCTTCGCGACGCGGTGATCTCCGAGATCGTCGAACCGACGATTCCCGCCGAGTTCCGCAAGAACGGCATCAAGTACCACATCAATCCCACCGGACGATTCGTCGTCGGCGGCCCGCAGGGAGACGCCGGACTCACGGGCCGCAAGATCATCGTCGACACGTACGGCGGCATGGGCCGCCACGGCGGCGGCGCGTTCTCCGGAAAGGATCCGTCGAAAGTGGATCGCTCGGCGTGCTACGCGGCGCGCTGGGTGGCGAAAAACGTCGTGGCCGCCAAGCTCGCGCGCCGGTGCGAAGTGCAGCTGGCGTACGCGATCGGTGTTGCCGAACCGGTGTCGATCTTCGTTGACACGTTCGGCACGGGGGTGCTCCCGGACGAGAAACTCGAGGCAGCGGTCCGCAAGGTGTTCACGCTCACGCCGGCCGCCATCACCGAGCAGCTCTCACTCCGTACACCCATCTATCTCGATACCGCCGCTTACGGACATTTTGGCCGGACGCCGGAATCCGGCATTCGGCACGGACAGTCCGTGTCGCTCTTCACGTGGGAACGCACCGACCGCGTGGATGCGCTGCGCGACGCGGCGAAGTGACTGGGGTATTGGGGTAATCGGGTACTCGGGCACTCAGTAGTTTGGAGCTTCCATGGTCGAGGTCACCGTCGTTCGCCTGGGTCTGGACAGTTCGACCAACTCGTTTGTCGTGATCCTTCAGGAACGCGACGGCCAGCGGCTTCTGCCCATCTGGATCGGCCGTCCAGAAGCGGAAGCCATCGCCGCTCACCTGCAGAGCATCCGGCGCGAGCGTCCGCTCACGCATGATCTCGCGAAGAGTCTGATCGTCGCCCTTGGCGCCGAGCTGCGCCGCGTCACGATCACGAAAGTCGAGGACCGCACGTATTACGCCGAGCTGCAGCTGCTGAAGGGAACGGAGATCTTCACCGTCGACGCACGCCCGTCGGACTCGATCGCGATTGCCCTGCGCTGCGGCGCGCCGATCTTCACGGCAGAGGAGTTGTTGCTCGTCCCCGGCGAGGAAGACGAAAGCGGGGCTGCGGAATATCAGCCGCCGCCAAAGCCGGCGGATGAGCTCTCCGCGGAATCCCTCCAGCGACACCTGTCGACGCTCCGGCCCGAGGACTTTGGGAAGTTTCGTCCGTAACATCGCGTTCGCTGCCATCGCACTGCCTGTCGCCCTCGGCGCACAGCAGGCACGAGTGGTGCGCGGTTCCGTGCGTCTGGCCTCGCAGGACACCACACGTCCGCTGCCGAACGCGACGGTCGTGCTGCACCGCGTCGGCCGCGCGGCGGCCGGCCCCGTGGATTCGGTGCGATCGGACGCAAACGGCATGTACACGTTCCGGTACCGCGCGACGCAGGATTCGGCCGTGTACTTCGTGAGCTCGACGTATGGCGGCGTGGCCTATTTCACGTCGCCGCTGACCGGTCCGGACGTGCATGGGGATTCGGCCGAGGTGGTCGTGTTCGATACCACGAGCGCGGGACCGCGCGTGGACACGCGCAGCCGCCATCTGGTGGTGTTTGCGCGTGGCACTGCAAAACGCCAGACGATCGCCGAAGTGTATTGGCTCGAGAACACGAGCGCGAAGACGCACGTGTCGACGCCCTCGCACCCGGCCTGGTCGTTCCAGCTGCCCGATGACGCGCAGAACGTGCACGCGGACGGCGGCGAAATCGCGCCCGATGCCGTGAAGGTCGAGCGCGGACGAGTCGCCGTGTACGCGCCCATCTCGCCGGGCGTCCGGCAGCTGCAGATCCGCTATGACGTGCCCGCGCAGCGGACGACGAAACTTCCGGCGGGAGACTCACTGTCTGTGCTCGAAGTTCTCGCGGAAGATCCCGGCGCAACCGTATCGGGCGCGCGCCTCGCTGCGCAGGCGCCCGTCGTGATTCAGGGTCGGTCGTTCCAGCGGTTCCTCGCGCAGAACGTGTCGCCCAATGCGGTGTTCTCGGTGGGGGGCGGGGGCGGCGGAACGCGAAGCCTGTCGGCGCGCTCCATCTATATAGGAGCCGGGGTGGCCGCACTCGGCATCGTCCTGCTGCTGGGTTTCACGCGCCTCACGCTCAACCCCGGCCGCGTGAACGTCACCATCAAGGAAACGCCCCGCCGGGCGGAAGAGATTGCGCACGCCATCGCGGCACTGGACGCGCGCATGGAGCGGCGCACGCTCTCCGATCATGAGCGCGCCGCCTACACCGCGCAGCGCGAGGCGCTGACCTCCGAGCTCACGAACGTCCTTGCCGAGCGCGACGACCGACTCTAGACTTCGCGCATAATTGAAGTTGCGGGTGGAGGTTCCGGAAACCGGTGAAAGTCCGGTGCGGCCCCGCCACTGTAACGGGCACTACACAACGTCTGCTCGAAACACCACTGGCTGCGCACGTGCAGCTGGGAAGGTGAGCCAGACGGCCCGAAGTCAGGAGACGCCCTCGTCCCGCGCCACGTAAGCAGACCCTCGGGGGAGGGCTGGGGCTGGTGAGTTCATTCCGGATCATTTCGTTTGTTGGCGCGCTCGTCGCGTCCTTCGCGTGCACCTCACGCGAGCGTGATGTCGCGCGCGCGGATGGCGCGGCAGGAGCCGCGGCTGCGGGTGCGCCGCTCGTCGTGGACGCATTCGGCGACTCAGTCCGCACGACGACGCCAGCGACGCGGATCGCTTCGCTGAATCCGGCGACGACCGAGCTCGTATTCGCACTCGGCGCGGGTGACCGGCTCGTGGGACGCACGCACTGGGACAGCTATCCACCGGAAGCGCTCGCGGTGCCCGATCTCGGGGACGGCATGCGGCCGAACGTCGAGCGCATCGTGGCGGCGCGTCCCGATCTCGTCCTGCTCTACGCGAGCGCGGAGAATCGGGCGGCCCGTGACGCGCTGCACCGCGCGGGTATCGCGACCTTCACGCAGCGCATCGATCGGATCGGCGACTTTGCGAAGGCGATCGTCGATCTCGCGCGGGCGATCGGAGACACGACCCTCGCGGCCGCCGTGCGCGATTCGGTGCTCGCGTCGGTGGCGAGCGCGCATTCGCGAGTGCAGGGGCTTCCCGCACCGAAAGTTCTCTGGCCGTTGTGGGAAGCGCCGCTCATGGCCGTCGGAAAGGGAAGTTTCCTGAATGACCTGCTCGAAGCCGCCGGCGCACGCAATATCTTCGCCGATCTCGACGCGCCGTCACCGAACGTCACGTTCGAGGAAGCGGTGCGGCGGGATCCGGACATCGTGCTGATTGGGGCATCGGGCGCCGGGACCATTCGCACCGATCCGAGATGGCGTGCGCTGCGCGCGGTGCGCGAAGGTCATGTCGTTGCATACGACACGCTGATCGTGAGCCGGCCGGGCGTCCGGCTGGGAGAAGCGGCGAATCATCTCGCCGAGCTGCTGCATCCCGGGCTGCGCGGAAAATGAATGCCATGCGCTGGGCGGTGCTCCTTGTCGTGCTGCTCGCGGCCGCGACCATCGCCCTCGGCGTAGGCGCTGTGCATATCACGCCGGCCGATGTGGTGCGCGCGCTGGCCGGGCGCGCGGACGCGACGCTTTCCACGATCATTCGCAACGTGCGACTGCCGCGCGTTGTCCTCGGCGTCGGCGCCGGCGCCGCACTCTCGATGAGCGGCGCAACGCTGCAGGGTGTGCTGCGCAATCCGCTGGCGGAACCGTATCTGCTCGGGGTGTCGGGTGGAGCTGCAGTCGGCGCGGTCGTGGTGACGTCCGCGGGCGTGGGAGCGCCAGCCGTGATAGCGCTCGCCGCGTTTGTCGGCGCTGCGGGTGCAATTGTGCTCGTGCTCGCGATCGCGCGCGCCGCGGGAGGGAAATTCGATCCGCGTGTACTGCTCATGGCCGGCGTCGTGGTCGGCGCGTTCGCGAACGCGGCCATCATGATCGCGCTCGCGAACGCGCCGGGGAACAACGTGCGTGGCGCGCTCTGGTGGATGATGGGTTCCCTGGGCGACGCGAGCTGGCGCGACGTGACGTGGCTGCTGCCTGCCGTGAGCGTGCTGGCGATGCTCGTGTTCGTGCGGGCGCGCGACATCGATGCGCTCGCGCTCGGCGAAGAAGCCGCTGCCGGCCTCGGCGTGGACGTCGACCGCAGTGCACGTTCGATCTTTCTCACGGCGTCGCTGCTCGCGGCGGCGACCGTTGCGGCCGCGGGACTCATTGGATTCGTGGGGCTTGTCGTGCCCGCGCTCGCCCGGACCATGGGCGCGCGCCGGGCGCGCGATCTGCTCGCGGCGTCGGCGCTCATCGGGGGCGCGCTGCTCGTTCTCGCCGACGCCGTGGCGAGAACGCTGCGCGCGCCGGCGGAGTTGCCGGTCGGCGCGGTGACCGCGCTCGTTGGTGTCCCGTTCTTTCTCGTGCGCCTGGGGCGCGTCCGATGATCGCATTCGAGAACATCGTCGTGCGCTACCGCGGCGCGGAGAGGAATGCCGTCGACGACGTGTCGTTTGCCGTTGCGCCGGGTGAGATCCTTGCGGTGGTCGGGCCGAACGGGAGTGGCAAGAGCACGCTGGTGCGTGCGCTGCTCGGCCGCGTGCCGCTCGCGGCGGGGCGCATCGTGGTGGACAACGCACCGGTCACCGAGCTCACGCGGCGCGATATTGCGCAGCGTGTGACCGTGGTGGTGCAGCGGGAAGAGACGGTCTTTCCTCTTCGGGTCGACGAATACGTCGCGCTGGGGCGATACGCACACGAAGCGCGCTGGAGCGGCGGCAGCGCTTCCGGCGGTGAGGCGGTGACGCGCGCGCTCGCGCAGTCGCAGGCCGAGTCGCTCCGCGAGCGCCGCACGGACGAGCTGTCGGGCGGGGAATGGCAGCGGGTGCGTCTCGCGCGCGCGCTTGCGCAGGACGCCGGCACGATCGTGCTCGATGAGCCGAGCACGTTTCTGGATGTCGCCCACGAGATGGCGCAGTTCGAGCTGCTGGCGTCGCTCGCACGGGACGGGCGAGCGGTGATGCTCGTGAGCCACCAGCTCAATCTCGTCGCGCGTTTCGCGACGTCGATCGTTTTGCTCGACCAGGGGCGCGTCGCCGCGCGCGGCGCCCCGGATGACGTCATGCGCGGCGATGTCCTCGAGCGGGTCTATCATTGGCCGCTTGTCGTTTCGCGCGACCCGGCGGTCGGCGCACCGACACTCGTGCCCCTTCGCGCGCCACATCCGGCGCCGAAGTCGCATGCGAACAGCTGATGCAGTACACAGCAGTACACACGGAGACATTTGTCATGAGAAGTGTTCTTGTCGCGGCGGGAATCATCGCGAGCGCGAACGGCGCGCTCGCGCAGGGTGCTGATACGGCGCTCGCCAGGCTTCCGGCCGTCGCGGTGACCGCCACGCGGTCCGAGTTGCCGGCGAAGAGCCAGCCCATCAGCGTGACGGTGTTCGACCGCGCTGCGATCAACGCATCGGGTGCACGCGACGTCGCGGACCTGCTGAGGCTCGTGCCGGGCGCCAGCGTCGTCTCGAGCGGGTCGTTCGGCAGCCAGACGGCGCTGTTCATGCGCGGCGGCGAGAGCGACTACGTGCAGGTGCTCGTGGATGGCGTTCCGCTCAACACTCCCGGGGGCGCGTACGATTTCGGCCAGCTCACGCTGGACAACATCGAGCGCGTGGAGGTGGTGCGCGGGCCGGCGAGCGTGCTCTACGGCAGCGACGCGGTGAGCGGTGTGGTGCAGATCTTCACGCGAACGGGCTCGCGGTCGCCCGGTCTCACGGGACACGTCGGCGGCGGAACGTACGGAACGTGGGACTACGGCCTTGGAGCCATCGGCGGGCGTGCGCGCCTGCAGTGGTCACTGGACGCGACGCGGCATCTGACGAACGGCATCTATCCGTTCAACAGCTTCTATCGCGACGACGTGCTGAGTGGCGCATGGAGGTTGCGCGGTGCGCGTGGCGACCTGGGCATGAGCACGAGAATTACGAAGTCGACGTTCCATTACCCGACCAACTCAGCGGGCGTGCCGGAGGACAGCAACGCGTTCACCCACGAAAACCGCGAAGTGCTCTCTGCCGACGGCGGGTGGAAGCTCACACAGCGCGTAACGTTGCGCGCGCGCGCCGCGCACGACCTCGCGCAGCCCTCGACCACGGACCTCGCGGACAACGCTGCGGACCAGGACGTGTTTACGTCCAAGGGCTCGGTCACGCGGAACCTTCTTGAAGGGCGCGCGATCGTGCGCATACACGACGCTCACGAGCTGACGTTGTCGGTGGACCGCGCGCGCGATCACGAAGTGAGCTCGTTCCATTCCGAGAGTGCGTTCGGACCGTTTGACGGCGACCTCACTGCAACGCGGACGACGACGGGAATCGCCGGCCAGCTGCTCGGCAACCTCGGCAAGAAGAGCACCTACACCGTCGGGCTCCGGCGCGACGACAACAGCGCCTTCGGCGAGTTCACCACCTGGCGGCTCGCGGCGGCGACGCAGCTTTCGCCGACGGTCAGCGTACGTGCGAGCGGCGGGACCGCATTCAAGGCGCCGTCGTTCTTCGAGAACTTTGCCACCGGTTTCGTCACGGGAAATCCTGGGCTCACGCCCGAGCGCACGCGGACGTTCGAAGCCGGCCTGGAGTACTCCACGCCAAGCCGGCGTGGAACGCTGGGCGTCACCGCGTTCGCGCAGCGATTCCGCGATCTCATCCAGTACGTCTCGGTGGTGCCGGCCAACACGCCCAATTACGCCAATCTTGCCGCGGCGTCGGCGAACGGCGTGGAAACCGAGTTGGCATG
>DASRAP010000250.1:0-2725 GCA_035638155.1 Gemmatimonadaceae bacterium | reverse complement strand
GACGCACATCTATGCGGTGGATGTCGCGACGGGCGGGATCCGCCAGGTCACGCACATGAACGGCACGAGCAACGGCCCGCAGGTGTCGCCAGACGGCCGCACGATCGCGTTCATGCACGCCGACTCCGTGGACCACTCCGCGTGGGCGGAAGCGAAACTCTGGATGATGAATGCCGACGGCTCGAATCCGCATCTCGTGTCGGGCAATCTCGATCGTCCGATTTCCGCGATCATCTGGGCGCCCGATAACAGCGGTGTGTATTTCGGCGTCGAGAGCGAAGGCTCGAAGAATCTCTATTTCGCCGCGTCGACGGGCGGGCCGAGAGCGGTCACCACGGGCAAGCACATGCTGACTGTGACGGACATCGGCAGCAACGGACTCGCGGTGGGTGTGCGCTCGAATCCGACCACGCCGAACGACATCAACTCGTTCCGCATTCCGGCGGCAGGAACCGCGGCGACGTTTGCGCAACTCACGCACGTGAACGACGACGTGCTGGGCGGGAAGGAGCTCGCGCAGACCGAGGAGATCTGGTACACGTCGAAGGACAACCTTCGCATTCAGGGCTGGATCGTGAAGCCGCCGGGATTCGACCCCAGCAAGAAGTATCCGCTGATGCTCGAGATTCACGGCGGTCCACAGTCCATGTACAACGTGGGATTCAATTACGCGCGCCAGGATCACGCGGCGAACGGCTACGTAATTCTCTACACGAATCCGCGCGGCAGCACCGGGTATGGCGAGAAGTTCACGAACGAGATCAAGAACGCGTATCCCGGCAAGGATTACGATGACCTGATGGCGGGCGTGGATACCGTGATCGGCCGCGGGTACATCGACGCGAGCAACATGTACGTGTTCGGCTGCTCGGGCGGCGGCGTGCTCACGGCGTGGACCGTCGGCCACACGAATCGCTTCGCCGCCGCGGCGTCGCTCTGTCCGGTGATCGACTGGATCAGCTTCGTGGGTCAGACGGACGGCGCGGGCTGGTACGAGAATTTCGAGAAGCCGTTCTGGGAAGATCCGACGGAGTATCTGCGCCGCTCACCGATCATGTACGTGGGCAACGTCAAGACGCCGACGCTGCTCATGACGGGCGTGCTCGATCTCCGCACGCCGATTCCGCAGATCGAGGAGTTCTATCGCGCGCTCAAGATTCATGGCACGCCGACGATGATGATCCGGATGAACAACGAGTATCACGGCACGTCGAGCACGCCGTCGAATTGGTTGCGTACGCAGCTTTATCTGCGGACGTGGTTCGACAAGTATTCGACCAAGAACATGAAGGCCACGCCAGCGTCACAGCACTAGGGCTTGAGGGCTGGAGGGCTAGTGGGCTGGAGGGTCGCTTTTGCGGCACTCCAGCCTTTCGCTTGCTCGGCGGGCCTTGCGGTTCGTCACACCCATTGACATTCGATGTATGGAATCGCATCAATACATCGACACCCGATGGGTATGCTTCCGTGGCTCGGCCTCCTCTTGATCTTCTGCAAGGCACGCTCGACCTCCTCGTCCTCAAGACCCTGACCTGGGGGCCCGCGCACGGCTATGCCATGGCGCGGTGGATCGAGCACCTGACCGGATCCGTCCTCACCGTCGGCGAGGGCTCACTGTATCCGGCGCTCCACCGCCTCGAAGAGCGCGGATGGATTGACTCCGAATGGCAGCTCTCGGAGACCAAGCGCCGCACCAAGGTCTATCGGCTCCTCCCGAAGGGGAGGGCGCAGCTCCGGGCGGAGATTTCCGCTTGGGACGCCTTCGCCGGCGCGGTGGCGAAGGTGCTCGACGCGAAGGCGCAACCGGAGCTCGCGAGCGGCGGACGATGACGCGCTCTGACTGGCGGCGATCGCTGCGGTTCTGGGGCGCCGACGTGCGGACCGACGTCGACGATGAAATTGCGTTTCACCTGGAGATGCGGACGCGCGAGCACATGGAGCGCGGTCTGGACCGGGACGCCGCCCGCGAAGCCGCCCTGCGCGACTTCGGGGACGAGCGCGAGATCCGGAGCAGAGTGCTCAGCATCGACCAGCGCCGCGCGCGCCGGATCTCGCGCACGGAGCGCATGCGCAATATCGTGAGTGACCTGCGCGTGGCCGCGCGCTCGCTGCGAAAAGCCCCGACATTCACCGCCGTCGCCGTGCTCTGCATCGCGATCGGCGTCGGCGCGAGCACCGCCATCTTCAGCGCGGTCAACAGCGTGCTCCTCCGCCCGCTGCCCTATCCGCGGTCAGACGAGCTCGTCACCATCTACGCGCACATGGTGAGCCGCGATCTGGGCGGGATCAACATCTCGTTCGACGATTTCGCGTCGTGGCGCGCGCAGAACACGACCTTCGCCGGCATGGGCATCTGGAGCTGGAATACGTACGCGTTCGCGGACGGCGACGGGCCTCCTGAACGGGTGAACGGTGCGACCGTGTCGCCGAGTGTTTTTCGTTTGCTCCGGGTTCAGCCCATGCTCGGCCGGCTGTTCGACTCAGCCGAGGCCGTGAGTGGCGCGCCCCGCGTGATCCTGCTGAGTCATGCACTGTGGAAGCGCCGTTTCGGCGGCGACAGCGGGATCCTGAACAAAACCATCACGGTGAACGGGTATCAGCGCGTCGTGGTCGGTGTCATGCCGCCGCGTTTCAATTTCCCCGACGACGGACTCGCGTGGACGCCGTTCACTGAGCCGACGGGCGAGGGACACGGCAACCGCGGGTACGCGGCCGCCATTGAGAT
>DASRAP010000249.1:0-4731 GCA_035638155.1 Gemmatimonadaceae bacterium | reverse complement strand
GTCGCGCCGTACGACACGGATGACGACGAGATCACCGACCGCGTGGGTGTCGCGTCGGGGCTCGCGTACACGAGCGCCGGCGGTGAACGGCTCGATGTCGAAGTGAGCATCGTGCCGGGCCGGGGACGCCTGCAGCTCACCGGGACGCTCGGCGATGTCATGAAGGAATCGGCGAGTGCCGCGCTGAGTTACGTGCGCTCGCGCGCGGCCACGCTCAGAATCGACCGCGAATTTCCGAAAGGCCTCGACGTGCACGTGCACATTCCGGCCGGGGCAACGCCGAAAGACGGTCCGTCGGCCGGTGTCGCAATTGCGCTCGCGCTGGTGAGCGCGGTGACCGGCATTCCGACGCGCGGCGACGTTGCGGCCACCGGCGAAATCACGCTGCGTGGGCGCGTGCTCCCGGTCGGCGGGCTCAAGGAAAAATCCGTGGCCGCGCACCGGCACGGCATCCGGCATGTCATCCTCCCCGCCGCCAACGGGCGCGAACTGGAGGAGTTTCCCGCGGAGGTACGGGCGGGCACGGTGTTTCATCCGGTCCGGACCATGGACGAAGTGCTCGCGATCGCACTGCGCCGCCCAGCTGTCCCCGCGGGCGCAACCCGCGGCGCGGGCGACGCGGCCGGAGCGGCCACGACGGTCGCACATTGAACGCCACGGCCGACCCGCTCCCCATCCGTTCGGTGGAGTTTCTGGGCGGCATGGCGTCGGCACAGGGCTGGCGTCCGGACGCCACACTGCCCGAGGTCGCGTTCTGGGGACGTTCGAACGTCGGCAAGTCCTCCCTGATCAACTGTCTCGTCCGGCGGAAAAAGGTTGCGCGTGTGTCGACGACGCCGGGGCGGACCCGCGAAATCAACTTTTTTTCGGTGAACGGGACGTTCGTGCTCGCCGATCTTCCGGGCTACGGATACGCCCGCGCGAGCAAAACCGCGCGCGCCTCGTGGCGGCCGCTGATCGAGTCGTACCTCGCGTCGTCGCAGCAGCTGCGCGGCGTCGTGCTTCTCCTCGACGTGCGGCACGATCCGTCCGAAGCGGACCGGGGGGTGCTCGATCTGCTCGGGGGCGTCGGGGTTCCCGTATTGATCGTCGCAACGAAAACGGACAAGTTGAGCGCGCGAGGTCTCGCGGCACGCATTGCCGCACTCGTGCGCGCGCTCGGTGTTGAAGAAGATGTCGTCCTGCCGGTCAGCAGTGTGACCGGCGCCGGCCGCGATGAGCTCGCAGCATCGGTCATGGCCTTGTTCGACCAGCCTCCGTGGAGGAATTCGTGAAGCGCGTTCAGAACCAATTGTGCGGCACGCTGACGGTGATGGCGATCGCGGCGTTTCCCGCGTGCGGCGGCGGGTCGGCCGCACCCGCGCCTCTTCCCGCGCCCGCGCCGGCCGCGCAACAGGACACCGCCGGCCTCATTCCCGCCGGGCTGGGCTCGCTGCACCAGGAAGACATTTCGGTCAACGTGAGCGCCAACGGACTCAACGTCGAGGCCATTCCGCTCGCGGAGGATTTCATCCGCACGCTGTCTCCTGATTCGTACGCCGGACTCCTCCGTATTCGCGAGAGCAAGCGCGCGCAGCTCGACACGATTGCGCGGCGCACGGGGCTCGCGCGCCTGAGCGTGTGGCGGTTCACGTTTCGCAACGTGCAGCAGGGCGAGGCGCCGTTCAACGCCCGCGACGTCATCATCACGAATCAGAACCGCGATTACAAACCGGTCGACGTCATCGGCATCACGCCGGGGTTCGGAGACCAGCGCGTGCCGCAGCGCGAAGTCCGCGTGGGCCTCATCGTCTTCGACGGTGAGCTGAACCCGAATCAGCCGCCGCTCACGCTCACGATCGGCACGCAGACGGGTGGAGGGAACTGGCAGACCATCGTGCAGCGCGTCGAAGCGGAGCGTGGACGAATCCGCTCGCGGGCGTCCGCGCGCGGAGGCGTGCGCTGATGGTCATGCGACCGCTGCGGACCGTCGCGCCGGTCCCTGCCGCGACGATCGCAGACGCATGGCTCGACCGGCTCGGCGCGCGACTGAGCGAAGCCGATGCGGACCGCCCCGTCATCTGCCGCGAGACGTTGTGCGAGATCATGTACCCGGAATACGCCGGCAACTGGGACACGGCGGTGAATGACGAGACCCTCGCGCCCGGCACGCGGCTTGCGCTTTCGGCGCTCGATCCGCGCAACGTGACGCTCGAGCCCGAGTATTACGCCGAGTGCGACGACGCGAAGTTTCAGCGCGTGAAGCCGCTCCTGTGGATGTGGTATTCGTTCGACCGCACGGTGCTGGGCGCGCAAAACGTGGATCTTGGTGTGCGGTTTCGCCGGCTCCTGGCGCCGATGATCTTTCGCCGCTGCGGCGCGGCGTTCAAGTGTTTTCAGCACGTGGAGTTCTCGTTCGGATACAACATCGAGGCCGGCGACAACGTGGTCGTGCACCGGCACGTGCTCCTCGACGACCGCGGGGGCCTCGTGCTCGGCAATCGCGTGTCGATTTCGGATTACGCGAACATCTACAGCCACACGCACAGCATCGTCGAGCAGAAGGACGTCACGAACGCGGTGACGACGCTCGAGGACGATGTGCGGATCACGTACCACGCGACCGTGCTCGCGGGAACGCGGGTCGGCACGAACGCGATGGTGGGCGCAATGGCGGTGGCGACGAAGGACGTCCGGCCCTACCACGTCAACGTCGGCATTCCGGCCAAGAGCATCCGCGTCAAACCCAACGCGCCCACGGCGCGCGACCGGTTACTGGACCGGACGGACGAATAGCGAAAAACGAAATGAAAGCTGAAGTAGAATCCTGAAAATCAAATTGAAGTTTGAAGCGCCGCCGTCACCGCATCTTCAACCTTCAACTTGCATTTCCAATTCTTCTTGCACTTTCATTTCGTTTTTATCAGTAGAACGTCGTCCGCCACGCCGGCGTTCCCGCGCCTGAGCAGCGCCCACGCTCTTGCGAGCGCGTCGCGCTCGCTCGGCCAGGTCACACGCCGTGCCGCCTGCGCGCGCGAGAGCCACTCGTAGCGCACGTGCTCGTCGCCCAGCGTGACGCGCGGCGCACCGCGCACGAACGCGCAGAACACCGCCGCCAGTTCCACGGTGCGAATGTGGTGCACGTAGAAGGCGTGCACCGTGACGTTGTAGAGCTTGTCGGGCACGAGTCCGGTCTCTTCACGCAGCTCGCGGAGTGCCGCGCGCTCCGGCGTTTCTCCGCGCTCGATGCGGCCGTGCACGATCTCCCACGCACCCGGACAACGGGTCTTGCCGCCGCGCTGCATCACGAGCACACGCCACGAGCTCGCGTGCGGACTCACGACCAGCACGTCGACGACGCCGAGCTCGATTTTCGCGGTGGACCGCGGCATGTCAGTTCCCGTGATCGCCGATGATCGCGTGGAGTCTTGCAATAAACGCGCGCGGGCGAAAGGGCTTCACGATGAAGTCCGACGCGCCCGACTCGATGGCGGCCGCTTCCTGATCGTCGTCGGCGCGCTCGCCGACCACGATGACGAAGGCACGCGTCGCGTGGCTCCGGACGCGGCGAATGATGGCGGCGTTGTCGAGCCCGGGCAGCGCGGTGTCGACCACCACGAGCTTCGGCGCGACACGGTCCAGCATGTCCAGCGTTTCCGACGCGCTGGCCGCCTCGAAGACGGTGACGCCCGCACCCTCGAGCAGCGCGCGCGCCGACGTCCGCGACTCCGGGCTCGCATCGGCAACGAGCACCGGAGCGCGCAAAGAGACGACCGCGGGCCGCGCGTCGACGAGCTCGAACGCATTCGCTCGTGGCGGCCTCGGGGTGCGCGCGACGCGCGCGGTCCCATGCCGGAGCTCCGCAATGCCCGGGCGTTCGAGCACGCGTAACAACTCGTCGGCGCTCGTGTTGCCGCTCTGCACCTGGCGCACCGCGGCTTCCCAGAGCGAACGCATGCCGCCGTCGCGCGCGGCCAGCAGAATCCGCGCGGCGGATTCGTTCGATGCGATGCGGCGCTCCACCTCCGCACCGACGATGAGCACCTCGGTGATCGCAATACGCCCGCGATAGCCCGTTCCCGAGCACGCCGCACATCCCACGGCGTGAAAGACGCGCGCTGGGTCACCCGTCATCCGAAGGGCCGCATGCGCGGCGCCGACGGCGACCGCGCGGCATTCGCGGCAGAGCCGGCGCAGCAGCCGCTGGGCGACGATGCCCTTGAGCGCCGTCGCCGTCTTGGACGCGTCGACGCCCAGGTCGGTGAGGCGCGCGACGGCGCTCGCGGCGTCGATCGTGTGCAGCGTCGAGAGCACGAGGTGGCCCGTGAGCGCCGCCTGCACGGCGATCTGTGCCGTCTCGCGATCGCGAATCTCTCCAACGAGAATCACGTCGGGATCCTGGCGCAGGATCGAGCGCAGCGCCGCGGGAAACGTCAGCCCGGTTTTTTCGTTCACCTGCACCTGCACCACGCCGTTCAGCCGGTACTCGACGGGATCCTCGACGGTCACCACGTTCACGCCGCGCTGGTGCACACGCCGCACGATCGAGTAGAGCGTGGTCGTCTTTCCGGAGCCCGTCGGCCCGGTCACGATGATCATGCCTTCGCGCGCTTCCAGCAGGGCCTCGATGTGCGCCACCGCGTCGTCGTCGAGGCCGAGCGCTTCCATGCCCCGCACCGTGTCCCGCGCATCCAGCACGCGAATCACCACTTTCTCGCCGTGCGCCACCGGGAGCGTCGACACCCGCAGATC
>DASRAP010000248.1:0-22236 GCA_035638155.1 Gemmatimonadaceae bacterium | reverse complement strand
CTGACCGACGCTGACGGAATGAGCGTGTCGTGACCGCGACCAGCGCCGGCACGCTCTACATCGTCAGCACTCCCATCGGTAATCTGGGTGACCTGAGCGCGCGCGCCGCTGACATTCTGCGCGCGTGCAACCTCGTGCTCGCCGAGGACACGCGCGCGACGGGCGTGCTGATGCAACACATCGACGCCCACACGCCGCTTGCATCGCTGCACGAGCACAACGAGGCGAGCATGATTCCGCGCGTGCTCGAGCGCCTGTCGAGAGGGGAGACGGTGGCGGTCGTGTCCGACGCCGGCACCCCGCTCGTGTCTGACCCGGGCGAACGGCTCGTGCGTGCGGCGATCGCGGCCAACGTCCCAGTGGTGCCCGTGCCGGGCGCGTCGGCGCTCCTCGCCGCGCTCGTCGTCTCCGGGCTCGCTCCCGTGCCGTTCACGTTCATGGGATTCGTGCCGCGAAAGGGACGGGAACGCGCCGAGTTCATGGCGGCGCTCGACGCACTTCCGCACACGGCGGTGTGTTACGAATCACCAGAGCGCGTGGGGGATACGCTCGCGGCGTGGGCCGAGGCGGGGTGGGGTGAACGAAACGCCATCGTCGCGCGTGAACTCACCAAGCGTTTCGAGGACGTGCGCCGGGGAACGGTGAACGAGCTCGCCGCGTATCACTCTGAGAGGCCACCGCGTGGCGAGGTCGTGATCGTTCTGGAAGGTGCGGCGCAGGTCCCGGTCGACGAGCACGCGCTGGCATCGCTGGCGCGGACGTGGCGGGAGGAAGGCCTTCCGGCCCGGGAGGTCGCGCGCCGATTATCAGAGGAGCATCGCGCTCCGCGCAATCTCGCTTACCGCCTCGCCCACGAATGATTCCCCGCCGCGCACTTTTCGCGATCGTTGTTTGCTGTCTCGCTGTCACCGGAGGCGGGTGGCGCAGCGCGCCGCCGCGTCTTGCGGTCGCCCGCCTGCAGTACGACGGCGGCGGTGACTGGTACGCGAATCCGTCGAGTCTCCCAAATCTGATTTCCGCCATTCGCTCGCGGACGACGCTTGCGATCGACCCCGACGAAGCGCGCGTTCGGCTCACGGACGCGCGGATCTGGGAGTATCCGTTTCTCCACGTAACCGGCCACGGCAACATTCACTTCAGCGACATCGAGATCGAGCGGCTGCGTGAGTGGCTCGCGCGCGGCGGCTTTCTGCACGTCGACGACAACTACGGACTCGACGAAAGCTTCAGGCGCGAGATCGCACGGGTATTTCCGGATCGTCCCCTGGTCGAGGTACCGCTCGACCATCCGATATATCATCTGGTCTATGACTTCCCGCGCGGGCTTCCCAAGATCCACGAGCACGACGGCAAGCCGCCCAAGGGATACGGCATTTACATCGGCGGACGGCTCGCCGTGTTCTATACTTACGAGTGTGACCTCGGAAACGGCTGGGAGGATGTCGGCACGTATCCGGGCGATCCCCCCGCTTTGCACGAGGAGGCGCTCAAGATGGGCGTGAACCTCTTCGTGTACGCCGCCACCAGCAGGCCCAACTCATGACGTGCTCATGACGATCGTCGAGCGAGTCAGCGCGGAAGGCGCACGCGCACGCCGGAAGATCCTGTTTGCCGGCGCGGCCACCGGTGTGGCGATCGCGACCGTGTTCGTCACGGGCGGCGCGCTGCTGCTCGCGGGCGGGCGCTGGCTGTCGTTGCCGAGCTTTGTACCGTTCGCGCTCTGGCTGGTCGCGGGCGCGTGCATCGTCTACGCGTTTCGGTTGTTGCCGCGGCGTCTCGCCAGCGACGCCACCGACGTCGCCCTCGCGCGCGCGACGGAGACCGAGCGCGGTCTGCGGAACGGCGCACTCGTGGGGCTCGTGCAACTGGCGTCGCGCGGCGGTTCTCTCATTCGTCTGCAGGCGGACTACGTGGGAGGGCTCGTGGGCGACGGTGCGCTCGCGCCGCGGCACGCACGACGGTTGTCGCTCGGTGCGGCGGGCGCGCTGAGCGCAGTGGTCGTCGCAGGGCTGGGCACGGCCGCGAGCGCGAATCGCGGGGCCGACGGATGGCGCGCGCTGATTCACCCGATCGCGGCCGCGCGTGGCACGCTGCTCGACTCGCTCTCGCTCCAGGAAACTCCCGCGTCGATTCTGCGCGGCGATTCGGTGACTGCGATCGTGCGCGCGACCGGCCGCCGGTGGGTGGCGCTCTCGTGGCGCGCGACCGGCGGAAGCTGGCGCGATACGACGCTGCTCGTGCACGACGGCCGCGCACGGCTGCCGCTTGGCAACGTCGACGCGCCGATCATGCTCGTGTCGAGCGACGGGCGGTCGCAGAGCGATTCGCTCACGGTAAAAGTCGTCGAGCGGCCGTTCGCCGGCGACGTGGCTCTGCGCGCCGTGTATCCCGCGTATCTCGGCCGCGCGTCGGAAGTGCTGACCGCCGAAGACGTGCTCACGCTCCCCGAGGGGACGGTCGTCGACGTGACCGCGCGTGCGGCAGGACTCGCGAAGCTCACGCTCGCGAGTGAGCGCGACACGAACGTGTTCGTGCTCGAAGCCGGCCGCGCGAAAGGCCGTTTCGTCGCGAGCACCAGCGGCACGTGGCGCTGGACGTCGTCCACCACGAATGCGGATTTGCCGGCGTCCATCGCCGTCGACGTGGTGCCGGACTCCGCTCCGCGCATTGAAATCGTCGCGCCGACGCGCGACACGCTCGTCTCCCCGAACGACGCCGTGCGCCTCCTCGTCGCCGCGACGGATGATCACGGCCTGCGCAACGTGTCCCTGCACACGTGGACGGAGCGGGCGGCCGGAAAGCGCGACAACGAACAAACCACCGCCCTCAATGATGTGAGCGGCGGACGCTACATCGGTGAGATCCAGCTCGACCTCTCGGTCGGAAAGCTCGCCCCGGGCGACGCAATGTTCGTCGTGGCCGAAGCACGCGACGCCGCGCCGTGGGGGCGTCTGGGCACGAGCCGTCCGCTCGAGCTTCGCGTGCCGACGGCTGATGCGCGGCGCGATGCCGCCAACTCCGCCGCCGACTCCGCCGTGGCACGCGCAAGCGCCGCCGCGAGTGCGCAGAAGAGTCTCGAGCGCCGGACCGCCGATGCGGCGCGCTCGAGCAACAAGGCCGATGCGTCGAAGGCGGGCCAGAGCGGTTCATCGAAGGATGCCGCTTCATTCGAATCCCAGGAGCGCGCGCGCGAGCTCATTGCCGACCAGAAGGCGCTCGGCGAGCGCATGCAGGAGTTGTCCAAGGAAGCCGACCGCCTCTCGAAAGAGCTGCAGAAGGCGGGCGTGCTCGACAGCTCGATGAGCGCCGAGCTCAAGGAAGCGCAGCGGCTGCTGCGCGAAGCCATGACGCCCGAGATGCAGAAGCAGCTCCGCGATCTCGAAGCGCAGCGCCAGCAGATGAGCGGCGACGAAATGCAGGACGCGCTCAACAAGCTGCAGGATCCACAGCAGAACATGCGCGAGGCGCTCGAGAAGGCGCGCGAGATGCTCGCACGCGCCGCGCTGGAAGGACGCATGCAGTCCATGACCGACGAAGCCAAGGAGCTCGCGCAGCAGCAGAAGCAGTTTGCCGACTCCGCGGGCAAGGGGAATCAGAAATCGCAGGCAGAGCAGCTCGCGAACCGCGCGAAGTCCGTCGAGGAAGACGCGAAGAAGCTCGCCGACCGGCTGCAAAAGGAGCACGCGCAGGCCGCGAAGGACGGCGTGGACAAGGCGGCGCAGGACGCAGCGGAAAGTCTGCGCAAGATGCAGGAAGCGATCGCCGAGCAGAACAAGAGTGGTGAAAAGGCGCCGCCGGATTCGGCGCAAAAAGACAGCAAGGCCATGGGTGGCCAGGGTTCCGGCGGCTCGGGCGGACAGCAGCAACAGCAGGGGCAGAAAGCGGGCAGCACGCAGGGTCAGAACGGACAGGCCGGCGGCGAGAAGAACGGACAATCGGGTAGCCAGTCGTCCAGCCAGTCGGGCGGTGAGAAGAGCGCCGCGCAGCAGGCCGCTGAGGCGATGCAGAAGGCGTCGGAGTCGCTGGGGCAGGCGCGCGAAGCGCAGGTGAATCAGTGGAAGCGCGAAATCACCGACGCGCTCGACCGTTCCATCCAGGAAACGCAGCAGATGGCGCGCCAGCAGGAAGACATCGCGAAGCAGGCGCGTGACGGCGCGAGCACGCAGCTCCGTGCGCAGCAGGGCGCGCTGCAGCAAGGCGTGGAGCAAACGGCGGACCGGCTGCAGCAGCAGGGACAGAAGTCTGCGCTCGTGTCGCCGAATTCGCAGCGAGCGATGGACGACGCGAAACAGAGCGTCGCGCAGGCCACCCGCGACCTCAATGACGGAGCGATGGGTCAGGCCATGCGGTCCATGCAGGATGCTGCAAATGCGCTTCGCCAGGCCGCAGCGTCGATGTCACGCGATCGCGAGCGCGCGGGCAATTCGCAGACGGCGTCCGGACTGCCGGAGATGATGCAGCAGATGAAGCAGATGGCGGGCCAGCAGGCGCAGCTCAACGGCGCGGCCGCACAGCTCCTGCCGAGTCTCCAGCAGGTGGGCGACGGCGCCGCCCAGAAGGAAGCGGTGAAGCCGCTCGCGGACAAACAGCGCGAGCTTGCGCAGAAACTGCAGGACGCCGCGGACGCAGATCCCACGAAGCGCGCCGAAGCGCTGGCGCGTGAAGCCCGGCAGATCGCGCAACAGCTCGAGCGCGGCGAGCTCGACCGTTCCGTAGTGGACCGGCAGTCGCAGCTTTTCCGCCGCATGCTCGATGCGGGACGCACGCTCGAGCAGGATGAGCGCGACGAATCCGGCAAGCGTGAAGCGAAGTCGGGACAGGGCATTGTCTCCGATGCGCCGAAGACGGGCATCACCACCGGCACGCCCGCGGTCCAGTTCCGCGAACCGACCTGGAAGGAGCTCACGGGTCTCTCGGCGGAAGACCGCCAGCTCGTCCAGGAGTATTTCCGCCGGCTGAATGCGAAAAAGCAGTAGCCACATCGTTCGCGCGGCGAGACTCGTTGGTGTGGCGGCCATGTTCATCGCGGCCGCGGCATCCGCGCAGAACTCGCCGCTCGTCCGCGCCATGCAGCAGGAGACGAACGGCGATTTGCGCGCCGCGGCGGCCGCATATCGCGATGCGCTGACGGGTTCCGATGCGGTTGCCGCGCTCCTCGGCCTCGAACGCGTGTTCACGCAGCTCGGCTGGAACGACTCGCTCGCCGACGTTGCGGCCGGGCAGGTGAAGCAGAATCCGAAGGAGCCAACGGCGCGTGCCGTGCAGCTTCGTGCGCTGTACGCGGCGCGCCGCGAGGCGGACGCGCGGGGCGCGTACCTGGCGTGGGTTGCCGCCGCACCGGGCGAAATCGAGCCCTATCGCACGTGGTCGCACATTTTGCTCGACGCCGGACGCGCCTCGACCGTCGACACGGTGATCAGTGAAGCGCAGCGCAATCTCGGATCCACGAAGGGACTCACCACCGAAATCGCGCAGCTGCGCGCGGCGCTCGGCCAGTGGGACCATGCCTCGGTTGCGTGGCGCGAAGCCGTGACGCAGCAGGATTTTCTCATCACCGCGGCGACGTATTCATTGCGCGCCGCGCCGTTCGAGTCGCGGCGCGTGGTGCGGGCGGTGCTGCTGAGCCCGCCCGTCACACCGGGCCCGCGCAAGCTGCTCGGCGCGCTCGAGCTCGGGTGGGGAAATGGACGCGAGGCATGGACGGCGCTGTCCGAGCTCACGCTCGATGATTCGACGGCCGCTCTCTGGCAGGCGTTCGTGCTGGACGCGGAGCGTGGGGGACAATACATCGCGGCACGCGACGCGCTCATCGCGCTGCAGCGCTGGCGCCCCGACGCGAGAATCGCGCTCCGCGCGGCGACGAACGCCATCGAGGGCGGCGATCCGCAATCCGCGCTCCTGCTCGCGGCGCAGGCCGCGGAAAAACTCGGCCCGAAAGACGGACCGGTTGCGGCGTTGCCGGTGAAACTCAGGGCACTCGCCGCGCTCGGCCGCGGTGCCGAGGCGCAAAAGGCGTACGCCGACCTCGAGTCCTCGCTCGGCGAGAACGAGCGCAACGACATGCGCAGGCTGGTCGCGCGGGCGTGGATCAAGGGCGGAGGAGTCACCGAAGCTCGCGCCATGCTGAGTGGAGCGGCCACCGACGCCGACGACGAGCTGGCGGGCTGGCTCGCGCTCTACGAGGGCAACCTGGCTGGCGCGCGCCGGGGACTCAAGCGCGCGGATCCGCGCGCTGCCGAAGCCGTGTTCGCGTTTTCGTTCGTGTCGCGCACACGTGTCGAGAACGCTCCGCTCGCCGGCGCCGCATTCCTGACGCTCGCGCGGGGAGATTCGGCGAAAGCGGCCGCGGCCTTCGTGCGGGCGGTGCCTGAAGTCGCCGATGCGGCAAGCATCCTGCTGCTCGTCGCTGCGCGCATTCATCTGGCGCAAAAGCGCGAAGCCGACGCCATCTCGCTCTGGACGCAGCTGCTCGGCAGCCACGCGGACTCGCCCGAGGCCGCCGAAGCGGAGCTCGAGTGGGCTCGCCTCCTGCGCCGGCGCGGTGACACGAAGGGCGCAATCGGCCATCTTGAACACATGATTCTGACGTGGCCGGAGAGTGCGCTGCTGCCACAGGCGCGGCACGAGCTCGATCTCGCGAAGACATCGGGCTCCGAGCGTCCGGAGTAATGGCATGACGCAGTTCGGTCCGGAGCGGATCAGCCGGCGCGAAGCCCTGCTGCGCGGGACCGCGGCGTTCGCCGCCATCGCGCCGCTGCACGGCATTCTGCGCGCGCCCGCCGCCGATCACGTGCTCGTGCCGATGGACGATGGGCAGCGCCAGCATCTCAAGGCCTACGGGCTCGCGTTTCGCACCATCAAGGACGGTCAGTCCGCCGAATGGCTGCTGAATTACCGCGGCGGATCGTTTCTGCTGCCGGGATCGCCGTCCGTGCGCCGCGACGCCGCACTCGCCGGCGTCGTGCTCGAGGAGTTCGACGCCGCGGCGATCGCCGACATGCGGCGCGAAGTCGCGGCGAGCAACATGGACGCCGTGCCGCTGGAGAAAGCGCCGAAAGTCGCGGTGTATACGCCTCCGACGGCGCCGCCGTGGGATGACGCCGTCACGCTCGCAATGGAATACGCGGGCATCGAGTACGTGAAGCTCTACGACGAAGAAGTGCTGAAGGGCGATCTCGCGAAATACGACTGGGTGCATTTGCACCACGAGGATTTCACGGGGCAGTTGCACAAGCTGCATCTCAGCTACCGCGATGCGCCGTGGTACATCGCGCAGCGGGACATGCTGCAGCTCATGGCGCGCAACCTCGGGTTCACCTCCGTGCCCGCCCTCAAGAAGGGCGTATCATCGAAGATTCGCGATTACGTCATGAACGGCGGATTCCTGTTCGCCATGTGCGGCGCCACGGAAACGCTCGAGCTCGCGAACGCCGGCGCGAACGTCGACATCGCGGGTGCGTTCTCGGACGGCACGCCGGTCGATCCCGATGCGAGCGCCAAGATGGACTGGTCGCGCGCGTTCGGATGCCAGGGCGCGCAGGTGGAAACGGGTGCGGCCGTCAGCGCGATGAGCGACATCGACGGACACCAGGTGAACGTGCCCGCCCGCAAGCAGCCGCTTGGCGCATTCACGCTGTTCGATTTTGCGGCGAAGTTCGATCCCATTCCGGCGATGCTCGTCCAGAATCACCGGAACGTGATTCCCGACTACTACGGCGTCACGACCAGTTTTCTCAAGCGCGTGCTCAAGCCCGGCGTAACCATTCTCGCGAACGAGCCCGGCGCGCCATGGGTGAAGTACATCCACGGCCACTACGAGAAGGGCACGTGGACGTTCCTCGGTGGGCACGATCCCGAGGATCCGCAGCACAACATCGGCAGCCCGCCGACGGAGCTCGCGTTGCACCCGACGTCCCCCGGCTACCGGCTGATTCTGAACAACGTTCTCTTCCCGGCCGCAAAGAAAAAGCCGCTGAAGACGTGAAAGCCGGTTTGCGGGCGCCGGACGGGCAGCGGGCAACGGGCGCTGGGCATGGCGAGCGGACCCGGATCGCGGCAGCCGCGGCCGCAGCCCTTCGCGCGGCCATTCGTCTCGCCGGCGGGCGCGAAGTGTGTTTCGTCGGCAGCGTCGATGATTCCGGCGTCGTGCAGACCGTTCGTGTTGTCGCGCGCGGCGGCGTCGCCCAGGTGCTCGCGCTGCCCGGTTTCGCACGGCGTGGCGAGATGCTGATCCATAATCATCCGTCGGGGATGCTCGAGCCGTCAGACGCCGACATGCAGATTGCGGCGCGGATGCACGATGACGGCATTGGATTCGGTATCGTCGACAACGAGGCGTCGCGGATGTACGTCGTGGTCGAAGTGCCGCGGGCGAACAAGCGAACGCCGCTCGAGCACGCCGATGTCGACGCGATTCTCGGTCCCGACGGCGCCGTCGCGCGCACGCACGGAGCGTACGAAGACCGCGAAAGCCAGCGGGAGATGGCCGGCGCGATCGCGAAGCTCTACTCGATTGGAGGAATCGGACTGCTCGAAGCGGGCACGGGCGTCGGCAAGTCGCTCGCGTATCTCGTGCCCGCGCTCCGCTGGGCCGCGCTCAACGACGAACGGACCGTGGTGGCGACCGCGACCATTCCGCTCCAGGAACAGCTCGTCGCCAAGGACCTGCCATTTCTCGAGCGCGCACTGAGCGAGCAGAAGGTTCGTTTCGCGCTGCTCAAGGGCTGGCGCAACTACCTCTGCTTGCAGCGCCTCGAGCAGGTGCGCGACAGCGCGGCCATGCTCCTCGAACCCGAGCTCGCGGGGGAGCTCGAAGGCATCTCGCGCTGGGCGTCCGCAACGTCCGACGGCACGCTCGCCGATTTGCCGACGGCCCCGCGCGGCGAGCTCTGGGATGAGGTCGCCGCCGAAGGCGATTTGTGCACGCGCCTCCGGTGCAAGCATTTCACGGATTGTTTCGTGTTCAAGGCCCGGCGGCGCGCCGCCGAAGCCGATGTGGTGGTCGTGAATCACCATTTGCTGATGGCCGACGTTGCCGTGCGGCGCGCGAGCCAGAACTGGAACGAAGCGGCGGTGCTTCCCGCGTACGGCCGTCTCATCATCGACGAAGGACACCATCTCGAGGACGCCGCCGCGCAGCATCTCGGTGCCACCGCGACGCGCCGCGGTTTGCAGCGCCTCGCGGCGCGACTCGAACGAAAAGGCAAGGGGCTCCTGCCGTCGCTGATCGCCCGGCTCGCGGGACGCCGCGATCTGCTCAGCGTTGCGTCGCTCGATCTCGTGCGCGACCGCCTCGCACCGGCCGTGTACAGCGTCCGCGACCACGGGAACCGAGTGTTTGATCTGCTCGATGCCTGGCTGTCGACGACGAATGAAAACGTGGTCCGACTCACGGATGCCTTTGACGACGCCGATGTCTGGCGATTCGGCCTGCGCGAGGCGCTCGAGAACCTCTTATCCGAGCTCTCGATGCTCGGCGATGGACTCACGACCGTTCGCGAACGTCTCGAGACGGACCCGAAACGCGAAGAAGAGTTCGGGCCGATTCTGAACGAGATCAAGGCGGTGTGCCGGCGCCTCGAAGCGGCAGGCGACGCGCTCCGGTCGGGGCTCGATTCCGATTCTCGAGGCCCGGCGCTCATTCGGTGGATCGAGGCGCGCGGCGAAGCGAGGACCGATCGCCTCGAGCAGGGGCGCAACGTTGCGGTAACGTCGGTGCCGCTCGATCTCGCGCCGGTGCTGAGAGACGACCTGTTCCGAAAAGTGGAGACGACGGTCGTCACGAGTGCCACGCTCGCGATCGGCGAAACGTTCGGCTTCGTGCGAACACGGCTCGGGCTCGATGAAGACGACGTCGAGCCGGTCGCGGCGGCGTATCGGTCGCCCTTCGATTTCCAGACGCAGGCCGTGCTCGCGATTCCGGACGATGCGCCGGCACCGAACGCGCCGGCGCGCGCGCACGTCCAGGCCGTCGTCGATTACGCCGCCGATCTCGCCCACGCGAGCGACGGCGGAATCTTCGTGCTCTGTACCAGCCACCGCGACGTGCGCGAAGCGGCTGTCCTGCTGCGCTCGCGAAAAGTCGACGCGCGGTGGCCGCTGCTCGTCCACGGTGAAGAACAGCGCGAGCGTCTGCTCGATCGCTTCCGCGCCTCGGGGCGCGCGATCCTCCTCGGCACGACGACGTTCTGGGAGGGGGTGGATGTTCCGGGTGACGCGCTACGCGGGCTCATCCTGTCCAAGCTCCCGTTTCGGGTGCCGACGGAACCGCTCACGGCTGCGCACTGCGAAGCCATCACGCAGCGGGGCGGTGACGCCTTCCGCGAATACATGGTGCCGCACGCGGCGCTCAGGCTGAAACAGGGGTTCGGGCGTCTCATCCGCACCCGCACGGACCGCGGCGCGATCGTGCTCGCGGATTCGCGGATTCTCAATAAGTCCTACGGCGCAACGCTCCTCGACGCGTTGCCACCCGCGCGCCGTCTGACGGGACCCTGGTCGGAGATCTACGGAGATCTCCGCGGATTCTACGCATCCGGGCAACGTTCAAACCGCTGAACTGGTACTATTAGAAGATGCGACTCACCCCCAGCAAGATCGTGTGTGTCGGCCGCAACTACGTGGAGCACGCAGCCGAAACGGGCAGCGAAGTCCCGTCCGCCCCCCTCCTGTTCCTCAAGCCGCCGACTGCCGTCATCGCGTCAGGCGAAGCCATCGTGATGCCGCGCGCGTCGTCGCGCGTCGATCATGAGGGCGAAATCGGCGTGGTGATCGGCGCGCCCCTCTACCGTGTGACCGCTGCACAGGCGCGCGCGGGGATCAAGGGCATCGTCGCGGCGAACGATGTCACGGCTCGTGACCTGCAGAAGAAGGACGGGCAATGGACGCGCGCGAAGGGCTTCGACACCTTCTGCCCGGTCGGCCCCATGGGGCAGGCGCCGGCTGATCTGTCCTCGATGGAGATCTTCACGCGCGTGAACGGCGAGGTGCGCCAGCATGCGCGCGCAACCGAGATGGTGTTTTCCATTCCAGATATTCTCGCGTACGCATCGCAGGTGATGACACTGCTTCCGGGCGACCTCGTGCTGACCGGAACGCCGAGCGGTATTTCGCCGCTCGCGGAAGGGGACGTGGTGGAGGTGGAGATCGTGGGCGTAAGCACAGTCAGTTCACCGGTGGTGGCCGAGCGGGCGTGAAGGCACCGGAGCGACTGCAGCTGGGTCCGCCCGGAGAACGCGAGGGTCCACGTGACCGTCGCGGGCTCGTCATATCCATCGTCATCCACGTCGCGGTCTTCACGCTCCTGTCGGGCGTCGCGGTCATTCCGGCGCTCGAGTTCATGCGCATGCACGAGAAGCCGCCGAAGGTCATTCCGGAACGCGTGCTGTTCGTGAAGTCGCCGGTGCCGCCCAAGCGCGACACCGGCACAGTGCGGAAGAAGCAGCCTCCGCCCGAGCAGAAGCGCGACGAGCCACAGGTCGTTGATCAGATCATTGCGCCGCCGGCGGGTGCGCCGCCGAGCGGCGCAGGCGCGGTTCGCCCCGATTCAGGCTCAGCGGCAGCGGAGAGTCCGCCGATCGGTGGTGGAGGGCGCGGGCTTCCCGGTCTTTCGCCCGGCGTCAAGGATCCGCGTCTCATTCCCGGGCCGATCGGTCCGCGCATCGATCCCACTGGCCCTCTCTCTTCCGCGTATCGCGGCGCGGACAGCGTGATGCATGCGTGGGTGCAGGCGTACTGGGATTCGCTGGCCGTTTCGCAGGCAAATGCAGGGCGAGCCCCGGGCGACTGGACCGTGCAGAAGAACGGGAAGAAATACGGTGTCGACCAGCAGTGGATCTACTTCGGCAAGTTCAAGCTGCCGACGATGCTGCTCGCGTTGCTCCCGGTCAACACGACGGCGAATCCGACGCTCGTCGAGAAACAGCGCGCGCTCGAGTCGATGCGCTGGGAAATCAACTTTCAGGCGCAGCGCGCCATGAATCAGGAAGGATTCCAGGAGGCCGTGCAGGCGCTGCGCGAACGAAAACAGGCCGAGCGAAAAGCCCAGGGCAAGCAATAAGGAGACGGTCCATATGCGGCGATGGGTAATCGGCGTTGCGCTGTGCATGAGAACCGCCGAGGCTCAGAGCGCGTGCGCACGACCGGCGCCGCGGCAATTCACACCGGGTGAGATCGTGGTCGTGCCCGATGTCGCGCGGCCGGCGTGCACAATCAGTTTCGCGAACACACAGGTCGAGCTGCGCGCCGACGCCGACGGCAAAGTGTCGGATATCATTGCGGGGTTCATCGGCCGCGGGCCTGACGGACGTTTCTATACATCGGCGTCGACATCCGCGGAGATCAGCGTCTGGGCGCCGGATGGACGGCTGCTGAGAAACGTGGGAGCGGAAGGGCGCGGTCCGGGCGCATTCGCTCGTGGCCTGAAAACATTTCTCTTCGATCGCGGCGGTCGGGTCTACATCGCGGACCGGAATCAGCAGTGGTCCGTGCTCGGACCAGCGCTCGATTTTCAGAAGTCGATGACGGCGGGAATGACCGGCATGGCACCCGCGTCTTTGGCGCTCGATGCGAGTGGGGCCGTGGTGGCCGCGCGACAATCGGGCGCGTCGTCGTTCAGCGTCGTCGACATTTCGGGGCAGACTCCGCAAGTCATCCGGTCATTTGGTGCGGCGCCCGAGGGGTATGCGCCGGCACGCGGCGCGCGCAGGATCGCGAGTGGCGGTGCCGGAACGTTCTGGGCCGCCGCGCCCGACGGCTCCGGCTGGGGTTACGAGCTCGAGCTGTGGAATACCAACGGCACGCGCCTTCGCACGCTGCGGCGCAGTGCGAGCTGGTTCCCGCGCTCGCTGCCTGCCAGCACGCCGGGAGCGATTCCTCCGCCTGAAATAGAGGTGCTTCATCACGACGGGACGGGACTGCTCTATGTCGTGCTGATGGTTCCGAACAAGGAGTTCAGGATTCCCGTCGGCTTGTCGCCCAGCGACGCCGAGAAGGCGATGAGCGCCATGATCGATATCCACGTCGAAGTCATCGACGCCAACGCCGGCGTCGTGCTTGCCTCACTCGGCCCGGTTCACCCGCTTGAAGCGCGGCCGTTCGTGCCGGAGGGGATGATTCAGGGAACCCGGCTTGGTTATCGTCAGTCGGAGGGCCCGGACGGGCTGTCCGCCGTTCGGATCGTCGAGTACAAACTCACCGGGCGTTGATATGACGGATCGTTCCAATCGAATCACTCGCCGCGACGCGCTCGGCACACTTGGCAAGCTCGCGGCGTTTTCCGTTGTCGCGTCACCACTCACGGGAGAGCTTCGCGACGGACTCTCGCTGAGCGCCGAACCACTCGCCGCCGAAGCGGGCGTCGACCGCGTGGTGATGTTGCGCGGCAAGACATATCTCAACGGGTGGGCGGGATACGGAGCGCGCCCGCGCGGCGGCCGCGGCGGCGGGCGCGGTGCCGCCCAGGCGGATTCCGTGAAAGCGCCGGATCCGTCGATCACGTGGTTCAAGCGCTCGGGTCCCGGTGATGTCGCGTTCGCCGACGCGAAGGCTGCATCCACGACCGCGACGTTTTCGAAGCCCGGCGAATACGTGCTCGACGTCGCTGCAACCAACGGCAGCGAGAAGATCACATCATCACTCACGGTCAAAGTCGAGCTTCCGCCTCCGCCGGAACGACTTGCGCCCGTGGTCACGAGAAAGCACAAGATCACGAGCCCGCTCTGGCGCGCGCGCACGAAAGCCATCATCACCTCGTGGATTCCGCACATCATCAAGGAGTGCGAGAGCACCGAGGTGAAGCAGGGCCCGGGCGGTCTCGACAATTTTGTCGAGGCCGCCAAAGCGTTGCGCGGTGAGCCGGCTGCGCCGCACAAGGGGTACGTGTTCTCGAACGCGTGGGTGCACCAGACCGTCGAGTCGATGAGCCTCGCGCTGATGGTCGACGCCGAAGGCGACGCGGAGATTCTGGCCGCGCAGCAGCACATGCGCGAGACGCTCGAGCGCTGGATACCGATCATTCTTGCGGCGCAGGAGCCCGACGGATACCTGCAAACTGCGTACACGCTGCGAAATGCATTGCCCGACGGGCAGTTCTACCCGGCGGCGGGGCGCGCGAAATGGACGCAGCGATGGCAGCCAAGCGCGCGCGCGAATCACGAAGGGTACGTGAGCGGCTACTTCATCGAGTCCGCGATCAATCACTACTCGATGACGGATCACAAGGACGCGCGGCTGTATAACGCCGCAAAAAAGCTCGCCGATTGCTGGGCAGATCACATCGGGCCGGCGCCGAAACAGGAATGGTTCGACGGCCATCAGGAGATGGAGCAGGCACTGGTGCGCTTCGGACGGTATGTGAACGAGATCGAGGGTGGCGGGAAGGGCGACCGCTACATCTCACTGGCGAAGTTTCTGCTCGACTGCCGGAAGAACGGCAGCGAGTATGACCAGAGCCATCTCCCGGTCGTGCAGCAATACGAAGCGGTCGGACACGCGGTGCGCGCTGCGTACACGTACTCGGGCATGGCCGATGTTGCCGCGGAGACCCACGACGTCGATTACCAGAGCGCGGTAAAATCGCTCTGGGACAACATCGTTCATCGGAAGTATTACGTGACCGGCGGCATCGCGAGCGGCGAAAGCTCGGAAGGGTTCGGGCCCAACTACTCGCTGCGCAACAACGCGTATTGCGAAGCGTGCTCGAGCTGCGGGGAAACCTTCTTCCAGTGGAAGCTGCACCTCGCGTACCACGACGCGAAGTATGCCGACCTCTACGAGATGACGCTGTACAACGCGCTCCTTGGCGCGCTCGATCTCGAGGGCAAACACTTCTATTACACGAACCCGCTCGATCAGAATTCGCAGCGCACGTCGTGGCATTCCGTGCCGTGCTGTACCGGCAACATTCCCCGCACGCTGCTCATGCTGCCCACGTGGATGTACTCGAAGTCGAAGGATGCGATCTACGTGAATCTCTTTGCGGGAAGCGAGATTACCGTGGAAGGCGTCTCAGGTACGAACGTCGAGATGGTGCAGAGCACCAATTATCCGTGGGACGGGAAGGTGTCGATCACGGTGAACCCCACCGCGCGCGCGACTTTCTCGATCAACCTCCGGGTACCGAACAGGGATGTGAGCGCGCTGTACACGTCAACGCCCGTCGCGAGCGGCGTCCCCGCCGTATCCGTGAATGGAAAGAGCGTGAAACCGGCAATGGAGAATGGGTATTGCGTCATTCGAAGGGCGTGGACCGCGGGTGACACGATCACATTCGAGCTCCCGATGCCGATTCAGCGCGTACACGCGAGCGAAAAGATTGCGGTGGATGCCGGGAAGGTTGCGATTCGCCGCGGCCCGATCGTGTACAACATCGAGAAAGCGGATCAGGACGTCACGAACGCGCTGCCACCGTCGAGCGCGCTCACCGAAGAGTGGCGCGGCGATTTCCTCGGTGGTGTCGTCGTCGTGAAGGGAACGTTCGCGGACGGATCGCCGATGCTCGCAATTCCGAACTACACGCGCTACAACCGGAATCCCCCCGCGCCGCCGTGGACCCCGCCGCCGCCCGCACCAGCAACGCCTCCTCCTGCACCACCTCCGGGGACGCAGCCGCCTCGGCCGCAGCCGCGTCCGCCGGAGTCCATCGTGTGGATACGCGAAGCGTAGCGTTACGACGTTACCGGAACGTCAGCAGGGGTCACCATCGTTCCATCTGCTCGCGCAGCTGTTCAAATCTGAGTCCGCGCGCGATGAGCATTTGCGCAAGCGGCGTGTCGCGCCTGGAGAGGAGAGAACAAAACACGTCCGGCGGCCCGACCTTGCGCCAGTGCATCGCCGACCGCCTCTGAATCGCCGCGTCGACGGTGGCCTTGGCATCAGGGGCAAGGGGCAAGTCTCGCCCGGCAACGGGAATGGGATTGAGCTGGCTCGCGTAGTCTTCGCGTAGCTGCGCGAGGTCGACGCCAAAGCCGCCGAGAACGGCCGCGGGGAACGCGCGTTCGTCGCGAAGGAATGCAACGAAGATGTTCTCGTCGGTGATTTCCTCCTGCTCGCGCGCTGCAGCGATGTCTCGTGCGACCTCGAGAAGCCTCACATACGGCGGGGTCAGTTCGGGTGGCTGTTGCTGACGCTCGCGGTATCGTGCGAGCACGGCATCGTAGTTTCTTCCGCCGGACAACTCGTAGATGCGTCGCGCGTCGTCGCTGGTCGGGTCTGCTTCGAACAACCACTGGTCTTTCTCTTCTGCGGTAGAGCCGTCGATGTCCGCGCGGGCGCCGTGCGCCACGCAGTACTCGACGAGACGCGCGTTGCGTGAGTTGAGCCCCCAGTGGAACGTCGTGTAGCCCCAATAGCTGTAATCGATCGGAAAGCCGCGGGCGAGAAAAAAGTCCATCGACTCGTAGCGTTCATTGATGAACGCCATGTAGAATGCCTCGGCGAGAATCTCACGATCGGTTCCCGTCAGTGTCGCCGGGAAGTGCGTGGGCCCGAGCGCGAGCAGATCCGGCCGGTGCTGGCGCCCCGCCGGCGTGAGCGATCCATCATCGCGGACATACCGGCGGAGCTGCTCGACGTCTCCCAGCGCTGCGGCAATCCAGAGCGCCTTGCGCGGCTTGACGTACTGCAGCATCAGGTTGATTTCGTCCCTGCTGCGGTTTCGCGTCAGCATGTGTTCGAGCACCGTGTAGCCATTCGGCGCCACCCATCCTGGATCAGCCCCTCGCTCCAGGAGCCAATCCATTTTCCGCTTATTGACACTTTCTCTTGCTGAGAAGCCAAATCCCATGATCGTCAGCAACATGTAGTTGAGCGTTGCCACACGGGACATGCCGCGCGACTCGAGATACTCGACCAGGCGGCGGGCCTCGGGGGTTCGTGTCTCCTCTTCATGATGCAGCGCATTGAACATGACGTTGCCCCCCGTGCGCAGCGCGAAGCGGTCAACGGGGCGAATGAGCTCGGGGTGTTGCTCCACGAGCGCTGCAAGCGCGTCCACATCGCCGCTGCGAATGACCGCCGCCGCCTTCATCCTCGGCGATTCGTGCCGGTTCCACCCGCCCTGATGAAGGGGCGCCTCAGCCGCGAGCCACTCGAGGAGCGCATCCCAACTCGCCATGCGGTTTTCCCGCGCGATGACGAGCCGTGCTTCATCCGTCGTGACCACTGCATCGGCGACCTCGCGCGCGGCCAGATCCAGAAACCGCGGAATGAACATCGCAAGACGCGCGCAGGCGGTCTCGGCCTTCTGCTGATGGGCGCGCATCAATGCCGCAACTTGCTGGTCGAATCGTTCGGCCGGATACCATGCCGGCGGGCCGGCGGCATGCTCGTGGCGTTCCAGCGTTCTGAAGTAGTCCACCAACCTTGGCCAACTCGAAAACCCGTATTCCCTCGCGATCGCAAACTGCGCGTCGGCCAGCTGTGCATCCGGGCGCGAGTGGCGCATGTGACGCGCGAGTTTCTTCGCGCGCTTGCGCTCGAACTGGAGATTTGGACGGGCGGGAAGGGGGAGCGGCGCCGATGGCGTCGCGCCGTCGCCGTCAGGGCGAGTGCCGGACATGGAGCCTCCTTTCGTATGGCCCGCGTCCGCGAATGGGCCCGAAAAGAGGTGAGTTGTACATCGAGGGGCCGAACATCGGATGGGACAATCCCTGCCCGCGGACCGGAGGCGCTCCGACTGCGCCTTCCGAAACGTTGCGGGGGAATGCGTCCGTGTCAACGAACCCGAGTGGGGCTTGGCGGACGCGTCACCGAAAGACTGCACACGGAGGCATTTCCTTGCGCCGACGCGTAGAATGTTCGCCACCCACCTCCGTTGGAAAAGTCCGATGCCGATGAATCGAAGACACTTTCTCCGCGTCGGCGCCCTCGGCGCCGGCGCCGCAGCCTGCGCACGCGCTGACGGCTCGAGCAACAAGTCGAGTTCCGACAACAACATGCAGGATCTTCCGGCCGTCATTCGTGATCTGAAACCGATGACGGCCGGCGTGACGCCGATCAGCGACGACGAGCGCCGCGCACGCATCGCGAAGGCGCAACAGCTCATGAACGAGCAGAAGATCGACGCCATCTTCATGGAAGGCACGACGAGCTGCGCGTACTACGTCGGCATGCGTTGGGGACAGAGCGAGCGCACGTTCGGCGTCGTGATCCCCGCGAATGGCGAAGTCGCCTACGTGTGTCCCGGCTTCGAGGAAGATCGCGCGCGCGAGCTCATCAAGTTCGGAAAAGAAGTTCGCGTGTGGCAGGAAGACGAGAGCCCGTACGCGGTCATCGCGGGAATCGTGAAGGATCGCGGTGCGAAGTACCGCCGCATTGGCGTCGAAGAGCGCGTCCGGTTCTTCATCGCGAACGGCATCGCAAAGGCCGCACCTGGGTTCGACGTCGTCGACGCGACGCCGGTCACGGCGGGTTGCCGCATGATCAAGTCGAAGGCGGAGATCGCGCTCTTGCAGCACGCGAACAACGTGACGCTGGCGGCGTTCAAGACGGGCCTCGCAACGTTGCGCGAGGGCATGTCGCAGACCGAGCTCAACCGCAACGTCGATGCGGCGTACGCTGCGCTCGGCTACAGCGGCGCCGTCGCCGTGCAGTTCGGCAAATGGACGTCATTCCCGCACGGAAGCAGCACGCCGCAGACGCTGAAAGAGGGGGACATCGTCATGATCGACGACGGAGTGAGCGTGCAGGGATACCAGTCCGACATCACGCGCACGACGGTGTTCGGCAAGCCAACGCAGAAAATGATCGACGTGTGGAACACCGAGCTCGAGGCGCAGAACGCCGCGTTCGCCGCGATCAAGGTTGGCGCGCCGTGCGAAGCCGTCGACGCGGCCGCGCGCGCCGTGATCGAGAAAGCCGGATTCGGCCCCGGCTACAAGGTGCCCGGTCTGCCGCACCGTACCGGACACGGCATCGGCATGGACGGCCACGAGTGGACGAATTTCGTGAAGGGCAACAAAACGCCCATCGCGGCCGGCATGTGCTTTAGTGACGAACCGACGATCGCGATTCCGGGCGAGTTCGGCATCCGCCACGAAGATTGCCTGTATGTCGCCGAAGACGGCCCGCATTTCTTCACCAAACAGGCTGTTGCGATCGACAAACCGTTCGCCTGAGTCACCGTTGTACGCTGCGTCACACGTGCGGATTAACGGCTGGAAAAACGCGTCGTCGGACAGATGGGAGCGGCGATAGGCGCCGCGCCAAACACGAGGAATGCACGATGACCGTTTCGACTATTGTGAGAACCGTTGCGCTCGCCGGGGCGCTTGTCCTTTCCGCTGCGACCACGCAGGCGCAGAACGTGAATCAGGCGCGAGGGCGCCAGAATCGTGAGCTCGCGCAGGATCGGCGTGAGCTGGCCCGTGACCGGATGCAGCTCCGTGCCGCGCTCAGGAATCACAACGCGCGTGCGGCGCGCCGAGAGCGCGCAGAGATCCGTCGTGATCTCATGGAGATCCGCCGCGACAGCCGGCAGATTCGGCGCTAACGAATTCTCCGGGGGGAGAAGGAAAGCCCGGCGCGCGCGAATTCTGCGTGCGCCGGGCTTTTCACTGCGTGGCTGTATGCTGGCCGTGCCCTAGGAAGTCTGCCGGCGCGATCACGAATGGCCCGACTTCACGAGGTGTGCCGGGTGCGTAGCCGTGCTGCGCGAGCTCGCTCCTGAACGATGACCACTGTGTCGCAAACATCTGGAGGAACAGGCGCCCCCGCGCCCGCAGCAATGGCCTCGCATCGCGGATGAGCTGCCGCACCAATTCGAGCCCGTCATGACCGCCGCCCTGAATCGTCGCGCGCGGAACCGCGCCGATGGGCGCGTACCCATCAGCCGGGTAGAACGGCAGATTCGCAAGGACGACATCAACGCACCGCACCAGCGAGCGGGGAACGGGATTGAGAAGGGAACCCTGATGAAACGTGGCGTGCTGGAGTCCGAGTCGCGCCGCGTTCTGGCGTGCGGAGCGCACGCCGGCCGGCGCGAGCTCCGTCGCGTGCACTTCGGCGCCGGGGTACGCCGCTGCCAGCGCGAGTGCAATTGCTCCGCAACCCGTGCCGACCTCGACGATGGTTGGCGACGGCGCATTTCCAAGGTGTTCGCGCGCGGCGCGCACGAAGAGTTCGGCGTCGGGTGTTGGAACGAAGACGCCGGGATCTGCGTGCACCTCGACCGTTCCGACGCGGCAACGGATGGCGGCTTCTCCCAGCGCGGGCGAGCCGTCGAGAATGTGACGCAGTCTCGATGGGCGCACGCGGCGCTGCACGGCGGTCGCGGCTTCCCACGCGAGCTCGAGCACGCCATCGAACACCGGACCGGCGCCCGGCGCATCGGCGCCGCACTCCGCTGCACCGAGCGCGCGGCTCAAGGCGCGGCTCACACCTGCGCGCTTCGCGATCGCTCGCGCTTCCGTCCAGTCGCTGATGCGCTCGCGCACCTTGAGGAAGTGTTGCCAATCGGAGCGGCGGTTCCGACCCTGGCGACATGACTGCACGGCGAGGTGGACAGCGAGCGACGCCGTGTCGGGCACCAGAAATCCCTCAGGCGCGGAGTGCGCGCGCCGCCATAGCTCGGCGTTGAGCGCGCTCAATGTTCCGGCCGGAAACGGCGCCGCCGAACATCCCCAGAAGAGCTCCAGATGCTGGCCGCCGTCCCACCAGTAGTACTCCATGGGAACGATCCGCATGAGTCCGCTCCGCACCCAGGAATAACGCCAGCCGAGTTGCGCAATGAGCGGGACCGCACGCGACACATCGTCAGGCCGGATCGCGAGCTGCGTCTTGTAGCCGGGAATCGCGTACGGGGCGTTCGGGGGGCCGTTCGGCGCCCGCAAGACGAGAGTCGGGATGCCCGCGTGGATCAGGTTGCTGGCTACAGCGCGGAAGTCCAAGCCCGCCCCTATCTTATCGTCCATGCGAAAAACCCTTGTGGTACTCCTGGCGGCGGCGGAGCTGACTGCGAGTCAGTCAGTCCACGCGCAGCGTGGTGGCGCCGGCCGCGGCGGGAACAATCCAAACGTTCCCGCCACGGTAGAGCTCCTTGTACCCGCGCGCGTGTGGGATGGCATCACGGACGCGCCGCACGAAGGCTGGGCCGTGCTCGTGAGGGGGGATCGCATCGAGGCAGTCGGGCCCCGGGCGTCGCTGACCGCACCAGCCGACGCGACCACGATCGATCTCCCGGGCACCACGCTGATTCCGGGGATGGTCGAGGGGCACTCGCATCTCCTGCTCCACCCGTACAACGAGACGTCGTGGAACGATCAGGTGCTCACGGAGCCCCTCGCGCTCCGCGTGGCCCGCGCGACGAATCACGCGCGCGCCACACTCATGGCCGGCTTCACCACTGTGCGCGACCTCGGCACGGAGGGCGCGGGTTATGCCGACGTCGGTCTCAAGATGGCAATCAACCAGGGGATCATTCCCGGTCCCCGCATGGTCGTCACCACGCGCGCAATCGTGTCCACGGGCGCGTACCAGCCCAAAGGGTACGCGGCGGGGACGTTCGCGCCGGAATGGATCGACATGGTGCCCGTGGGTGCCGAAGAAGCCGACGGTGTCGACGGCATCGTGCGCGTTGTTCGCGACCAGATGAAGCACGGCGCCGACTGGATCAAGGTCTACGCGGACTATCGCTACGGTCCGAACGGCGAAACGCTGCCGCTCTTCACGCAGGAGGAAATGAATCTTCTCGTGGCGACGGCGAACGCGGGTGGGCGGCCGGTGGCCGCGCATGCATCGACCGCGGAGGGCATGCGGCGCGCGGCGATCGCCGGTGTCGCGACCATCGAGCACGGCGATGGCGGCACGCCCGAAGTGTTCAAGCTCATGGCCGAGAAGCACATTTGTTACGTGCCGACGCTGTCTGTCGGCGGCCGCAACAAGCGCGCGGTGATGGACATGGCTGTGGCGGCCGGCGTGACAATCTGCAACGGCGCGGATTCCGGCCCCCTCGCGCACGGCGACAACGCGAAGGAAGTGCAGGCGCTCGTCGCGAACGGACTCTCGCCCGTGCAGGCGCTCAAGGCGGCGACGATCAATGACGCGAAGATGCTGCACTGGGACGACCGCATGGGCAGCATCAAGCAGGGACTGTGGGCCGATCTCGTCGCGGTGGACGGCGATCCCACGAAAGACATCGCCGCGATCAGCAGCGTGAAGTTCGTGATGAAGGGCGGCGTGGTCTACAAGAAACCGTAACGCAACGCTTCTCCGCGTTGCGGTTTTACGAGACCGTGCGAA
>DASRAP010000247.1:0-15364 GCA_035638155.1 Gemmatimonadaceae bacterium | reverse complement strand
GCTGTACTTCGCGACGTACGGCGAGTGGACCAAGAAGGAAGGGCTCTCGCGCATCGATCCGAACGAACCCGGCGCGAAAACCATCTTCTTCGAAGACGCGCGGTACAGCATTCAGAAGGCGAAGGAAGCCGACACGTACGTCTACACAAAGCAGACGTTCACCGAGTACCCGAACTACTGGGTCTTCGGCGCGGGCTTCAAGGACGGCTATCAGATCACGGACGTGAATCCGCAGATGAAGGACCTCGCGTGGTCGAGCGGCACGAAGCTCATCGACTACAAGAGCGCGAAGGGCGACAAGCTGCAGGCCGCGATCTACCTCCCGGCGAACTACGAGCCCGGCAAGAAGTATCCGATGCTCGTGACGATCTACGAGAAGCGCTCACAGCAGAAAAATGGCTTCGTGGCGCCGAGTGACACGCGTGCACCGGACCCGACGCTGTACACGAATCGGGGCTACATCGTGATGGATCCGGACATCGTGTATCGTGTGAACGATCCGGGCATGTCGGCGGTGTGGTGCGTGATTCCCGCGGTAAAGGCCGCAATCGCAACGGGCATGGTCGACTCGGCAAACGTTGGCCTCTGGGGCCACTCGTGGGGCGGCTACCAGACGGCGTTCCTCGTGACGCAGACCAACATCTTCAAGGCCGCGATCGCAGGCGCGCCGCTCACGAACATGGTGAGCATGTACGCGTCGATCTACTGGAACACCGGCGGCTCCGACGCGTCGATCTTCGAGGCGAGCCAGGGCCGGTTCAAGGGCAACTTCATCGACAACTGGGACGCGTATTTCCGGAACTCACCGGTGAACTTCGCGAACAAGGTCCAGACGCCGCTCATCATTCTCCAGAATGACAAGGACGGCGCGGTCGACTTCAATCAGGGCGTGACGTACTTCAACACGCTCCGCCAGCTCGGCAAGCAAGTCATCTTCCTGGAATACCAGGGTGAGAACCACGGCCTGCAGCGCCCGGTGAACCAGCGAGACTACGCCACGCGCATGGGCGAGTGGTTCGACAGCCAGCTCAAGGGCCAGAAACCGTCGGACTGGATCGTGAACGGCGTGCCGCGGCTCAAGATGGACGAGCACCTGGCGAGCCGCAGGGATAGCTCGACAGTCAGGATTGTGGGACCGATTAGCCAATAAACGGCAGGGAAAAGGGAAAAGGGAAAAGGGGAAAGGCACTACAGGGAAAAGGAGAAGGAGGAGGGAAAAGGAGCGGACACCGCGCGGATCGCGGTGTCCGCTTTTCCTTCAACCATGGCTTGGGCGACGCCCAAGGCCTATTCTTTGAGGAGAGGGTGGTGGTCGCTCCTTTCCCCTTAACTCTCCTCCTCCTTCTTTCCCCTGTTCAGTCTTTTCCCTTTTCCCGTTTCCCTTTCCCTGTTTTTTATGTCCGCAGTCACAAAGCTGCGTTGGGATGACGTCAAGACCGAGCAGCTCAACCCGCTGCTTTCGCGCAAAGTGGTGAGCGCGCAAAACACGATGGTCGCGCAGGTGTTTCTCAAGAAGGGCTGCGTCGTGCCGGGACACCATCACATGAACGAGCAGGTGACGTACATCGTGAGCGGGTGCCTTCGCTTCTGGATCGGCGAGCATGCGACGAATCCCGGCAATGAGTACATCGACATTCACGCGGGCGAAGTGCTCCTGATTCCGAGCAACGTACCGCACCGCGCCGAAGCGCTCGAGGATACCCTCGACGTCGACGTGTTCAATCCGCCGCGCGCGGATTGGCTCGATGGCAGCGACGCCTACCTCCGGAAATAACCATGTCAACCGCTCCCAATCGCGACATGCCGGCGCCCATGGGCAAGCTTCCGCCCAACGAATGGATCTGGCGCGACGGCGAATTCATTCCGTGGGCTGACGCGAACGTCCACATCCTGGCGCACTCGATGCAGTTCGGGTCGGCCGCGTTCGAAGGCATTCGCTGCTACGCGACGCCGCGCGGTCCCGCCATCTTCCGCCTCGAAGACCACCTGGTGCGCCTGATCAACTCCATCAAGATCTACCGGATGGAGATCAAGTACACGGTGGACGACCTGGTGGCCGTGGCGTGCGAGCTCATCGAGCGCAACAAGATGGAAGCGGCGTACCTGCGTCCGATGGTCCTGCGGGGCTTTGGTGCGTCCGGCATGGTGCCGTTCGCGAGCCCGGTCGAGACCTACTTCCCGTGCTGGAAGTGGGGCACGTACCACGGCGAGAAGGCGCTCAATGAAGGCATCGATGCCTGCGTTTCGAGTTGGGTCCGCAATGCGCCGAACACGACGCCCGCCGGCGCGAAGATCGCGGGAAACTACCTGAGCAGCCAGCTCATCAAGATGGAAGCGCTGGTGAATGGCTTCGACGAGGGCATTGCGCTCGACACCGAGGGACGCCTGGCCGAGTGCTCAGGACAGAATCTGTTCCTCGTGAGCCGCGGCACGCTGTACACGTCGCCGATCAACGGGTCGCTTCTCCCCGGGATCACGCGCAACACGATTCTCACGTTCGCGCAGGACGCCGGCATTCCGATCCGCGAAATCGTGCTCCCGCGCGAGGCCATTTACACGGCCGACGAGGCGTTCATGACGGGCACCGCCGCCGAAGTCACGCCCGTGCGGACCGTCGACAAGATTCCGATCGGGTCCGGCAAGCCCGGCCCGATCACGCAACAGCTCCAGCGCGCCTACTTGCAAACAGTACACGGCGAGCTCGAGGACAAGCACGGCTGGCTGACGTACGTCAAGGCTGAACGCGCGAGCGCAGCGCGTTCCTGACGAACACCATGCCTTGCGCGCGCCACACGTTGCGAACAATTGCGGCGTGTGGCGCGCTCGTTTTCAGCGCGTGCGTCAGCGAGCCCACGCCCGCTGTTCACGTCACGCAGGGCAGCACGCCCGGCGCGGCGTTCGGCATTGCCGCGGAACCCGGCGTCAGCGCGGGCACGATTCGCGTGTCGTGGTCGCCTGTGCAGAATGCGGAGACATATGCGGTGTATTTCTCGACGACACCGGGAGTCACGCCGTCGACGGGCGAGCGGATCGGCGGTGTACCGACGTCGTTTCTGCACACCGAGCTGACGCCCGGCGCGACGTATTACTACATCGTCGTCGCCGTGAATGGCGACTTCGAGGGACCGCCGTCAAACGAAGTGTCCGCAACGTCAGGTGCCGGCATCGGCCTCCATATCGAAACGCCGTCCGCTGGCGTGCTCGTCACCGACTCCTATCCGTTCGTCGTCGATGTCACGTCGGCGCAGGCGCTCACCAGCCTGACGGCCGCGGTGGAAAACATCTCCGCTCCGCTCACGTTCGATCCGAGCATCGGGCGTTGGACCGGATCCCTGTCATTTCTGTCGCTTGTTTCTCCGACGGCGCGCCAGGTGGTCGTCACCGGCGTCGATGCGGGCGGACACACGGCCCGCGCGGGCATGATCGTTCGCCTCGATCATCCGCCCGTGGTGACGGTCACGTCGCCGTCCGACCAGTCGGTCGTCGGTGCGTCGGTCCACCTCTCGGCGACGTGCGCCGATGATGCGGTCTCCGGCTGCGCGTCGCTGCTCGCGTACATCGACGGGCTGCGTACGTCGCCACTCGCTACGGGCAGCGCGGGCATCGACACGACGGTCTCGCTTGGGTCGTTCGGCGGTACCGTGCATCTCGTGTTCGAGGGGATTGATTCCGCAGGGCAGTCAGTGCTCGTTCGCCGCGACGTCCTGCGACCGTAAGGCACCACGACGCGTCTCAGACGCGATCAGTCGAACTCCCGTGTCGGCGCCGGCTGGTCGGGGCCGAGCCGGCCCGCGAGAATGTCCGCGCGCGAATAGTTCTCGCCCTTGATGGGCGCGCCGGCGACACGCCGCAACATGGTCAGCTGGCCGATGTGATTCAGCGAGTCCGCGATCGGCCCCGCGAACAAACGCTCGGTATGCACGTGCACCTGCTCGTTGCCTGCCAGATAAGCGTCGAACGCCTCGAGCGCTGCATGGAAGCGCGCAACCTCAACGTCCCACGACCCCGGCGTGGCGTTCCGCCATGTTTCCGCGCCTTTCGCCATCGAGAGCGCCCAATCGTACAAGTCGGACGTGTGCGCAAGAATCTGGAGCGGCGTCCGCGACCCCGGCCGCACAACGAACCCGGCGAACGACGCGGGCGCTCCGCGCAGCGCCTTCGCGCCCCTGTATGCGACAACCGCCACCGCGTGGCGCAGCAACGCACGCGCACCGTTCGTTTCCGTTGGGGCCGCGGACGGCAGCACGCGATCCTTCGTATCGGACCTCACCTCTCGAAAACCGCGCGCGAGATAATTCGAAAGCGCGCCGGCGTGATCGAGTGTGCACGTATTGACGATCACCTTCTCCGCGCCCATGTCGAACGCGCGCTCCACGGCGCCCGACAGCATGTGCGCGCCGAGTCCCTTCCCGGCGTAGTGCGGGAGCAGGCCGAAGTACTGAATTTCGACCACGCCGGGATCCCGGCGCTCGAGCTCGGCGTAACCGGCCGGGACTCCATCGACCGACAGAAGCCACGTCGCAACGCTATCTGCGTTCCCCACGCGCGCCGCCCATTCCGCCGATGTCCACTCGCGCCGCTCCAGCCAGTAGTATGGCCCGCCAACCGTCATGTAGAAGAAGCGGTTGAGCTCGGGTTGCGGCGGGTTCACGTGCGCGAAGGTGACTCCCGGCTGTGACGAATGCTTCGGCTTGAACGCGGCCCGGTCAGTTTCGAGATAATGGACGGTGACTGCGGTCATGCGATTCCGCTGGGCGTGCGAGACGGCGAAATCTACCGCCCCAGCGTGCGCGGGTTGTACCTGGCATTGATCGCGGCGCGCCACTGCGGCTCTTACACCCTGCGCCCGGGCGGGATATCGTTCGCGCATGCTCGCGCTGCTCGCAGCCGCAGCTTTGGTCCAAGCCGCTCCCCAGAGCGGCGATGGCCTGTCGCGGGCGGATTCGCTCGTTGTTGCACGGACCCTCGCCGTCGAGCGGCGGTTCCTCGATGAATGGGGCGCGGCATGGCGTGCGAGCGAACGGACGCGGGCCGCGACGATCAAGGTCAATCCCGAGCTCGGCGCATTCGCGCGCGTCAATCCGCGCAACGCCGACCTGTACTGCACATACAGCTGGGAAACGAATCTCGCGCTCGTGTCGGATCTCGCGTGGGGCGTCGATCCCATGCGGCGCAAGATCGGGAGCCACGTCAACTCGCGTCATTTCGTCTGCCCCAACTGGTTGCCGCCAGGCGACCTCTACGTCGGCAACGATAATCCCCCCGGTGACGAGCGCGCCGGAATTGACGGCGCCCTCACCGTTGAAGAACGTCTCAAGATCGTTCCGCAGCGGCGCGTCCTGATCGCACAGCTCGAGGTTGCAACGAGGCAGGTGCCGGCGTCCCCGATCCTGATCGGACAACTCGTGCGCCTCACGGTCGACGACGGCAACCTTGCGCGTGCGCTGCAGGCCACGAAGTCGTGCATCGCCAGTCCGTGGTGGTGTCACGCGCTCGCGGGGTACGTGCACCAGCGCGCATCCCGAATCGTCGAAGCCGAGCGCGAGTTCGACCAGAGCCTGGCGCTGATGCCGCCGGTCACGCGCTGCGCGTGGAACGACCTTTCCACTGTTCTCGATGGCACGACACGCTCCTGGTACACGCGACCTGCGTGTGCGAAGCGCGATTCTGTCACAGACGTGATCTGGTGGCTGGCAGATCCGCTCTGGAGCGTCGACGGAAACGACCGGCGTGCGGAGCAATTTGCGCGTCACGTGCTGATCGAGCTGCACGCGGCGACTGACCGGGACGAGCGATACAACTGGACGGGCCAGGGCGGCGGCGATGCGCTCGCCGAAATGGTGCTTCGCTATGGATGGCCGGGCTACACGTACGCCGGATATGCGCCGCCCGCAGTCATTTTCGGCGTCCCGCCGCTTCCGCATTGGGGGTACGTCATTCTCTACAAGCCGAAGCCGAAGGGCCCGCCGATCAATGCCAAGGAGTTCGTCGATCGGACGCTCGGCGGCATCAAGACAACGTTCGAGTATCCCGTGGGCCGGCTGCATCTCGTTCCCGAGTGGTCGATGATCTCGGATCCGTTTGCGGCGCACCTGGACGACTGGAACGTGAACGGCCCCGGTGGCGGAGGCGACGCCACATACAAGTGGTGGCCGCACGAACACTACGCGCCGCCGCATCCGCTCATCGCCATCCTGGATCAGCAGACGGCCGCGCTCAGGCGCGAAGATTGCGCCTGGTATGCGTGGGCCACGAACCTCGGGCAGACCGATCTCGCGCGCCGCGTCGGCGATTCAGTCGACGCGAGCTTCATGGTGTCAACCGGACCGGCCGACATCGCGCGCGCGGCAGCGCACCGCGAGGAATCGCACAGCCGGCTGACGTTTCTCGCACCGGTGCCGAGTGGACCCGTGATGTTGTCCGCCGAAGTTGGGTGGGATTCTGCGGGACACCGCGGGGCGCGCGCCCGGTTTGGCGCGACCGTCCCGCCGGCGCTCTCCGCGATGAAGCGCGGTGACGCCGACATTTCCGAACCTGTGCTGCTCGTCGTTCCGCCGGACGTGACCGAGCTTCCCAATGACGCCGACGGCGCCGTGGGCTTGATGCGGGGTTCGACCACGCTGTCGGCGGGCACGAACGCGATCGGCGTGTATTGGGAGACGTACGGCTTCAGCGCGACCGATTCGGTCGATGTCACGGTGAGCGTGCAGCGGCACTCCGGCAACGTGATCGGCCGCGTGGCAAACGCGGTCGGGATCGGCACCGATCCCAACGCGCAGGTGAGCTCGTCGTGGAAGGAACCGCAACCCGGCCATACCGCACGCACGATCGCCGGCGCGGTCCCGATTCAGATGCGCAGCGTCATCCTGCAGCTCGGCACCATTCCGCCGGGAGAGTACAGCCTGCAGATCGAGGTGAAAAAGCCGGGGGGCGCGAGCGTGACGTCGCGGCGGAGTTTCACTCTCAGGTGACGGGGCTAAGATTCATGACGCCCGTTCATGCTGACCTTACGCTCGATGAGATTCGGCCATGTCGCACGATACACTCCCACGGCTCGACATGCGCGACCTGCGCATGGTCGCCGCGATCGCGACGCACGGCGGCCTCACGCGTGCCGCGCCGCACGTCAACGCCACACAGTCGGGACTGAGCCACCAGCTCAAGGACCTGGAAGCACGCCTTGGCGTCGCGCTGTTCGACCGCGTGGGCCGTCGCATGGTGCCCACAGCCGCCGGCGAACGCCTCGCCGCCAGCGCTGATGCGATTCTCCGGTCGCTGCTCGACACCGAGCACGAAGTTCTTGGTGTCGAGCGGTCCCACGACGCGCGCATTCGCATCGCCACCGAATGTTTTACCGCCTACTACTGGCTTCCCGCTCTCATCCGTCGCTTCGCCGACAAATTTCCCCGCGTCGAGGTTCAGGTCATTGCCGACGCCACGGCTGATCCGGTGCACGCTCTGCTCTCGGGCTCGCTCGACGTCAGCGTGTCGTTCGCCGCGGTGCGCGACAGCCGACTGAAAGTCCAGCGTCTCTTCGACGACGAGCTCGCCGTGTGCATGGCGCCGGACCATCCGCTCGCGTCACGCGACGTGGTGCAGCCGGCGGACCTCGCCAGCCAGCACGTTTACGTGTACTGGCCACTCGAGGTGAGCAAGGTGTACCAGAGCATTCTCCGTCCCGCGGGCGTCCCGGCTGCGCAGATTTCGCGCGTGAGCCTGACGGAAGCCACCGTCGAGCTCGTGAAGGCCGGCCTCGGCATTGCGTTTCTTGCGCGGTGGGCCGTCGAGCCGCACCTGCGGTCCAGGACGCTGCGAGCCGTGTCGTACGGCGGGCACGGGGCGCGGCGCACGTGGTCCGTCGTGACGCGCGTGCAGCAGCCTACGCCGCCCCACCTGCGCGCGTTCGTCACCTATCTGCGCCGCGCGCTGCGCGGTCCGCGCGGCACGACACCGCCGTTCCGGACCATCTGCGGACTCTGATGAATGAAGTTCATGCTATCTGTGAAATAGTCTTGTTTGCTTCATGAATCGTGGCTGCGGTATGCTGCCTGAAACTTCCCAGGCAGGAGCCGCACATGGAGTTCAGGACCATTGTCGTCGCAGCGGCCGCGTGGTGCGCGGCCGGTTGTGCAGGCGCGCGCGCGAGCGGCGGCGTGAGGGTGAGCAGCGGTTCGGTCGCCGGCGGCCGGACGGCCACGGAGCTGACGGTGGACAACCGCGCGGCCAGCGACATCACCATCTTCGTCGTTCACGACGGCCGTGTCGAGCGCCTCGATCGCGTGGAAGCGGCGCATACGAAGCGACTGCTTGTTCCCGCGCGCATGCTGGACGGGACCGGTGAGATCGCGCTGATCGGTGAGCGGCCCGGCGCCAGAGCGGGATTCGGCGGCCGCGTCACATCCCAGCGCGTATCCATCCAGCGATGCCAGCGACTCCTCTGGTCCATCGAATCTGCGCTGGAGTTATCGTCGCTCGGAGTATTCCCCGCGCGCTCGTGTGCGTAGCCGGATCAGCCCAATCCGGCCTTCATGTACCTGCGCACGCTCCCCAGCAGGCGGTCCACATCTTCCATCGTGTTGTAGAAGTGCATCGCGGCGCGCAGTCCGGGCTTGTCCTGGCCCGCACGCACGGTCGTGATGATGCGCTCGTTCGTGAGCGCGTCCCCGAGTTTGTGCGGGTCGAGGTTTCCCGGCTTGAAAATGACGATCGCAACTGACCGGTCCGGCGCCGGATCCGTGTACAGCTGCACGCCGTCGACGTTTTTCAACCCGGTGATGAGATGCTGCGCCAGCGCGCGGGATCGCTGTTCGATGACGGCACGGCCGATGGTGCCCTGGAACCTGAGCGCTTCGACGACCGCGGCAATCGATGCGTCGTCGCGCTGGCCTTCGGCTTCGAATGTGCGCGAGATGCCGACTTTCCCGCCGTACACGCCATACACGCTCGGCGAAATCCGGTCCTGCACCGCGGCGTTCACGTAGAACACGCCCTTTTCCTTCGGACCGCACGGCCATTTGTGCATCGAGCCCGTGTAGAAGTCGGGCTTCATGACGCTCAGGTCCAGATCGAGCACACCGAACGCCTGTGCACCGTCGACGAGCGAGAGCACGCCGCGCTCGCGCGCGACCCTGCACAGATCGTTGACCGGCAGCAGGTCACCCGAGTTGCTCGACACGTGTGTCACGGCGAGCACCCGGGTCCGCGGCGTGAACGCGTTCACGAAACTCTCGACGTACTTCGCGCTTCCCGGGTGCGCGGGAGGCGGCGCGACCGCCACGACCGTGAAACCGAATCGCGCGCCCTTCTGCTGCCACGCGCGCAGGTTGCTGGGATGGTTGTCGCTCGAAACGATGACTTCGTCACCGGCACCGAGCTTGAGACCGCTCGAGACGAAGTTGTTGCCTTCGGTCGTGTTTCGCGTGAGCACGATTTCTTCCGGTGTCACGCGGAGTGCGGTGGCGAGCTCGCGGCGCGCAATTTCGCGGTTCTCCATCAATCCGTCGCGCACCGCCGGCGTGGGACCAAGCTCATACGCGCGAATGTTCTTCTCGATCGCTTCGATCACTGGAAGCGACATCGGCGCGAGGTTCGCGGTATTGAGGAACGCGACGTCGCGCGGAATGAGAAAGCGCGCCCGCACGTCCTGCCAGAACTTTTCATCCGGCTCGGCGGGCGTCCGCCGGAGCGGCGCGCGCGACACGCCGAGCTCGCCCAACGAGACCTCCCGCCGCGCGAACAGTTCCTTCGGGAAAAATGCGGCCGTCCCGGAGAGGCCGGCGAGTTTCGCGAAGTCGCGACGGGAGATCGTGGTCATGACGACTCCTATTTCTTTGCCGGTGGCGGGGCCGCCCCCATGGGCGCGTCACAGTTCCAGATGTCCTGCGTGATCAGCCATTTGCCGTCTGCCTGCCGCTTGAGCACATGCAAACCCTTGATCGCGCACGACATGGCCTTTGCGGCTTTCGGTGTGACCGTGAGCGTGCCCGTATAGCGGTCCACGGCAAGATCGCCGTCCACGGTGACGGTGCCACCGCTGTACGAACCACTCATCATCGCCTGCTTCATCGAATCGTCCATCCACTTCTTCACGGCCGGCTTCCCGGACACCATTGCCTCGTCGGGCGACATGAACACCACATCGTCGGAGTAGAGCGTCCAGATGGAATCCATCTGCATTCCGTTCAGCATCGTCATTTCGCGATTACGCACGTCCTCGACCGCCTTCACATCCGCGGCCATGTCGTGCGACGGCTTGGCTGGCGTCGCCGGAGCGGTGTTACACGCGGCAACCGCAACGACAACGGTTAACACAATGGTTGCTTTCATGGTGCGTCTCACGAGTGGGAAAAGGTCGGTCAGAAATCGAGAGCCCTGAGATACTGCACGTTCTGCCGCGCGGCCGCCAGTTCATCGGACGGCGATTCCTGCTCCACATAGCACGGCTTGCTGCGCACGTCGGGAATCGCGGCAAGAATGGCCTTGATGTTCACGGTACCCTTTCCGAGCTCCGTGTCGCTCTTCCGGTCGGGCGTGATGTCCTTGACATGCAGGCTGACATACCGCGCCCCATGCTTCTTCGCATACGCCAGCGGATCCCCTCCCCCCATGGTCATGTTGCCGATATCGAGCTGCAAGTGCACGAGCTTCGGATCGGTGCGCGCGACAAACGCGTCGTACGGAATCTTCCCGCCAATCGGCTGCATATGGTCCGGCTCGTTGTGAAACGCGAGCGATACGCCGGCCTTCTTCGCCGCGGCGCCCGCCGTGTTGAAGATGTCCGCCCATTTCAGCCATGCGTCCAGCGAACGATTCGTCTCTGCGGGAAGGCTGGGCACGATCAAGTACCGGTGCCCGAGATACCGCGCCGTATCGAGGCTCTTGTCCCAGTCCTTGAGGAGTGCTTCCGGCGCAATGTGCGCCGACGGTGCATTCAGGCCGAGCTGCGTGAGCGTCGCGTGAACCTGCGCGGGCGTCCGTCCGAAATTGTCGAACGACCAGAGCAGCTCGACGTCGTCGTAACCCATCGCTTTCACTTTCGCGAGCGTGCCCTCGGGATCGGCCTTCATCGCGGCGCGGACGGCGTAGAGCTCGAGCCCTACGCGCGCGAGGCGCGAGTAGGGAGGGCTAGAGGGCTGGCGGGCTAGAGGGCTAGAGGGGATTACCGCGGCAATTACTGCCGCTCCTGATGTCCCAAGGAACTCTCTTCTCTTCATGCGCTCGCCTGGGCGGGCGCCGCGGCTGCCGGCGCGGCCGATTTACCGATCAACGCCTCCAGCGCGGTCTTGTCCGCGCTCGCGAGGTCTTTCACACGCGCCTTGTTCACGTCGGCGACGATGATCTCGCCGATCTCGACATTCACGGCATTGAAGATGCCATGCGACTTCATCCCCTCGGCCTGTTTCCGGTTGTCCTCGGTCGGCGTCACGAAATGCACGGAATCGGCCTTGTACCGATACATGAGGAACACGAGCGCAATCGTCAGGAGGCGCTTGTTGCGCAGCGCGACGTCGAAGTTGTTCTGATCACGCACGGAAAGGATGTTGCGGCCGCGCCGGTCCTGGATCGCGGCGAAAACCACATTCGCCTTCCTCGTGCCGTCGGCGGCGACCACCATCAGCTCGAGCAGGTCGCTGCCGGAGGTATGCGGTTTGAGTGATACAGTGAACGTGCCGCTCACGCCATGTTTCGCTGCCCAGCGCGCGACCCATTCCTCGAGCACTTTTGGCGGCACTTCCGTCTGGACCAGGTGCTGGCTCTGCGTTGAACCCTGGCCCATCGCCTTGGTCGTGGCGGTGCGGCCGGAAATGGACATGAGCGCCGCATCCGCGCGCGGCCCGCCCACGAGCGTCTGTGGCGTCCTGTAGCCCGATTCGAGCAGGCGGAATTTCCGCTGGAGCCTGGCGAGCGCGAGCATGCCGTCCGACTTGAGCGACGTGGCAAACTCCTCGCTCGCGAGGCCGTCGATCTGGTGGCCGCCATACGTGATGAAGTTGAACACGAAGCCCAGCTTGCCCAGCTCCTCGGGAAAGCGCTTCATCTCGTCGTCGCTCATTCCCGTGGTGTCCCAGTTGAACGACGGGGACAGATTGTACGCGAGCATCTTCTCTGGATACCTGGCGTGGATGGCGTCGGCGAAATGCTTCGCTTCGCGGAGGTTGGCCGTCTTCGTCTCCATCCACAGGATGTCGGCAAACGGCGCCGCCGCGAGCGATTTCGCGATGGCGTATTCGATCCCGCCACGAACCTGGTAGTAGCCGTCGGGCGTCTTCGCGTGTTCGGGATCCCAGGCGACGTCGGCACCGAGCGCACGTGCTTTCTGGCGCGCGCGATAGAGCGGCGCGTGCGCCGCGTACGCCGTCCATTCGTCCGGACTCATCCACGCGTGCTCGCCGTCCCCCGAGAGCGCCGCGCGCACGGCTTCGGCGTACGTGACTACACCCGCTTCGTGCTGCCATATATCGACGAATTTGTCGAACACCTTGTCGAGCGTGGCGTCGACCCCGGCGCCGTTGCGCGAGAATTCCGCGGCAGCCGACGCCACGAGCGGTGCGACGCCGGATTTCGCGAGCCACGCATCCGCTTCGCCGTATTCCTCTTCGCACATCGCGTAGAGCTCGTCGCCCGCGAGCGCGCGCACGCCGGCGCGCCTGAACTGCCGAAGTATCGCGAGAAACGCCGCACGAAACGTCGGGATCGCGAGATTTGTCGCGCCGAGCATGAACGGCTGGTCGCGTTCATCGCTGCGGCCATCCAGCAGCGTCGCCGACTCGGCGTCGGTCCGCGCGACGATGATGCCGGGGACGCCCATGATGTCCAGCTGGAACCGCGCCGCCGAGAGGCGCTTGAGCTGTTCATCCTCCGACACGAGCACCTTTCCCCCCTGGTGCCCGCACTTCTTGGCGCCCGGCTTCTGATCCTCGATGTGATAGCCGGGCACGCCGACTTCGACGAACCGGCGAATGAGATTGCGCACGTGCGCGTCGCCGCCGTGTCCGGTATCGGCGTCGGCGATGATGTATGGGTGGAAATCGATCTCCGGCGTGGCCTTGCGCTGCTCGTCCGACATGCGCGCGCGCATGTACCGCTGGTTCCTGTCGGCGGTGAGGAGCGCGCGCACAATCGGCGCTGCTTCGTCCGGCACTTGGCTCAGCGGATAGCTCGCGAGGTCCGGGCCCGGATCTTCTTCCACGGATCCCTTGGCGCTCGTTGCCCAGCCGCCGAGGTAGATGCCGTCGATCCCCATTTTCTTCATGGCCACGGCCTGGCCGGGGGAGTACGGACCGAATGTCGTGATGCCGCGCTTCTCCGCGTACAACTTGCGAAGGAGCGCGTGAAACCGTTCAGCGGCTTCGCGCGCGACGCGATAGTCGCCGCGGATGGTTCCGCGCTGCTCGGCGACTTCGCGTGCCGTATACACGCGCGTGATCCCCGCGAAGCGCGCGCCGGCAAACCACTGCTCCAGCTCGGCGATTTCCTGATCCATGCTCACGTGGATGCCTCCCCCTGACTCACGATGAAATCGGGATTGTCCGTGATGCGGGTACCGTCCTTCGCGAACTGCGACATGTATGCGTCGATGCGTGCGCGCGCACGCGCGAGATCGTGATTGTTGAGGTTGAGATTCAGGAGGTCCACATACCATGGAGCCTTGACCGGGTTCCGAACGTACCGCTCCACGATGGCGCGCGCGATCGGCAACGTCGTCGACTTCGAGTCGTCGTGCACGTCGCGGTTCGACGCGCGCAGGAGCTTCTCGTATTCCTCGCCGAGCAATTGGTCGAACACTGCGGGCGTCAGTGCGTCTCCCGCTGTGACGCCGGTCGCAGGGTCGGGTTCCGTGAACGGCGCGCCCTTGTGCAGCCACTCCCAGAGGATGCTGAGGCGGATTTCACCGGTCGCCATGTCCTCCATGAGATAGAGCACGTCGTCGTTGCCGAAGAAATCGGCGGGCTTGAGCGCAGCAGCCTGGAACCCGCGGCCGAACGCGTTCCCGTATTGGAGTGCCACCGAGAGAAGGTCACGCGCGCCGCGAATCGTGCGCGGCGCCGGCTCGATGAGCGCGAGCTCGTCGGCCTGCGCCTTCCCGTACTCGAGCGGCGGAAACGGCCGGCCGAGCTGATTCGGCGCACCTGCCTCCTCCCAGACCGGCCGGACCACGTGCACCATCTTCCAGTGCGCCACCCACTTCCCGCTCGCCCCTGCTTCCTGCTCCCGCTTTCCTCCGGCGACGGCCCGTCGCATGGCTTCCGCCACACCCTGCTCCGATCCAACCGGAATGTTCGGCTCCATCCCGCCCTGCCAGAGCGCACAGTTCCCGCTCGCGTCGGGAGTATTCACGGCGCGCCGGACGCGGTCCTCGTACGTGCGCATGTACCCGTAACGCATCGTGATCGCGTCGATGTTCGGGTTCACGAACGACGTGTCCCACGCGAGCGCGTCTGACACACTGTTGATGTAGTCCCACCGGCCCGTGTTGAACCCCACGAACCGGCGGCCCAGCGCGGCGCGAATCTCCATGAGCTGGAAACAGGCCTCGAGTTGTTCCACCAGCACGTACACCTTGATGCACCCGGCTGGCAGGCCCGCGTGCCGCTCGAGCGTCGACAGGAGCGTGTGCCAGAACGCGGCCTCTTCTGCCGTCTGGATCTTCGGCAGATAGAGCACGATCGAGCGCCCCTCGCCGCGCAACACGCCGTGGTTGTTCACGACATAGGTCACCGCGTCAACGATCGATGCGGCAAATCCCGCGCCGCCGCGTTCGCGCACGTGACGATCATCGAGGTGCAGGCCGCGCGGCCGGAAAATGCGCGTCGTGAATTCGAGCTGCGTTTTCCAGTCCGGGACCGTCTCGCGACCCAGAAAGTCCCGCGCCCATGCATTCATTTCGGCCGCCACGTCGGCCGCAACCTTCAGGAACACACTGCTGCGTGACAGCGCGAGCCTGAGGTTGCGCTGATTGTCCAGCGACATCGTGTCGACCTGGCCGAGCGCATCTTCGCCGTCGAACATCCAGCCGTCGGCGCCCGAGAGAAGCGCATAGGCCACGTTGCGAAGGCCGGATTCGACGGTGGCACGCGGCCTGGTCGCCGGACCGGTGCCCTGAATCCACTGCCGCTGGAGATCGGCGGGGATTTCCGATCCCTCGAACGCCCCCGCGCGTGCGTCGCGCACCGTGATTGTGGTGCCCGCGATCGCCGCGGCGTCGTCGAGAAACTCAATGCGCCTGCGCTCACGCATCCGGACCGCGCGCCGCTCGGTGCGCTCCCGCATCAGCCGGCGTCGATCGGCGTTGAGCGACGCGAGCGCGTCCAGCGCCGCCCGGACGTCGGAGGTCAGGACATCGCCGTACTGCGCTGCAGCGGAT
>DASRAP010000246.1:0-4759 GCA_035638155.1 Gemmatimonadaceae bacterium | reverse complement strand
CCCCGGGCCCGCCGCAGAGCCACTTGAGCACGCCGCCGGTCAGCCAGTCGACGCCGCTCGCCGCGACGTCGACCGGAAGCACGCCGACCGAGTGGTACGCGTCGGTCGCAATCAGCGCCCCGGCCGCGTGCGCGTGCCGTGCAATCCGTTCGATGTCGAGCACGTACGCCGAGCGGAAAAACACATCGGAGATGCAGACGAGGCGCGTGCGCTCGTCGATCGCCGCGCACAAGGCGTCCTCGTCGATCGCCAGACCATCGGGCGATTCGACCACGCGGATGCGCGCGCCGAGGCGTTGGGCGAGCTGGTCGTAGACGTAGCGCACCGACGGAAAATCGAGCCCGGTCATGACGATCGTATCGCGCGGCGCCGTGTAGTCGAGTGACGAAAGGATCGCCGCGTGCGCAATGGTGACATTGGGCACCATCGCGATCGTGCCAGGCGCGGCGTTGATGAGCGGCGCGATCTCGTCGCCCAGGGCCACGGGCATGTCCCACCAGCGCTCCTCCCACGCGCGCACGCCCCGCGTGCTCCAGTCGCGCGCGTACTCGGCCAGCCGGTCCGCCGCCGCGCGCGGCATGGCGCCGAGCGAGTTGGAGACGAGGTACACGGAGCTTTCGAGGATCGGGAATTCCTTCCGGAAACGCAGCAGATCGTCCATCAGTCGAATTTGTGCTACTTTCTGCGTCGTGTCGATTCCCCGTTTTGCGCTGGTGCTCGGCGGCGGCGGGCTCAAGGGCTTCGCGCACATCGGTGTTCTGCGGGCGCTCGAAGAACGCGGCCTCACGCCGAGCGTCATCTGCGGCACCAGCATCGGCTCGCTGATCGGAGCGGCGCGGGCCGGCGGCATGTCGGTCGACGAGATGTCGGAGCACGCGGTCGCGCTCACGCAGGCCGACCTCTTCCGCGTCGACCACATGGGCATGGTCGTGCGGCGCATGCGGAATCCTTCGCTCTACCTCGAAACGCCGCTCCGGAAGCTCGTGGCGAGTGTTACGCCCGACGTGACCTTCGACGCGCTGCCCGTGCAGTTGCTCGTGAGCACCGTCGACATCGAGCACGGCTCGCAGCTCGTGTGGGGCCTCCCGGGACTGCGCGACGTGAGCGTGCGGGACGCGGTCTACGCGTCGTGTGCGCTGCCCGGGTTCTTCCCGCCGGCGCGCATTCGCGACCACCTGTGCGTGGACGGCAGCGTGATGGACAACCTGCCGACGGACCCCGTCGTGAACGACGTGGATGCCATCATTGCGGTCGACGTCGGCGGCACGTCGATCGCGATTTCGCGGAAGATGCAGCGGGGCGGGTTCGCCGCCGTGTACATGCGCTCCGCGCAGATCATGATGCACGCGCTGCAGCACGAAAAGCTCCGCCGCTGGACGCTGCCGCCGATGCTGCTCGTTCGCCCGGCCACCTGGAATTATCCGTGGTTCACGTTCGCGCGCACGCCGCAGATCATCGCCGCGGGATACGAGGCGGCCTGCGAAATGCTCGACGCGTGCGGCCTGCCCTCCGGCGCGGGCGTGCATCCGCGCCGGAGGGTCGAGATCACCGTCGATGAAAACGCGTGCGTTGGCTGCGGCATCTGCGCAACCCTCGCGCCCGCGGCCATGCGCATGAACGCGGCGCACAAGGCCGAACCGGTCGCCTCTCCGGTGGAGTGGTCGCGGGCAGACGGCGATTTCGTGCACCACTGTCCGACCGACGCGATTCATGTGACCGTGGTCGAAGGCGGCCGCCGCCGTCCGTCGTTTCAGGTGGAGGCCATGGAGTAGGCGGTTCAGTGGCGAATCCCGCAATCGGGCAATCGGGTATTCGGGCATTCGGGCATTCGGGTATTCTTAAGGGCCATGCCTACCACCAACTCTTTCGGCGCCCGGTCGACGCTTGTCGTAGACGGCACGCCCTACGCCATCTGGCGGCTCGACCCCCTCACGCAAATCGCCGGCAGCCGCGTCAAGTCTCTGCCCTTCTCGCTCAAGGTTCTCCTCGAGAACCTGGCGCGCAACGAGGACGGCCTGTTCGTCAGCGCCGACGATGTAAGAACGCTCGCAACCTGGGACGTGAAGGCGGCACGAGACAAGGAAATCGCGTTCCGCACGGCCCGGGTGCTGCTGCAGGATTTCACCGGCGTGCCCTGTGTGGTCGACCTCGCCGCGATGCGCGACGCGATCGCCACGCTGGGCGGCGACGCCACGAAGATCAATCCGCTGCAGCCCGTGGACCTTGTCATCGACCACTCGGTGCAGGTCGACGAATACGGCAGCGACGCCGCGTTCCTGATCAACGTCGAGAAAGAGTACGAACGAAATCGCGAACGCTACCAGTTCCTGCGGTGGGGCCAGAAAGCGCTGCGCAATTTCCGCGTCGTGCCGCCGGGCACCGGGATCTGCCACCAGGTGAACCTCGAATACCTCGGCCGCGTGGTGTTCACGTCGCAGGGCGACGGCGAGCAGCTCGCGTACTGCGACTCACTCGTGGGCACCGATTCCCATACGACGATGATCAACGGTCTCGGCGTGCTCGGCTGGGGCGTCGGGGGCATTGAAGCGGAAGCGGCGATGCTCGGGCAGCCGGTGTCGATGCTGATTCCCGAAGTCATCGGGTTCAAGCTCACGGGCACGCTGCGCCCCGGCGCGACGGCGACCGATCTCGTGCTCACATGCACGGAAATGCTGCGCAAGAAGAAAGTCGTTGGAAAGTTCGTCGAGTACTACGGACCGGGACTCGCGTCACTGCCGCTCGCGGATCGCGCGACGATCGCGAACATGGCGCCGGAATATGGCGCAACCATGGGCTTCTTCCCGGTCGACGCGGAAACGCTCAAGTATCTCCGGCTCTCCGGGCGCGACGAGCACCATGTGAAGCTCGTCGAAGCGTATTGCAGGGCACAGGGACTCTTCCGCGACGACACGACGCCCGATCCGGAATTCACCGACACGCTCGAGCTCGATCTTTCGAGCGTTGTGCCGTCGATCGCGGGCCCGAAGCGTCCGCAGGACCGCATTCCGCTCACCGAGTCGAAGCGCGTGTACGCCGAGGCGTACGCGGCTGAGCAGGCGCGCCTCGCGTCGGCCGCGAAACCCGCGGCGAATTCGAACACGCCCGCCTCGGGCGCGGCCAGCATGGTGGCCGAAGGCGCGCCGGTGATGACGGAGTCGGGCGTCGAGTGCACGCACCGGAACGAGACGTTCGTGCTGCGCGACGGTGCGGTGGTGATCGCCGCGATCACGTCGTGCACGAACACGAGCAATCCGAGCGTGATGCTGGCGGCGGGTCTCGTAGCGCAGAAGGCTGCCGCGCAGGGCCTCAAGGTCAAACCGTGGGTGAAGACGTCGCTCGCGCCGGGCTCCAAGGTCGTGCGCGATTACCTCGCGAAGGCGGGCGTGCAGCCGGCGCTCGACGCGCTCGGGTTCAACATTGTCGGTTACGGATGTACCACGTGCATCGGGAATTCGGGTCCGCTTCCGGCGTCGATCAGCGACGCGATCGACAAGGGCAAGCTCACGGTCGCGGCCGTGCTCTCAGGCAACCGCAATTTCGAAGGGCGGGTGAACCCGCAGACGCGTTTCAATTACCTCGCGTCACCGCCCCTCGTCGTGGCGTACGCGCTCGCGGGGCGCATGGACATCGACCTAGAGCGCGAGCCGCTTGGCGTCGGAAAGAACGGCCCGGTGTTTCTCCGCGATGTGTGGCCGACGGCGCAGGAGGTACAGGACGTCGTGCTCGCGAGCGTCAAGGCGGAGATGTTCTCGAAGCAGTACGCGGACGTGTTCACCGGCGACGAGGAGTGGCGCCGTATCCCGGTGCCGGAAGGCAATCGCTACGCGTGGGACGCCAAATCCACCTACGTGAAGAACCCGCCGTACTTCACCGGCATGACGATGACGCCCCGGGGCGTCCGCCCGATCATGAATGCCCGCGTGCTCGGCATGTTCGGCGATTCGATCACGACCGACCACATCTCGCCCGCCGGATCGATCGCCGCAAAATCGCCGGCGGGCGTCTGGCTCCAATCCCTCGGCGTCGATAAGGCCGATTTCAATTCGTACGGCGCGCGACGCGGCAATCACGAAGTCATGATGCGCGGCACGTTCGCGAACATCCGGCTCAAGAACGATCTGACGCCCGGCATGGAAGGGTGGTGGACGCGCACCGCGCCGGACGCCGAACCGACATCGTTCTTCGATGCCGCAATGGCGTACGAAAAGAGCGCCACGCCGCTGCTCATCGTGGCCGGCAAGGAATACGGCACCGGATCGTCGCGCGACTGGGCCGCGAAGGGCACGATGCTCCTCGGAGTGCGCGCCGTAATCGCGGAGTCGTTCGAGCGCATTCACCGCTCGAACCTCGTGGGCATGGGCGTGCTGCCGCTCGAATTCAGCGGCGGTGACACGCGGCAGTCTCTCGGGCTGACGGGATTCGAGAACTACACGATCGAAGGATTGTCCGGGACGATGGCGCCGCGGGCGGTCCTCACGGTCCGCGCGACGGCGCCCGACGGCACCGCGAAGACGTTCAGCGTGCGCTCACGAATCGACACGCCGGCGGAGATGGAGTACTACAAGCACGGCGGCATCCTGCCGTACGTGCTGCGACAGTTGCGGAGCACCTGATCGCCTCTCGTTCTCCCGTTCTCTCGCTCGCTCGTTCTTTCTGTTACTCGGGCAGTCTTAGTCCCGCTCCCGTCACGCTGATCGTGAGCGTATAGTCGCCCACGGAGTTCGTGTAGCTGTTCGGCCAGATCTCCAGCGGGTCACCG
>DASRAP010000245.1:0-12861 GCA_035638155.1 Gemmatimonadaceae bacterium | reverse complement strand
GTTGCCGAGCTCGCCGCAGCGCTGAATGACGATCGTGTGCGCGCTGAGCTCGTTGCGCTCGAACAGGCTCCGCATGGGGGCGCGCGTCGCCGCGGTCTTGGAAATGGCGCGCGCGTTCTCATGGGCGCGGCCGCCGCCGCGATCATTGTTGCGGTCACCGTGCCGCGCATGTCCAGGCGCGACGTACCGGCGTACCGCGACGAAAACGGAACGGCGATTGCGGGCCCGGCAATCCGCCATCCGTCCGGACCGAATTCCACGAGCGAGTTTCAGTGGTCGAGCGTTCCGCAGGCGGAGCAGTACCGTGTGACGGTGTTCACGGACGACGGCGCAATTGCATGGGAGTCGACAACGGCCGATACGACAATCGCGCTGCCCGCGCGTTCCCCGCTCGAGTCGGGACGGCGGTATCTCTGGAAAGTCGAAGCGCGCACCGGCTTTGATCGCTGGGTGGGATCGCGACTTGTGGAGTTCACCCTCCGTGATTCGGTGAAACGATGATGCGGCGTTCATATCTCGCCGCCGTCGCTGTCATGGCGGTCGCATGCGGTGGAGCGGACAAGACGACCGGCCTCGTGGATTATCCGCGGCATTCGGACCCCGGTGTGCTGCACGGATCGGTCGTATCGCCGCCCTACGCGGCGCAGGGCGGTCGGGGCTCCGCGCTGCGCGTGCAGAGCGCGTCATCCGGCGCTGTCGGCACCGTGACCTATGTGTCGCTGCTTCCGGGCACGGTCCCCGAAGGCATTGATGCCGTCATCACCAACCTGAGGACTGCGGAAACGCACAGCGTCTACTTACTCGGCGGCGGATTCGACCCGCAGGCCATTGGCGCGGTCATTGGCGACACGATTTCGATCGTTGTGCACCGGCTCGACGCGGACTCCGTGCAGGCGTTCGTGGCAGTGAACCTTATTACGCGTCCACGCGTCGTTCGGACGAACCCGCCGCGGGGACAAACGGATGTGCCGGTCAATGCACGCATCACGATCGTGTTCAGCGAACCGGTCGCACCCACGTCGTTGTCGCCGACCACTGTGACGTTAACGGACGGCACGACGAACACTGCCGGGACCGTTCAGCTCGTGGCGGGGAGCCTTCTCGCAGCGGAGTTCGCGCCGTCTGCACCGCTCAATCCATCGACGCAGTATACGCTCGACGTCACGACGGGCGTCACGGGACTCTCGGGCACGGCGCTCGGCGAAGCGGCGCAGATTGCGTTCACAACCGCGGGCCTGCAGTCAACAGATGCCCGCTCCTTCAGTGCGATTGCGACGGGAGGTTCCGGGCAGACGTGCGCATTGACCAGTGATGGTCAGGCGTACTGCTGGGGATCGAACAAGTTTGGAGAGCTTGGCGACGGCACCAACATCGATCGCCACGCACCGGTAGCCGTGCTCGGCGGCATCGCCTTCAACTCCATCAGCGTGGGAAACTCGCAGACGTGTGCGCTGGACAGGAATGGACTCGCGTTCTGCTGGGGAGCCAATACGGCGGGACAACTCGGCGACGGAGGAGGTGCAACCAACGTTCCGCGGCGTACTGCCGGGAGCCTGTCGTTCAGCGCGATTGTCGCCGGTGACGGAATTACGTGCGGTATCGCGACGAGCGGCGATTCCTACTGCTGGGGCCTCAACAGTCCGGCAATCGGAGGCGAGACGGTGGCGTGTGATTCCGGGTGCTATGCCCCCATCAAGGTCGCAGGCGGTCATCATTTCACGCAGATCACGAGACCCGAGTGGACGAACACGTGCGGACTCGAAGGGACGGCAGCGTACTGCTGGGGCATGGGCGGTTTCGGGATGCTCGGCGTAGGCAATGCGGAGCCCGACCAGTGTCCGGACGCGGATCAGAAGGCGCGCATGCTGCAGGGATTCGCCGCATTCGCGGGGACCGCGTCGTGCAGCAAGGTGCCTGTTCGAGTCGCCAGCAACGTGGCGTTCACATCGATCGCGGCGACGACGTTCGGCACGTGCGGGCTCGATGCGTCCGGTCAGTCGTACTGCTGGGGTTACAATTCGCAGGCCCAGTTCGGAGACGGGACAACGACGTACCACGCGGTGCCGACGCCGGCTGGAGGCGACGTCCGCTTTCGCATGCTCGGCGGCGGTAATCAGCGTTCGTGCGCGCTTGCCACGAGCGGTCAAGCCTATTGCATGGGCAACGCCTGGAACGGGGTCTGTGCAGTGTCCTCCACGTCGTGCAATCCGAAACTGCCCATGCTTGTCTCCGGTGGCTACGAATTCACCGTGGTCAGCTCCGTCGGAGCGCACGCATGCGCGCTCGACGCAAACGGCAGGGCCTACTGTTGGGGATATAACAGCAGCGGATCACTCGGCAACAACACGACGACCACGAGCTACGTCCCGGTCGCCGTCGTCCGCGGCCAATAGCGTCAGCGCGCCGTGCGCACCGCGCGTTTCGTCGTGCTTGCCGCGGGTGTCGCCGGTATCGCGCTTGCACAGTCGGGCGTGGCTCCAATTGGCGTCGATGCAATTATCACGCTCACTCGAGACAACGACGCACGCCTTCGTCCGGCCGTTCGCGCGGCTCCGGACAGCGCACGCGTCGCGTTGGCCAGAATCCTCGAGTCGGCCGCGCGCACGGTGAGTCCGGACGCCTACATCGCGAGCGCGCAGCGGCTCGGCGCGGCGTACGCGCACGCGTGGGCGGATTCGTTTTTCGTGCGAGAGGTACAGCGGTTTTCCGTCTGGCCGCCGTCGTCGCGACAAACGAAGATTCGGCTCGACAGCCTTCGCATTGCCGGTGCGGATCTCCTCGCCTCCGCGGGACCCGGGGCAGCGATGCGTGCGTGGCGCGAGAGCGAACGGCTTGCGCGCACCATCCAGGATTCGGCGGGGCAGGGAGCTGCGCTCGGGAACATCGGTGTCGCGCACTACCGCGCCGGCGCGCTGGACAGCGCGGAGCATTGTCTCGTAGCGAGCCGCGCGATCGCCGAACGGGTCGGCGACCGCCGCACTGCGCTCAACGCGCTCGGCACGTTGGCAACGATTGCGAAGGATCGCCAGGAGTTTTCACGCGCGCGCACGCTCTATGAGCAGACGCTCGCGCGCCGCGCGGCGATCGGCGATGATCGCGGGGCGGCGTCTGACGAGAACAACCTGGGATTGATCGCGCAGGAGCTCGGCGACACAGCGCAGGCACGCACGCTTTTCGAGCGCGCGCTCAAGCGGAACCGGGATGCGGCGCGGGTGTCGGTGGCGTCCGACAACATCGCGAATCTCGCCGGTCTTGCGGTGCTTCGTGGGGAATACGAGCGCGCAGTCGCCGGGTACCGCACGGCGTTGTCGATCAGACACGAGGCGGGAGAGCGTGCGCGGGAAGCCTCGATTCTGCAGGACCTGGGCCGGCTCGAACTGCGCCGCGGCCGGCTGGACGATGCGCGCGCCGCGCTGAGCGAAGCCATTCGCATTTTCGACGCCTCGGGCCAGCCGGTCGACGCCGTTCTCGCGCGCACCGATCTCGCGATGGCGGAAGGCGCGATGGGCAATCTGCAGTCCGCGGTCTCGGCGCTTCGTGCGGCCGATTCGATCGCGTCACGCGACTCGCAGCCGGATTTGCTCGCGGGGATTGCGCTCATGCGCGGTGATCTTGCGGTGGAGTTCAATGCGTCCGCGGACGCCGAGCGATCGTACCGCGATGCGGCGCGCCGTTTTCGCGCCGCGGGCGACAGTGGAGCCGCCGTGGATGCCGATCAGGGTCTCGCGCTGCTCTACCTCGGAAACCGGAACGCGGCCGCAGCACGCCCGCTGCTGGCGTCGGTGCTGTCCGCGCGCCGGGCATCCGGTGACCGGCATGCGGCGGCGCTGGCGCAATGCCTGTCCGCGCTTGCGATCGCCGAGACCGGCGATACCGCACGGGGCGTGCGGGAACTTCGGCAGGCCGCCGATCTGTTGCATCGCCTCGCCGATTCGTCCGCCGAGGCGAACGCGATCGCGGAGTTGGCGGGTATCGAAATGCGAGCGGGACGGGCGGCGACTGCGGAGCAACTCTATGACCGGGCGATCGCGCTCGCACGCGGCACCGCGCGTCGCGCGGTCCGCGCCGAGCTCCTGGCCGGCCGGGCGCGGGTCCGCTCCGCGCGCGGCAACATCGTCGGCACCGCAAACGATCTTCGCGCGGCGATCGACATTTCCGAGGCGCTCGCAGGCGTCCTTTGGCTCCCCGAGCGCCGCGCGGGGTTTCGCGCCGACAAGTGGACGCTGTACCAGGATCTCGCGCTCGCTGAACTTCGCCGCGGCGACAGTTCCGCCGCGTTCGCGATCAGTGAGCAGCTCCGTGGCCGCGAGATGCTGGAGTTACTCGATGCGGGGCACGTCTCCGTGGCGCACCCCGCGAGCGCGCTCGCGCGGCGGGAGCAGGAGCTGCGCCGGCGGATCGTCACCCTGGAGCGAACGTTGCAGGTCGAGAGTGGGCCGGAGCGCGTGCGCGGATTTGCGTTCCGCGCGGACGCGAGTGGCGCTTCGGCAGAGGCGCTCGAAGCCGCGCAGCGCGAGTACTCCGAAGTGCTGGTGCAACTCCACGAAAGCGCGCCGGCCTACGGACAGCTCGTACAGCCACAGACGCTGGATGTCCGCGCGGTGCAGGCGCGACTCGCGGCGGACGAGGCGCTGCTCGAATACCTCGTGACCGACTCGACGGCGGTCGTGTTCGTTGTGCGGCACTCCTCCGTGCGCGCAGTCGATCTGCACATCTCGCGGCGCAATCTTGCTGCTGCCGTTGATTTCTCGCGTTCGGTGATCGATGGGACGGCTGTGGCCGCATCATCGGTGGCGTGGCGGGCGCCGCTGCAGCGATTGTACGGCATTCTCATTGATCCGGTCGAGCGGAGCGGTGGGCTGCAGGGGGCGCGAACATTGTTCATCGCGCCGCACGCCGAGCTCCACTACCTCCCGTTCGCGGCTCTGATGGTGCCCGGAGCGGGCGCGCGGTATCTGGTCGAGCGATTCAATGTCGCCTACGTGCCGTCCGCGTCCGTGTGGGCGAGGCTGTCGGCGCGACGGGGAACCGCCAGCGGCGGTGACGTCGTGGGCCTCGCGCCGAGGACCGACAAGCTTCCCGCATCGCGCGATGAAGTCAACGCGCTCCGCACGCTGTATGGTGCGCGCGCGAAAGTGTTCACGGGCCGCGCGGCGACGCGCACCGTGCTGGCGCGGCAGGCATCCAGCGCGAACGTCATTCATCTCGCGACGTTCGGTGTGCTCAACAAGCACAATCCACTGTTCTCATTCGTCGAGCTTGCTCCCGACGGCGCCGACGATGGCCGCCTGGCCGTGCACGATGTGTTCGGGATGCAGCTCAGGGCGCAGCTTGTGGTGCTGAGCGCCTGTCAAACCGCGCTCGGATCGGGCCCGCTCGCGGACGTTCCCGCGGGTGACGAATGGGTCGGGCTCTCGCGCGCGTTTCTCTTCGCGGGCGCGCACAACGTGATGGCAACGCTCTGGCCGGTGCAGGATCGCGCCGCGGCGACGCTGATGCGCACGTTCTACGAGGAGCTTGCGAACAACCCGCCGCTGCTCGCGCTCTCGCGCGCGCAGCGGCGCGCCATTCGCGACAGCCGCCCCGCTGATCCGCCGCGCTGGGCGGCGTATACCCTCATCACCGGCGGGGTGAACTGAAATGGGAGATGGGAGATGGGAGAGGGGAGATGGAACTGCCTATGGGAGATGGGGGAGGGCAGATGGGTCATCCGCGATCTGCCATTCGCCATCTCCCCTCTCACATGGCAGTTCCATCTCCCATCTCCCATCTCCCATCTCCCATGTAGTGTGCTCCTTATCTCACCGGGTTGACGTCGTTCGTGTTGTTGCGCTCGCCGGTTTGAGAATCGTCTCTTCCCACAGCTTCGTCACTCTTCGCTGCGAATCGATCTTGCTCCACCGCGTCGACCACCCGTGCGCCTCGATCGGGTACGTGACGAAGTCGAAATCCTTGCCCAGTTCCATCAACCGCTGCACGAGGCGCACCGCGTCCTGATACTCGACGTTGTTGTCGACGAGGCCGTGCTGCAGAAGCAGCTTGTCCTTGAGCCCATCGGCGTGCCAGATCGGCGAGCTCACCTTGTACGCCGTGGTGTCGTCCGCCGGCGCGCCGTTCAGGATGCGCGCCGTATACCCGTGATTGTAGTGCGCCCAGTCAGTCACGGAGCACTGGGCGGCGCCGGCCTGGAACGTGCCCGGGTGCTTGAAGAGCGCCATCAGGGTGAAGAATCCGCCGTAGGAGCATCCATACAAGCCGACATTCTTCGCGCTCACCTTGTAATTCTTCTCCAGGAACGGGATTGCGGCGACGGCGGAGTTCACGTCGTGCTCGCCCATGCTCCGGTACACGTCGGTGCGCATGTCGCGACCGTAGCCCGCGCTTCCGCGGTAGTCGAGCACCATGTACGTGACGCCGCGTTCCGCGAGATACTGCGCGTAGAGACGGCCACCGTGCGCGCTCGCGCCGCCGAAGTTCTTGTGTACGCCTTGTGCGTAACCCGCGCCGTGAATCTCCATCACGGCGGCGCGTGTCGGATTCTGTGTCTTCGGTCGGTACACGCGGGCAAACACCGGCTTGCCACGGTCATCGGGGAACGACACGAAGTCACTCGGCAGCCACGCAATCTTCCAGAAGGCGTCCGTGCCGCTGCGCGTAATCTGGGTCGCGGCGCCGCCAGCCATGGGCATCACGTACAGGTCCATGAGCTGCGACGGGGACGTCCACCGGAATGCCAGCGTTTTCTGGTCGGGAGAAAGCGTCGGCGTGATCTCGCCTTCGCCGCAGTCGTCGATGCGGCGCGGCTTGCCGCCTCTGAGCGGAACTTCGTAAATGTGCATCTCATCCGGGTGTTCGATCCCCGCGCCGATGAACCACTTCGATTCGTCGCGCGCGAAGATCACCTGGCGCACCTCCCAGTCTCCCGACGTGACGGCGGTCTTCGCACCATCCATCGTCACGAGATACAGATGATTCCAGCCGGACTCTTCGCTCGTAATCGCGAGTGTTTCGCCATCCGGCAAGAACTGCATCCACGATGGCGCAAGCCAGCCCTGCGCCGGTCCTGCGCCGCCGAACCAGGCCTCGTCATGGATGTGGTGAAGCTCCCTGGTGCGCTTGCCCGTCATCGGATCGACGAGCGCAATCCAGCGGTCCTTGTAATCCGTGGACTGGAACTCGACGACGAAGCGCGTGCCCTGCCGGTTCCAGAGCGTCGACACCGGAATGACTTTCTGTTTCCCGAACCCCGTGGAGTCATCGACATACGTGACCTTCACGCTGTCGGGATGGAGAGCCGGATCATTCGGCACGATGGCCACCCTGGTCATTGCAATCGCCTGCCCCACTTTGGCACGCGACGTCTGATCGATCACGATGCCGCTCTCGTTCACGAAGTCGGAGAAATGCGTGAGCTCCGGTTGCACGCGCGGGGTGATGAGATACGTCACGCACTTGCACCCGGGCACGATGTCGATGAACGACAAGGCGTCGTTGGCCTTGGTCGGCGTGGTGACTGGGCGCCAGGCGGGATCGCCGAGCGCGAGCTTCGCGCTCGAGTCGCGAAGCGCCATCTGGCGTTTCACGAAGTCGAAGAGCTGCTGCTGCTCGCGCTTGAGCTCGTCCTTGATCTTGTCGGCCGTCGGCTTCGCCGTTTGCACAAACGGCGCTGTGAGCTGGCGCTGCGCCCCGGTCTCCGGATCGATCTCGTAGACGGCGTTGGAGTCGTCCCACCGGATGGTGCGTTCGTCGGGGCTCCACCGCGGACTCATGAAGCGGGTGCGCGAGATCAGGACGCGTGGCTCCGATCCGCGCTTCCAGTACGTGAGCTCATTTCGCCAGAACCACATCGCGCGTGCGGCGTCCCGCGTGTACGTGACGCCCGCGGGGATGCGTGCGGCATCCCGTCTCGCCACGGACTCCACGCGCTTGCCGTCCTTGGATACGCGCCACCACGGATCATCCGGTGGCGCATTGTCGACCGGCTTCGGGTCGAGCGAATACTGGAAGTAGACCCAGTCGCCCTCGACCGACCAGCGTGGCGCACCAACGCCGCCGCCCAACCAGCGAGCGTCGGAGGTGGAATCGAGCGGAATGCGGAACTTGGGATCTGCGGCGCGAGCGTCGAGCTTGCTCTGCGCGAGCGGGAGCGTGGGTGCCTGCGCACCAGCGCGCGAAAAGGCGGCGCATGCGAGTGCGAGCGCCAGAAGACGGGAGGGTTTCATGAGGGAAAACCTGCACCCCCCAGAAGCCGCCGCAAGGGCGGTGGGACGAAATAGAAAACCGTAGCTGGGAGCTCGTAGCTGGTAGGGGGTAGGGATCGTAGTCACCACCACCTACCGCCTAGCAGCTACCAGCTACCAGCTACGTGCTTCACTTGCCTCGCGACCCCTTGCCCTCGGTGTCGCTGCTCGAGCCGGCGGTTTGTCCGGTATGCGAGCTGCTGGTCTGCCCGCTCTGCGAGCTGCTTCCCTGTCCGCCGCGGGAGCTCGATGAACCCGACGAGCCTTCCTTCGACACGCGCAGCTGGTTGTGCACGTTCTCCACGCCGAAGACGTTTTCGATGCAGTCTTCCGCGTCGCGCTTCTGCTGCTTGGACGACACCGTGCCGGTGAGGGTGACTTCGCCGTTGTTCACCTTGACGTCGATGTCACTCGCGTCGATGGAGCCGTCACGCGCGAGCCGCTCCTGGACTTCTTCCATCACGCGCTCGTCGCTGCGGCGATACCCCTTGGGGCCCCGGCCCGAGAACTGTCCCTGCGACTGGGACTGCGACTGCGAGCCGCTGCCGTAGCGCTGGCTCGTCCGACGGTCGCCGCCGTGCATTGTTTCGCTGCCACTCATGCCCCCGCTCATCCCGCCGCTCATCCCGCGCGTCGTGCCGCTGCCGTAACTCGACCCCTGGCTGGACTGATAGCCATAGTCGCTGAAATCGCCGCCGCCGCGCGCGGGAGTGTTGCTGCGATAGCGATCAATGTCTTCGCCCATTGAGCCACGACGCCACGCACCGCCCTGGCCGCGCTCGTTCTCGTACTGCATGCCGCGTGAACGTTGATCGGAGCGCTGTCCTTCGCGGTCAAACTGTTCGTTGCCGTAGCCGCCGCGGTAGCCGCCCTGCTGGCCAGCGTACCCGCGTTGGTTGCCGCCCTGGTAGCCACCGTCGAGGCCGCCCTGATAACCGCGGCCCCCTTCGCCATAGAAGGCCGAGTCCTGACTTCGTCCGCGCCCTCCGCGTCCGGAATCGCGTTCGGAATCGCGATCGAAGTCGCGATCGAAATCACGATCAAAATCGCGATCAAAATCGCGACCGTAATCGCGACCGTAATCGCGGCCGGATTCCCGGCCGGAATTCTGTGAGCGGCCCTGATCGTTTCGCATCGTCACTCTCCTCGGTTTTGGATCAGGTCGCCGTATACGCGGCGGTACCGCGAAGGTTCCTGTTGTTATCCGCGATGCAATTTCGGCGCTTTTCCGCGCTGCGGGGTACTCCACAAACACTCCAGATGGAGCCTCTGTGCCGATCAATACGATGCTCGACTTGCTCGTTTCATTACTCAGCGACCTGTACGGCGCGGAACGCAAGCTGCTGTTTGCCGTGCCGAAAATGGCGACCGCCTCGCGCAACGGCGCCTTGAGCGACGTGCTGCGCAGTCAGCTCGTCGATACGCGTCAGCGGCTCATGCGGCTTGAAGCGTGTTTCCGGCTGCTGGGCGTCACGGTCGACACCGACAGCAAGACGGCCATGGAGGGACTCCTGCGCGACACGACGCGCAATATCCGCACGGTCGCGGATCCGTCAGTGCTCGATGCGGCGATCATTGCAGGCCTTCAGCGCTGCGAGCACTACGAGATCACGGCGTACGGTACCGCCGCAGCGCTCGCGAAAGTGCTCGGACAGAACGAAGTCGCCAACCTTCTCGAATCCTCCATGGAGGAGGAAAAGGTGGCCGATCGCGTACTCACCGCGCTGGCGCTTGGCGGAGTCAATGACGCCGCGGCAATCAACTCCGGGCTGCCCGAAATCAGCTGACCGCTGTTTGACCCGTTACTTCGCCTGCAGCGTCGTGGCCTTGTCGAGGTGATCGGCAACGTGGGCGCGCGTACCGGCGATGAACGTCTTGACGTCGGGACTGATGCTCCGCACGACGAGCCGTGTGTCGATCGTTGAAAGGGTATTGGTGTGGGCCTTGACCATCGCAGCGAGATACGCGCCTTCGAATGCCGTGCCGTCGAGCTTGGCGAGCTGTGTGCGCGTGTCCTCGGCCTCATGCTTGAGCTGCTCTCCGGCGGGCGACGTGCCGAGTCGTGCATTCAGGCGCCGCGCTACCGCGGCAGCATCCGCGATGTTCGCCTCCTCCTCCGTCTTGATCGCGCGAGCATAATCGCGTGTCCGGTCCGTCACGTGCTTCTGCAAGGCGAGGTTTGCCGTCAGTACATCGCCTGAATCGATCGCTATGACCGTCGAGAGCACTTCCGCATCGTCAGTGGCCGACAGTCGCTCGGTGTAGCCGAACAATGCCGGACGCATGGCCGAGATCACGATGGCGGTGGCAGCGAGAGCGGCCGGGAAATCCATTCGCATAAACGCTCCCCAGAGGAAAGAGCCTGTCAACTGAACTACCGACGCGACTGCGGCCAGGTTCCTGAAACCGGTGTACGAGTTTCGTATGACATCTCCCAACGCCACGACCTCACTCTGGATGAACGTCGCCATGCCGCGCACGACGCCGCTCGACGCGGACGCCCGCGCGGATGTCTGCATCGTTGGTGCCGGCATCGCCGGCCTGACCTCGGCGTACCTCCTTCTCCGGGAAGGGAAGAAGGTCATCGTGCTCGAGCGCGGCGAGATTGGCGGCGGCGAAACGGGACGCACCACGTCACACCTCGCGTCCGATCTCGACGATGGCGTCGCGAAAATCGAGCACTTGCATGGCGCCGACATCGCGCGACTGGCGGTGGCGAGCCACGCAGCCGCCATTGACCGCATTGAGCAGATCGCCACTGACGAACACATTGACTGCCAGTTGCGCCGTGTTGACGCGTATTTGTTCAACCCACCGGGCGAGGACGCGGACAAACTCGAACGCGAGTACGAAGCGGTAAGAAAAACCGGGTGGCTGGAGGCATCATGGGTGCCCGGTGCGCCGTTCAGCGCCTTCGAGACCGGGCGATGCCTTCGCTATACCAATCAGGCCATGATCCATCCGCTGCAATACCTCCAGGGAATTGCGCGCGCGGTGGTGGAGCTCGGCGGACGTATCCACACACAGACGCCCGTCGGAGAGAAATACGAAGCGGGTCCGCCGGTCATTGTCGCGACAGATTCGGCGCACACGGTCGTCGCGGAATCACTCATTGTCGCGACGAACGCGCCCGCGATCAATTTCTTCGAGGTGCAGACGAAGCAGACCGCAATGCGGTCGTACGTCATCGCCGCGACGATTCGACGCGGCTCAGTGCCGTACGCGCTGTTCTGGGACACCGCAGATCCATACCACTACGCGCGTGTTCAGCCTGATCCATCGCATCACAGGGAGCTGTTGATCGTGGGAGGCGAGGATCACAAAGTCGGCCGCGACGACACTCCCGAAGACCGCTTTGCCGCGCTTGAAGTCTGGGCGCGCGAACGGTTTCCCGAGATGCTCGACGTCGAGTACCACTGGTCGGGGCAGATTCTCGAGCCCATGGACGGTCTCGCGTTCATCGGGCGGTATCCCAAGCACCCGGACATCTATTGTATTACCGGCGACTCGGGTCAGGGGATGACCCACGGCACGCTCGGCGCGATGCTCGTCTCCGATCTCATCCTCGGGCGGGCCAATCCGTGGGAAGCGATGTACGCGCCCGCGCGAAAGCGGCTCAGGACTGCGGGGTCGTTCATTGCGGAGCATGCGAGCAACACGGCGCAATACGCGGCGTACGTGACAGGGGGCGACGTGGAATCCCCCGAGCAGATTTCCGCGGGTTCGGGCGCGGTACTTCGGCGCGGCACGCACAAGGTCGCCGTGTATCGCGACCCCCTCGGGAACCTCCACGAGCGGTCGGCGGTTTGCACGCACCTGGGATGCGTCGTCCGATGGAACAGCGTTGAGCACACATGGGATTGCCCGTGCCATGGCTCGCGGTTCCTCCCGCTGGGCGAGGTGGTGAACGGACCGGCCGTCGCCCCGCTTCATCACATCGACACCGGCGTGGCGAACGATCAGCGCGTCGAGCAGGCGTCGGCCGATTCGTTTCCCGCGAGCGATGCGCCGTCGCACACGCCGGTAACCGGTGCAAGCACGCTACCGCACCGAAAACGCCGGACTCGGAACACGCGCCGAGAGGACGTCTATTAGTAGACCTCGAACGACATCACTCGCACGGCGTCTTTCAACTGGGAGGGAAGATGGCAACGACGAAATCCACCGGCGGCCGTGGATCGGAGACCAATCGCCCGGCATCACGAACGCGCGACACGAAGAGCAAAACACGGTCAGGGGGCGCCACGTCGGGCCGCCAGAACATGCAAGGCTCAACACCCGGCACTACATCGGGGAGCACGCAGGGCAAGAACCGCACGCGCAATACCGAGGCCGACGAGAACACGAACCGCAGCATGAAGCCGACCGACGACGAGGACGCGTACGACGAAGAGAACGACGACGCGAGCGACTATTCGGACGGAGAAGGCGCGACGGACTGACTAAGGGCGAACGGGCAAGACAGGGCAACGGGCAACGGGGTTGCGGTTCCCGTTGTCCCTTTGCCCGTTCGCCCTTTCTCGTTCACCCGTTCACCCGTTCACCCGTTCACCCGTTCACCCGTTCACCCCGTTCGCCCTTGGCCCGTTGCCCTTGGCCCGTTGCCCTTGGCCCGTTGCCC
>DASRAP010000244.1:0-3596 GCA_035638155.1 Gemmatimonadaceae bacterium | reverse complement strand
TGTCACGCTCAACGCACAAGCGCCGGCCAGGACGCCGCTGCCGAATCTCGAACAGATGCTCGGCTTCAAGCCGGGCGCGGATCGTCACCTGCCGAGCTGGAAGCAGGTGGTGGATTACTACACCGCGCTCGACAAGGCGAGTCCGCGCGTTCTCACCCGTGTCCTCGGCAAGACCACGCTCGGCCGGCCCTTTCTCGCCACGTTCATCTCCGATTCGAGCACGATCGCGAATCTCGAACGCTATCGCACGATTCAGAAAAAGCTGATGGATCCCCGTCTTCGCACCGCCGGGGATAGTCGCGAGAAGCTCATCGAGGACGGGAAGAACGTCATTCTCATCACGCTCAGCATTCACTCGACCGAAGTCGGGGGATGGAGCACCGGGCTCGTGCTCGCGGACCGGCTGGCGCGCGCCGAAACGCCGGAAGCGAAATCGATTCTCGCGAACACGATTCTCATTTTCGTGCCGTCGCAGAATCCCGATGGCGTCGACATCGTGGGCGACTGGTACCGCTCGACACTTGGGACGCCGGCCGAAGGCACGAACCCGCCCGAGCTCTACCACCACTACACGGGTCACGACAACAACCGGGATTGGTATGCGTTCACGCAGGTGGAAACGCAGTACACGGTCGATTCGCTGTACACGCTCTGGGATCCGGAGATTGTGAACGACGTGCACCAGCAGGGCGGGAACGCGGGCCGCATCTTCGTGCCGCCGTACATGGATCCCGTCGAGCCGAACATCGATCCCATTCTCACGTCGAGCACGAACGCGCTGGGTCTCGAGATCACGTGGCGCATGATCGCCGACGGCAAGACCGGCATCGCGAACAACGCGAGCTACGATCAGTGGAGTCCGGCGCGCCAGTACTCGTACTATCATCGTGGCGCGCGCATTCTCACCGAAACGGCGAGCGCGCGGCTCGCGACCGCGGTGGACGTTCCCTTCGAGCGGCTGGGTACCGGCCGCGGCTACGACGCGCGCGAGGTCACCTGGAATTATCCCGTGCTCTGGCCGGGCGGGCACTGGACGTACGGCGACATCGTCGACTACCAGGTGACCGCCTCATGGGCGTTGTTCGTCGCTGCCGCGCGTGATCGCCGCGCGTGGCTCGAGAGTTATGCGAAGATGGGCGAGCGTGCCGTGGGCACGATGCCCCCGTGGGGCAGGGACGCGTGGCCCGCGGCGTACGTGATTCCGAAATCACAGCCTGATGCGGTCGCGACGCAGCGCATGATCTGGATGCTGCAGCACGGTCAGGTGGAAGTGCGCGAGTCGACGGCGCCCGTCACGGTCGACGGCAAGACGTATCCCGCGGGGAGCTACGTGATTCCGATGCAGCAGCCGTACGGCGGATACGCGAAGTCGTTGCTCGAGCGTCAGAAGTATCCGAATCTGTTCGAGTATCCAGGCGGTCCGCCGAAGCGCCCGTACGATGTTACGGCGCATACGCTCCCACTGCTGCTGGGCGTCGACGTCGCGGCGGTGATGGGCGCGGCGCCTGCCGCGGGCGCGCCGATCCCGGCCGTCAAGCAGCCCGCATACAACGCGCCGGGATTGAGCGGCACGAGCACGAAGCGCATCGGCATTTACAAGAGCTACGCCGAGTCGATGGATGAAGGATGGACGCGCTACGTGTTCGATACGTATCGGATTCCGTACACGTCGCTGCATGACAAGGACATGCTCGCGGGGAATCTCAAATCGAAGTTCGACGTGATCATCATTCCCGATCAATCGGGGAATGGAATCATCCGTGGCGTGAGCCCCACGTATCCGGACTCGCTGCGCGGGGGGCTCGGCGAAAAAGGCGCGACGGTGCTGAGTGAATTCGTCGAGCAGGGAGGAACGCTCCTCGCGTTCAATGAAGCAGCGAATTACGCCATCGACGCGCTCAAACTCCCCGTCAGGAACGTGCTGGTCGGAGTGAGGCAAAACGACTTCTATGCGCCGGGCTCGATTCTTTCGGTCGAGATTGACCGGAGTCAGCCTGTCGCGAAATCCTTTACGGCGACGGTGCCGGCGGTCTGGTTCGAGAACGGGCCCGCGTTCGAACCCACCGATCCTTCAGCCGTCGTCGTGGCGCGATATCCGACGTCCGTAAATCCGCTGCTCTCCGGTTGGTTACTCGGCCCCGAAAAGATCAACGGCAAAGCAGCGCTCGTGGATGTCGCGAAGGGGAAGGGGCACGCGATTCTTTACGGTTTCCGGCCGCAGTATCGCGGGCAGCCTAATTCGACCTACCCGCTGATCTGGGGAGCGATACTCAGATAGGACGAGAGAACGGGAGAGCGAGAGAACCTCACTCGCGAACGGTGACCACGAACGTTGCGACTCCGACAAACCCGATTGCGCACGCGATGTAGAACGGCAATGCCGGACTCACTTTCCACAGCAACCCGCCGACGAACGCGGCGGGCGCGATTGCCATGCTGCGGATCAGGTAGTACAGCCCCACGAGGCGGCCGCGGAGCGACGGGGGCGCAAAATCGACGATCAACGCCTTTCGTGCGGGCTCGCCGAGCTCGCGCAGGCCGCCGATCACGAATGCCACGATGAGCCACGCCGGCCCGCTCGCGAGCGCAACGGCGAGCGGAAAGAGAGAGAACGCAACGAACGTCGCCGTTACGAACGGCTTCTTTCCGGCCGCCTGTGTGAAGCGCGCCGCGGGGATCTGCACGATGATCGTGGTGACCGCCTGAATCGCGATCAGGGTTCCAAACAGCGGGGCGCCGATACCGATCACATTGATCGCGTAGAGCACGAGAAAGACATCGACGAGTCCTTCGCACGTGCGGATGAAGACATCCGAAACCAGCAGCCACCGAAGCGACGACGGGAACGCGCGCCAGACATGGCGCACGGTCACCGGCGTTTCATCAGGGATGACTGGAACGCGGATCGTCGAGACCACCGCAATCGTGATCGCGGCCATTACGAGCGACACCACGAGCCCCAGGTGCACGCCGCTTCGAACACCGTACGCCGCCACCGCGAGTCCGCCGAGGATCGGCGCAACGGCGATGGGTACGCGCTTCAGGACGGACTGCACCGTGAAGCCCATTGTGCGGCGCTCGCGTGGCAGCGCATCACCGACGATGGCAAAGAGCGTGGGACTTGCCATGGCGTCCCACGCCATGACGAGCGCGAGTCCGAGAAACGCCAGCGGCCACGCCGGAAGCACGAGGTAGACGACGTAACCGGCGGCCGCGAGCACCGTGAGCGCAATCAGTGCGCTGCGTCGTCCGTAGCGATCGGTGATCCAGCCGCCGGGATACTGATAGACGCCATCGAGAAAGTCTTCCGCGGTACCGAAGAGGCCGATGGCCGTGATGGGCGCGCCGAGCGACTGGAGATACTTGGGGAGAAAGCGCCGCCACAGATGTTCGCCGCAGCCGAGCAGAAAAACGCTCGCCGACACCGCCGTGATTTCCGGAGTGAGTCCGAAGAATTCGACGAGCCGACTCCGGACCTTCGTGCCGCCGTTCAAGCCGTCCGGGGAAACGCGGTCACTGCTTGTGCGTCGCGCGCCACTCCGCTCCTTCCGGGCCGAGCCACTTCGCCAGCACCTCGCCCTCGCGCGTCATCGCGA
>DASRAP010000243.1:0-20027 GCA_035638155.1 Gemmatimonadaceae bacterium | reverse complement strand
TCTAGCCCTCTAGCCCTCTGGCTCTCAGCGAAGCCCATGGTCCCGCATCAGCTTCGCCAGCTCCGCGTCTTCGAGCGCCATCGGCAGAAGCTGACTGAGCACGTCAGATTCGGACGGCCCGCTCTTTTCAAGCAGCGGCGGCGGGAAACCCGGCGTCTGGCCGGGCCGCAATTCCCCGCCCCGGCGATCCACCTCGAGCGCCGCGCGGACGGGGCTCTCCCCCTCCGGCGACAGCCGCCGCACGCGAACCACGGGACCGGTACTTAACGGACGTTCATAGAGGATGTCGCTCATGATTTCGCCTGGGCGTCCAATCGGTGAAAAACGGCCTCCTCCAGTACTCGACCATCCCGCAGGTGCTCGACCACGATACGTTCGAGAAGCGACGGCGTCACGCCCTGATACCAGATCCCTTCCGGGTAGACCGCCACGATCGGCCCCCCTTCACACACGCCCAGACACGGCGTTTCGCTCCGTTTCACACGCGTCGGCCCGAACAGCAGTCCCTCACGCTCGAGCAAGTGCGCGAGCAGGGAATACAGCACGCGCCCTCGCCGGTCCGGTGAACAGAACCCGCCGGTGCAGATCAGCACGTGCCGCCGGTATGGCTCCATCCCCCCTAAGCTAGCGATTTGCTGCAACGGCCACTGCGATATCGGTTACAAACAGGCGAATCCCCTCCAGATTTCATTCATGTCATTCCCTCGCATTCTCGCCGCGCGCCCGAGCCGGTCCGCGTTGTTCGCCGTGCTCCTCCCGGTCGCGGCATCGGGCACGGTGCTTCGCGCTCAAGGCCCCGACAGCGCGGCCATCGCCGCCCTCGCGAAGAACCCCGGCGCCCAGCTCCCCCTCGATCCGCGCGCCCGCGTCCGCACGCTCCCCAACGGGCTTCGCTACTACATCCGCCAGAACGCGCGCCCCGAGAAGCGCGCCGAGCTGAGACTGGTCGTGAACATTGGGAGCATTGTCGAGGACGACGACCAGCTCGGACTCGCGCACATGCTCGAGCACATGGCGTTCAACGGCACGCGCCATTTTGCGAAAACACAGATCGTGGATTTCATCGAGCGCGCAGGCATGAAGTTCGGCGCGGACTTGAACGCCGGCACGAGCTTCGACGAGACGGTCTATCAGCTCCAGCTGCCCACCGACACAGGCGGCTACATCCCGCGCGCGCTCGACTGGTTTGCCGACATCGCGGGCGGCGGCCTTACGCTCGATTCGGCCGAGATGAACAAGGAACGCCCCGTCGTCATCGAGGAATGGCGGCTTGGGAAGGGCGCGCAGGAACGCATGCAGCAGAAGCAGTTCCCCGTGCTGTTCCGGAATTCCCGGTACGCGCAGCGCCTGCCGATCGGCACGAAGGAATCACTCGACAAATTCACACGCGCCCAGCTCGCCCGTCTCTACCTTGACTGGTACCGCCCCGACCTCATGGCCGTGGTCGTGGTCGGCGACATCAAGCCGGATTCGGTCGAGGCGCTGATCAAGGCAAAGTTCGGCGCAATCCCCGCGGCCCCCACGACGGTACGCAGCCGCGATCTCGCCGCGGTGCCGGGACACACCGAGACGCTCGTCGCGATCGCGTCGGACGCCGAAGCGCAGGAATCGAACGTCGGCGTCATCTGGAAACAGCCGGTCGTGAAGCGCACCACCGTGGGTGAGTACGCGCAGGACGTCGCGGGCGGCATGTTCCTCTCGATGCTGAACGACCGGTTCGGCGAAATCACGCGCAAGCCGGATGCGCCGTTCGTCGACGCCGGCGCGGGACAAGGCCGCCTCGTGCGCGCCACCGAGTCGTTCTCGCTGAGCGCCGTCGTGGAAGACGGCGGGATCGAGCGCGGACTCGCGGCCATCCTCGCCGAAGCCGAACGCGTGCGAAGGTTCGGATTTACGGAGACGGAATTCGCGCGCGAAAAAACGCAGATCGCTCGCTCCCTCGACATCCAGTTCGCCGAGCGTGACAAGACCGAGTCGGGCACGTTTGCGGCGCGGTACGTCGATCATTTCCTGACCGGCGATCCGCTGCTGGGCATCGAGATCCGCGCCCCACTCACGCGCGCACTGCTTCCCCAGATCACGCTCGCGCAGGTCAACGCGTTCGCGCAGGAATGGATGGTCGAACGAAACCGCGTGATCCTCGCGAGCGCGCCGATCAAGCCGGGCGTCAAGCTGCCGACGGACAGCGCACTGCTCGCCGTGCTCAACAACTCGCGCGCGGCCACCCTCACCGCATACGTCGACAACTCGAGCGACGCGTCCATCGTCGCCAATCCGCCAACACCCGGGAAGATCGTCGCCGAGCGCAAACTCGACGCGATCGGCGTGACCGAGTGGACGCTCTCGAATGGCGCGCGCGTGCTCATCAAGCCGACCGACTTCAAGGCCGACGAAATTCTCGTCACCGGCGTGAGCATCGGCGGCGTGGGCGGCGTGCCGCCCGACCGGTATTACTCCGCGCGTCTCGGACCGCTGCTCCTGGAGCGCGGGGGCGCCGGAACGATCGACGCGATTGCACTCCAGAAGATGCTCGCCGGCAAAGTCGCCGCAGTCTCGGCGGACGTCGACGACCGCACGGAGTCCGTGGGAGGCCAGACGTCTCCAAGGGACCTGGATCTATTTTTCCAGCTCATGTGGGCCAAGCTCGAAACGCCCCGGGTCGACACGGCCGCCGTGACGGCTATCAAGCAGCAGTATGTGGCGTTCGTAAAGAATCGCTCGAATGAGCCCACGGCCGTATACGGTGACACGATCGGCGAAACGATGGCGCAGTACCATCCGCTCGCAAAGCCCGTGACGGAGGAAGCGATCAAGGCGTTCGACGTGAACGTCTCGCTCGACGTGTTTCGCGACCGCTTTAAGGACTTCTCGGATTTCACATTCGTCGTGGTCGGCGCGGTCGACATGGCCGCGCTGCGGCCGCTCGTGGAGAAGTGGGTGGCATCGCTCCCCGGCGGCGGACGCAAGGAAGTCGCGCACGATCCCGGCATCCGCCCGCCGACGGGCACGATCACCAAAGTCGTGAAGAAAGGCGTCGAACCGAAGGCGACGACCACGATTCTGATCACGGGCAAGACGCCGTGGACCCGCGAGGGCGCCATGCGCGCCGCGGCGATCAGCGCCATCCTCGACATCCGCATGCGCGAGACGCTTCGCGAAGATCTGGGTGGCACGTACGGCGTGGGCGTCGGCGTGGGTCTCGATCGATGGCCGGAAGAGCGCTTCACGACGTCGGTCACGTTCGGCGCGTCACCCGCACGCATCGATTCGTTGTCGAACGTGGCACTCGACGTACTCAGGAAATTCGCCAACGACGGACCGACATCGGATGAATTGTCGAAAGTCCGCGAGAATCTCCTCCGGGAGCGCGAGACCGCGCTCAAGGAGAATGAATTCTGGATCACCATGCTCCAGAACCAGGTCCTCTGGGGCGACGACGCGTCGGACAGTTATCTCACGTTCGCCAATCGCGTGAAGGCACTCGACCCCGGCAGCATCAAGGCGCTCGCGAAGATCGTGCTCAACACGGCAAACATGGCGAAGTTCACATTGCTCCCGGAGAAATGAGCTCGTGACCGCTTCACCTGCACCATCGGGCGGAAAGCCGCCGGTCAACGTCGACGTCCGCTGGACCGGCGGCACGACGTACGAGGGCGGACGCCCCGATCGGCCCAAGGTGTCGATGGACACGTCCGGCAAGACCGGGCCGGGACCGGTCGAAACGCTGCTCCTCGCGCTCACCACGTGCACGTCGGAAGACATCCTCGGGATTCTGGAGAAGCGCCGCACGCCCGTGAGCAGCCTCCGGATCGAGGCGCAAGGACTGCGCGCGAACGCCGTGCCGGCGCGGCTCGTGTCGGTGGCGCTCACCTACCACATCGAAGGTGAGGGCGTCGAACCGGAGCAGGCTGTCCGCGCGGTCGATCTCGCGGTCAACAAGTACTGCTCGGTGCGCAGCTCACTCGACCCCGCGATCAGGATCGAGATGAACGTGATCGTGAATGGAGAAAGGGCTAGAGGGCTAGAGGGCTAGAGGGAGAACGCAGTGGCTGTTCCCACCGGCCCTCCAGCCCTCCACGCCCTCCAGCCCTCCAGCCCTCCAGCCCTCCAGCCCACTAGCCCTCCAGGCCCACTAGCCCTCCAGGCCCACTAGCCCTCCAGCCCACTAGCCCTCGAGCCCTCTCGAGCCCTTGCCTCATGTAGACGGTCTTACTATACATAGTCAGACCGTCTACATGAGACCACCATGCCGCGCAGCGAACGCTCCCCCTCCGAACTGATCCCTGGCACGCTCGAGATGCTCATCCTGCAGGCGCTCCGCACGGGGCCGATGCACGGATATGCCATTGGGCAGCACATCACGAAGCTTTCGCAGGACGTGCTGCAGGTCGAGCAGGGCTCGCTCTACCCGGCGTTTGAACGCCTTCTCGACGCGGGCTACGTCACGGCGAAGTGGCAGCAGACGCCGCAGAACCGGCGCGCGCGCTACTACACCATCACGGCGTCGGGACGGAAGCGGCTCGGCGAGAACATCGCGAACTTCGATCGCGCGCTCCTCGCCATCAACCGCGTCATGAACCGGGCATAAAGCGATCATGTCCTTCATCGACAAATGGCGCCACCGGTTGCGCGCGAACCTCAGTGCGGAATCCGCGAGGCGCGAGCGCGAGGAAGAGATTGCGTTTCACCTCGAGCTCTCCCGCCGTCAGGCGCAGCACGAGGGGCTCTCGCCCCATGACGCGGACGCGCGTGCCCGGCGCGCGTTCGGAAACCGGACGTTGACCGTCGAGGACGCGCGCGCTGTTTCGAGACCGGGCTCGTTCGACAGGCTGAGCCGCGACGTGCGCTACGCGATCCGTTCTCTGCGACGATCGCCGGCGTACACGATCGGCGCGGCCCTGACGCTCGCCATCGGCATCGGGAGCACGACCGCGGTCTTCAGCATCTTCGACGGACTGATTCTCCACGGGGTCCCGTACGCCGACGCGGGACGGCTCTACTCGGCGACCGAGCGGCACCGGTCGGGCGGCCGGCGCACGCCGTCGTACTCGACGTTCAAGGACTGGAAGGACGACGCGGCCACGTGGTCCTCCACGATCGAGGGCATGGCATTCGTGCGCGGGCGCGGTGTGTGGCTCGAGGGACACGAAGGCGCCGAGCGCGTGCTGCTGGGCAACGTGTCGCCGGGATTCTTCGAGTTGATGCGAGCGCAGCCCTTTCTGGGGCGCACGTTTCGCCCCGATGAGGAAAAGGCAGATGGCGAACGCGTGGTGGTGCTCGCGTTCGACATCTGGCGACGTTTCTTCAACAGCGATCCCGCCATTCTCGGCCGGATCATCGATGTCGACAGCACACCGGCGCGCGTGATCGGCGTGATGCCGCACGGATTCACATATCCGCAGTGGGTGGGTGGCCGGACGGGGAGCAGCGGGCTCTGGATGCCCATCTCGTACATCGAATCGACGGACGTGGCGCTTTCGAAGCGCGGAGACCACGTGGACAGCCGCGTGCTCGTGCGTGCCCGTGCGTCGGCCGATAGCGCGCAGGTGGCACGGGCGCTCGGCGCGGTGGATACAAGACTGAGCGCCGTGTACGCCGACGCCAAGGACTGGACTCGCGCCGATCTCATCAACGAGCGTGACGGAGCGCTCGCCGGGCCGCGAGTGCTCCTCCGGATTCTTGGCGCCGCGGTGTGCCTGGTGTTGCTGCTCGCGTGTGTGAACGTTGCCAATCTCACGTTCGCCCGGGGCGCCGCCCGCGCGTCCGAGCTCGCGGTCCGTTCTGCGCTCGGCGCGAGCAGAAGACGGTTGGTGCGGGAGCTCCTCACCGAAAGTCTTTTCGTCGCTGGACTGAGCGCAGCGGGAGGGATCCTCCTCGGCACCACGCTGCTCCGCATCACCCAGCGACTCGCGGCGGACCAGATCGTGGGCGTGAGCGATCTCCACGTGAGCGGCACGATGTTCGGGTTCGCGGTCATGGTCTCCGCGCTGACGGCACTGGCGGCGTCGATCGTACCGGCACTGCGCGCATCCGGTGCGGCCCCGGCCGATACCATGCGCGCCGTGGCGCGCGGCGCGACGGGGACATCAAGCGACGCGCGCATACGCGGATCATTGGTCGTGGTTCAGCTCGCGGTGGCGGTCGTGCTCCTCGTGGGAACGGGCCTGCTGCTCCGGAGCTTCCGTAACGTCGCGCGCGCGCCGCTCGCGTACGACCCCGATGGGCTCGTTGTGACTGATGTGTCACCCCCCGCCCGATACTCGTCGAGCACCGGTTCGCTCGGTCTCTATCGCGCGCTGATCGATCGCATCGAAGCAATTCCGGGTGTGACGCGGGCGGCGTTCACCAACGGCGGGCGCATGGCGACGAGCGTGGCACGCGAAGGCCAAGTCATCCGCAGCGACCTCGGTACGTCGCTCTCGCCCCGCGTGAATACCGTTTCCACCGGCTATCTCGCGACCATGAAGATGGCGATGACCGATGGCCGGTGGTTCACGGACGATGACATGCGCACACCGGAGACGTTCGTCGTGAACGAAGAGCTTGCGCGCGAGCTCTTTGCGGGAGAACCCGCGGTCGGCCGCCGGATCACGGCGCTGCATGCGGCTCGCGTTCGTTCGGACTTCGGACAACCGGTTACCGGCACGATTGTCGGTGTCGTTCGCGACGCGCCAGAGGGCACAACGGGCGGCCCCGCCAATCTCTATGCGCCGTTCACGCTCGACGTGTGGCCGTGGGGAACGCTCTACGTTCGCACCGCGAGCCCCGAGCAGGCCGTCGCGCTCATTCGCGCGGCGATCCGTGATGTCGACCCGGCCATTCCGGAGTCGCGCGCGAGCGCGGTTTTCAACGGAGTGGGATCGGTGCGATCACGGCTCGACCGCTCGTACGCCCGGCGAAAGCTGGTCATGTCTTCGATAGGAGCGTTCGCCGTGTCGGCGCTCATCATGGCCGCGATCGGCCTGTACTCGGTCGTGTCCTACAGTGTCACGCGCCGCACACGGGAAGTGGGCGTCAGGGTCGCGCTTGGCGCCTCACGGTCGCGCGTTGTCGCTCTTGTCCTTCGTGAAGGGATCATGCTCGCCGCACTCGGCATCGTGATCGGATGCTTGACCGCCATGGCGGGCACGAAGGTCCTGCAAAGCATGTTGGTCGGGATCTCGCGCATCGATGTGCGCACGTACGCCGAAGCAGCCGCAGTACTGTTCGCGACCGCAGTGGTTGCCTGTTATTTGCCAGCTCGCCGGGCCGCGAAGCTGAATCCAACGGAAGCGTTGCGGGAGTAACACACCCCACTAGCCCTCCAGCCCTCTAGCCCTCCAGCCCTCTACATCATTCCCCAAAACAGCCTCGCAAGATCGACACAGAACGACCACCGTCCGTCGCGCAGCCCACGCGCGAAGTCGAACCGCAGCATTCCCATCACCGGCTCGAATCCCGCGCCCAGGGACGGATACCAACCCTGGCGCGGCCCGGCGTCGTCCACGTACACGGTGTGCACGTACGGAGCGAGCGTCGCGTGAGGCGGCACTTTACCGTAGCGCGCGAGCGGAATGGAAAAGAACGGGACATCCGCGCGCCACTCGACGTGCTGCGAAACGCCGCGCCGCGCGGCGAACGCATCAAAGTTGTAACCAGGTGCCGTAGTCGGGCCGCCGAGGTAGACGGCAAACTGCGGCGGGAGAGCGCCGCCTGAAAGCGCGGCGCCAACCGTGCGCGTCTGGAGCACGCCGCGGCCGAGTTTCCGCTCGTATTCCGCGTCAAACTCGAGACGCGCGGCGCGCCCGGCGTCATCCGTAAAGCCGGGATCGCGATTGGTGAATCGCGTGAGCCGCAGCTCAGCGTTCGTACGCAGCGTGCCACCGCCGATTGTAAATACCGCGCCTTCCGCGTGAATCCCGAGTACGCGCGCGTCGATTCTGCGCGCTGGAATCGTCGGCTCGTAGGCACCGCGTTCGGGCGTGGCGTTCACCAACAACGGATCGTGACGCTCGGCGGTTCCGACAACGCGCCAGCGTGACCGCGCCCAGCGGCCCAGCGAGAGCTCGACCCCGGCCTTCCTCATGTCGAACGGATCCGTGTAGTCGCTGCCGAACTCCTGTGCGGCAATCGAGTTCCTGATGCCTGACACTTCGGGGACGTCGCGCGCGTCGGCGTAGTCGCGCGACGCGAATGCCCGAATGGATCGGTCGTGACCAATGCCAAGCGTGACGCCGGCATCGGCCTTCCATTCCTCGTCGGAAAAGCCGTACCGTGCGTGCGCGTCGATCATGAGGCGCGCCCGCGGATGCAGTTCGCCTCCGGCGCCGAGCGCGACGCCTTCGACGCGCGTCACGCGGAACATGTCGCTCAGGCTCGGCACGGAGAGCGCTGCGCGCTGCGCGCGTTCGCGAAACTCGTCGCGCACCATGTCTTCCGCCTGCTTCTGCACGCGTTCGATGTCCTGCGGCCGCACGATCGCGACATCGGGCGGCAGGGCGTCGAGGATCTTGCCTTCAAACGGATATGTCTTGAGGAGGCCCGGCGCGACGAACGAGATGGGCGGGCCCGTGAACAACGTGGGCGGCGCGGAGAATTGCACGTTGTACTGATCCACGTCCCAATGTCCGCGGATGATTCCCCGCACGTTCATGCGCATCCATGTCCCCGTGCGCACCACTTCAATGCTCTGGCGCCGGGGCAACCACGCGCGTCCCTCGATCCACGCGTTCTCGAGCGATACGGTCAGGAGCTCGATGCGCTTGTCGAGGATGGCGTTGCGCGTGAACGTGAGGTCGAGCCGCACGACGTCGGCGTTCCGCACGTCCAGATACGCGCTCCCGATTGCCCGTGACGCCTTCGGATCCCTGGGGCGGAACATGAGCTGGTACACGTCGATGGAATCGGTGACCGTGCGGATCGCCGTCGAATCGACGATGGCGAAGTCGTACGCGCCCAGGCCCTCCGTCGACAGCGGGTGCATGACGTCCGCGATGTCACGCCCGTCCCCCATGCGGATGCGGTCGGGGAAGTTGCTCTGCACGATCCCGTAGCGGTCGGAGTAGTAGTCGATGTCCGCCGGAGAGAGCAGCGTGTCCCGCATGCCGACGACGATCTGCTTCGACGACGACGGGGCGTGCCAGTAGATGTCGACGGCGAGCTGCGTCTGTTTGAGCACGTGCGGGCCGAAGATGGCGGTATCGCCGAACTGGCCGAGGAACGTGAGGTACCCGATGGCCTTCGCGCTGTATGACGCGAGCGCGTTGGGGGAGATCTGTCCTGATCGCCGGTCCACCGCGCGACGCGCGAGATCAATCGCCCGCTGCGAGTTCCACGCCTGTGCGCCGCTCGTTTGGGTGGCGAAACAGAAGGGGAGCAGGACCGATGGAATGCGAAGCGCCCCTCTCCAGCCCTCCAGCCCGCTGGCCCACCAGCCCTTTCTGTTCACCGCCTGATTTCCCTCAGCACGTGCGCCAGCTCGGGCAACAATACCTTCGTCAGCGCCAGATCCACCGCCGCCTTGGATCCAGGCAGGCACACGACGAGTTTCCCGCGGACGCTCCCCGCGAACGCCCGCGTGAGGATTGCCGCGGTGCCGATCTGCTCCTTGTAGCTCACCCAGCGGAACAGCTCGCCGAATCCCGGCAATTCCTTTTCGACGAGCGGATGCACCGCCTCGACCGTGCGGTCCCGTGCGCCGAGTCCGGTTCCGCCGCTCAGAATCACAACGTCGACGTCATCGCGCGACAGCAAGGTCTCGACTTCGCTGCGTACACGTGCGTCGTCGTTCTTGAGCAGGGCGCGATGCACGACGCTGTGGCCGGCGTCTTCGATCAGGGCGCGTGCGCGCGGGCCGGATTCGTCCGTTTCTTCCGTGCGCGAATCGCTCACGATCACCACGGCGCAGCGCGCGGCATTGCCTGACGACGCCGCGCGGTGCCCTTCCGTACTTGCCGAGCCGGTCACAAACCCGTCACTTCGCTCTCGTACGCGCCTTCGTAACGAGCTCGAGGAGTTGTGCAATCGTCGCGTTTCCGCTCGTGCGCTCGGTGTCTTCGGCGGACTGCGCGCCGCGCGGGAGCATCACGAACGTTGGCGTGCCCTGGATATCGAACTTCCCTGCCGTTTCGAGGTCCGCGAGCACGAGCGGCGCCATCTCGTCCCGCGAGCGACAGTCGGCGAACGCAACCGGATCGATCTTTATGTTCATCGCGTACGCCGAGAAGTTGATGCCGGGATCAGCGGCGTTCGACCATTCGCTCTGCTTGCGGTAGAGCTGATCCGCCATCGCGAGGTACGCGGTCTTTCCGCCGACGGCGCCGGCGCACATCGCGGCCTCGGACCCCTGGAAGCTTCGCATGTGTTGCTGGAGCGGGAAGTTCACATATACAATGCGAACGTCCGCGGGGAGCGCCTTGCGAAGGGAGTCCGCGCGCGCGGTGTGGAACGTGGCGCAGACGGGGCACGCGTAGTCGAGAAACTCGAGGATGATGACTTTCGCGGAGTCGGCGCCGACGGCGCGGGATTCGCCCGCCTTGGAGAGCGCCGGAACGTCGTCCTCGGCGGTGCGCGGCTTGAGCTGCGCGCTGAGCGTGTTCGCGCTCGCTGAAACAGCGAGCGCGAGAGCGACTAGGAGAGCGCCGCGCAGCTGGCGCAGCGGCCGTACAGAACTACCTCGTGGTCTTCCAGCCGGAAGCCGGGCGGAGTGAGCGTCGTGAAGTCGCCCGCGCATCCCTCCAATTCGTAAACCTTGTGGCATCGTCGGCATTGAAAATGGTGATGGTGATCCCTGCCCGCGGGCTCATACCGCGTATTGTCTCCCGGAAGGGAAACCGGAACCACGCGCCCTTCATCCATCAACGCGCGAATTGCCCGGTACACGGTGGCGATCCCCGTACGGGGAACGTAGCGACGCGCAGCGGTCAACACCTCCTGGGGGTCCAGGGGGCGCGGCGTTTCGCTGAAAACGCGCTCGATAGCGGTGCGTTGCCGGGTTTGTCGTTCCATGCTCGCCGGAATATATGACCCTCATGACGCCGTTACGGTCCACTGGGAAGTGGAAGAAGTACGAGACGGCCCGTGGTCATAATTACCGCGATCGCGAAAAACAGTTCGACCGCCACGCCATTTCGCAGCTCGGCGGGGCTTCCACGCTCGAGCGCAGTCGTCGCCCGCTTCCAGTTCCATGCGCCTGCGGCCGCGGTCACCGCGACGAGGCTCACTTTGACGATGAGCTGCGTGCCATACGAGGTCGATATGAGCGCGTTCCACGAGCCGACGTGAACCCACGCGGCGAACGCACCGGTGAGCGCGACGAGCGCCGCACACGTGAGTGCCACCGTGTTGAACCCGCGCACGACCGCGAGCAGATCCGCGGCCCGTGTGGCGAGCATCGTGGCGGCGAGCACGAAGAACACGCCCCCGACCCATGCGCTCGCGGTCAGCACGTGCACGGCCGTTACGCCCACCGTGAGCGCCATGCGTTCCGCGCCGGCGGCGTGCCCGGTGAGCGCAGCGGCGATCGCAAGCGGGCCCGTCATCCACGTGTCGAGCGGCCTGCCGGTCGCGGAACCCGCAACGACGGCGAGCGACGCCAGCGTCTGGAATATCCACGCGCGCCCCCACGTGGAGTGGAGCAAAAGATCACGTACACCGTCCGTCCCGGCGCTGGTCCACGTGTCGAAGAGTCCCACGACTTGCAGGTGCAACCTGAGCGCCGACAGCAGCAAGAGCAGCACGCCGGCGCTGGATGCGGCGCTGATCGTGAGTGCGCCAAGCCTCGTCACGAACGCGGCTCGTTCCGCCGAGCCGTCGGGGGTCGATGCGAGCCCCTGCACTACGCGCGCCCGGAAGACCGCCGCGCCGATCAGTATTACCAGTCCGAAGAGCGACGCCGTGCGCTCGGCGACGGCGAGGAACGTGGGCACACGGAAAGTTACGCTCTCACAGCCCCGCTTTCGCAAGCAATGCGGTCACCTTGGCCTTCGGCACTGCACCAATCTCGCGGCCAACTTCCTTGCCGGCGGCGAACACAATGAGCGTCGGGATGCTGCGGATGCCGAACTTGGACGGCGCCACCGGGCTGCGGTCCGTGTCAACCTTGCCCACGATCACCGCGCCCGACTGCTCCTGCGCGATTTCGTCGAGTACGGGGGCCATGATCTTGCACGGACCGCACCAGTCGGCGTAGAAGTCGATCAGCACCGGCACGGTCGCGTCGGTGATGACGCGCTCGAACCCCGCGTCCGTGACCTTTACCGGGCGATCGAGCAGGATGGGGCGCTTGCACTCCCGGCATTTGGGCCGGTCGGCGATACGCGCCAGGTTCACCTTGTTCAGCGTCTGACAAAAGGCACACTCGACCGTGGCGGTGTGCGTGGCAACGGATTCAGTCATGGCATTCACCGGATGTGCGTGTACATCATTCCGACCAATTCATCGTACATCTGTTCCGCCTCGTCGTCCCCCGAGCGGATCGCCTGCGTCGCGCAATGCTTGAGGTGGTTGCGCATGAGCTCCTTGCCAACGGCGCGCAGAGCCTCGTGCACGGAGGAAAGCTGGGTAAGTACGTCGGCGCAGTAGCGCTCCTCGTCGACCAGCCGCTGCAGCCCGCGCACCTGCCCTTCTATCCGGCGCAGCCGCTTGAGGTTTCGCGCCTTGATTTCCGGATCAACGCCGGCGGCTTTGCGATCGGACGCCCCGCATCCGCAGAGCTCCGTTTTGTCCCCGTCTCTCGTCATCTCGTTCTCCCATTCTCTCGCCATCTCGTTCTCCCGCTCTCCCGTTCTCTGCTGTTAGCCAACCTCAGAGAATTCCCGATCACGAACACGTCGCTCACCGCCATCGCCGCACTGCCGATGATGGGGCTGAGCAGGATTCCGAACGACGGATAGAGCACGCCCGCGGCGATCGGAATGCCGATCACGTTGTAGGCAAACGCCCAGAACAGATTCTGACGCATCACCCGGCGGGTGCGGCGGGCGAGCGCCATCGCGCTTTCCACGACGCGAAGATCCGGTCGCATGAGCGTCACGTCCGCCGCGGCAATGGCAACGTCACTCCCACTTCCCATGGCAATGCCGACATCTGCCTGCGCGAGCGCGGGCGCGTCGTTGATGCCGTCACCAACCATCGCGACGCGCGCGCCGGAGGCCTGGAGCCGCTTGATCTCATCGACTTTCCCATCGGGAAGGACGCCGGCCACGCCTCGCGTCACCCCCACGGCTTCGCCCACGACCTTCGCCGCAGCCGACGCGTCGCCGGTCAGCAGCACGACGGCCAGTCCGCGCGCGCGAAATTCGGCGATCGCCTCGCGCGTGGTCGGCCGAATCGCGTCGCTGATCGCGAGCAGTCCGGCGGGTTTCCTGTCGATAGCCACGTACGCCACGGTTTTTGCCTCAGCTTCGAGCGCGGCGGCAGCATCCAGGAGATCCGAGATATCCACGCCCCAATCGTTCATGAACAGTGCGTTGCCCACGACGATCGCCCGCGCGCCAACCACGCCAATCACGCCGCGGCCGGGCACGGCAGTCGCCGAGTCCGCCGTTTGCTCCGGAACCTCGAGCAGCTTCGCATGGGCAACGATCGCACCGGCCAGCGGATGTTCCGACGCGCGCTCGACCGCTGCGACGAGCGAAAGCATCTCGTGCTTGTTCGCGCCGGTGAGCGCGACGACGTCGGTCACGCGAGGCTTGCCTTCGGTAACCGTCCCGGTCTTGTCCAGCACGATCGTGTCGATGCCGTTCAGGCGCTCGAGGGCGTCGCCGCCTTTGAAGAGCACGCCGGACCGGGCGCCGCTGCCGGTGGCGACCATGATCGCCGTCGGCACCGCGAGACCCATCGCGCACGGGCACGCGATGATGAGCACCGTCACCGCGGCGTGGGTCGCGCGCGCGACGGGAAAGCTGTCCGCCATGAGGAACCAGACCGCGAACGTAATGAGCGAGAGTGCGATGACCGTCGGCACGAAGACGGCGCTGATGCGGTCGGCGAGCGCCTGCGTGGGCGCGCGTGTGCCCTGCGCCTCTCGCATCAGCTTCACGATGCGCGCGAGCACCGAGTCTGCGCCAAGCGTCGTGGCCCGGTACCGGAATGCACTCGCCCCGTTGATCGTGCCGCCAATGACGCGGTCACCGGATTGCTTTTCGACCGGCATGGGCTCACCGGTCACGAGGGACTCGTCGACGGCGGCACTCGCGGACTGGAGCGCTCCATCGGTCGGAATGCGCTCGCCGGGGCGCACGAGAATGATCTCGCCGGGATGCAGCGTTTCGACGGGCGCGTCCGTTTCGTGTCCGTCGCGTTCCACGTGTGCGACGGGTGGCTGGAGCGCCACGAGGGCGCGCAGCGCGTCGGCGGTTTGGCGCGTGGCGCGCGCTTCCAGCGTGCGCCCAACGAGAATGAGTCCGACAATCAGCGCGACGGCTTCGTAGTACACGTCCGGCGCAATCCCGCGCGACGCGAACGCGGCGGGCCAGAATGTCGCCGCAATCGAGTAGACGAACGCTGCGCCAGCGCCGAGCGCGACGAGCGTGTTCATGTCGGCGCCGCCGTGACGCGCTGCGGTCCACCCGCGGGTAAAGAACTCGCGGCCGGCCCATGCGACGATGATGGTCGTAAGCACGAGCGACGCGCCAAGCAGGAATGGACGGCTCAGCGTGTAGATCCAGGGGAATGCCGCGCGCATCGGAGCGTCGAAGACGCGTGAGAGCCACGCCGCGAGCGGATCCATCGCCACGTGTCCGCTGGTTTGCATGAGCGCCGATTCGGCGAGCATGACGAGGACCCCGAGCCCGAGCGCCCACGCGGCGCGCGTCCGCAGCATGCGGTAACGCTCCTCGCGCTCGCGATCGTCGTCCGTGACGGTCTCGAGCGGAGAACGCACCGGTTTGGGGAGCGATGCCTCGTATCCGGTCTTTCGGATCGCGCCAATGAGCGCATCCGGCCCCGTAATGAGCGGGTCGTATGCGACGGTGGCGTTGTGCATGAGGAGATTGACCGTGGCGTCCTCAACGCCCGGCTGCGCGGCAAGCGTCTTTTGCACGCGCGCCTGGCACGAGGCGCACGTCATGCCGGACACCGGGAGCTCGATGGTAGCTGTTGAAGGGCTGACTGAAGGGCTGGAGGGCTGGAGGGCTGGAGGGCTGGAGGGGGCCGCGGGTTCGAGCAACGGCAGACTTCCGCGTCCGGTCCTTCCACCCTTCGGCCCTTCGGCCCTTTGGCCCTGCACTGATTCACCGGTCATGTCGGGGAGTCTAGTATACCCCTCCCCCCTATACAAGGGTTAGCCCTCCAGCCCTTTAGGTTTTTCGCAATGCCCGACATCGCCTCCCTGCGGCGCGAATATTCGCGCGCCACGCTCAGCGAGCGCGACGTGTTGCCCGACCCGATCGCCCAGTTCGCGGTGTGGTTCCAGCAGGCGCAGGCCGCGGAGGTACCGGAGCCGAACGCGATGTCGCTCGCCACGGTCGACGCGCATGGACAGCCGTCGGTGCGGATCGTGCTGCTCAAGGGTGTCGACGCGCGCGGGTTCGCGTTTTTCACCGATTATCGCAGCCGCAAATCGGAAGAGCTCGCGTCCTCGGCGAAGGCCGGGCTCGGCTTCTACTGGCACGAGCTGGAGCGGCAGGTCCGGATCACGGGTCCGGTCGAACGTGTGTCGCGCGAGGAATCGGTTGCCTATTTCGCCACGCGGCCGCGCGGATCGCAGATCGGTGCGTGGTCGTCGCGCCAGTCATCGCCGCTGCTCTCGCGCGAAGAGCTCGAGGCGTCCGTTGAGCTCACCGCTGCGCGATTTGACGGCAAGGACGTGCCGCTTCCCGATCACTGGGGCGGATTCAGAGTGCGTCCCGTCGAGATCGAATTCTGGCAGGGGCGGCCGAGCCGGCTGCACGATCGCGTGGCTTACCGGTGGCGCGAGGGTGAGTGGGCGATCGTGCGCCTGTCGCCCTGACGCCGCACCTGACGTATGAGCAGTGCTTCCATGACTTCCCGCAACCGTATCGCGCTCACTCTGACGGTGCTCTCGATCGGCCTGCTCATTCCCGGCCTGATCAAGCCCGCGCTCACGATCAAGGCTACCGCGGACATGTTCGGCACCGTGCGCGAATTGTCCAATCAAACGCGCAGCGTACTCGGCGCCGTGAAAAGCCTGCACAGCTCCGGGAATGATTTTGTCGCGGGACTGATCCTGCTGTTCAGCGTGCTCGTCCCGTTCATCAAGGCGGCACTCGTAGTGCCGATGCTGCTGTCGCGGGACGCCGCGCAGCGCTACCGCGTCTACACGTTCGTGCGATCGATCAGCAAGTGGTCGATGGCTGACGTGTTCGCCGTCGGCATGCTGATTGCCTTCCTCGTCGCGAAGGGAACGACAAACCTCAGCGCGATCGCCCAGCCCGGCTTCTATTTCTTCGCCGCGTATTGTCTCGTGTCCAACGCGGCGTTTCAAATGCTGCGCGTCGAGCCGCCGGCCGGCGTGCAGTCCGGCGCTATTTCTTCTGCGGCGTGATCTTGACCTTGGCGACGGGCTTCTTGTCCAGATTCACCATGCCCTCGAGCGTCGCGCCGTCGGCCGAGAATTCGAGCTCGTGTTCGAGCAGGCTTGGCGGTTTCCCCGCGTCCTTCGCCGGGACGGTGACGAGGAACTGCAACTTCTTGCCGGTCCGCACAACGTTGCTGATCTGGCCAATGCCCTGACCCGGCACGAACGCCGTTCCGCCGACACCGGTGGCTGCCTCGACAAAGTTGTACGTCACGGGCACGACGATCGTGCTGTCACCGAGCGGAACGGAGGCGGTGCCGCTCCACGTCCCGGAAACCAATGACGCAGCCTTTCCAGGCGGCGTGCTGCGCTGTGCCATCGCGGCTGACGGCGCAACGCAGGCCAGGAGCGCGGCGATTGCAAGAGAACGACGAATACAGTTCATACGGTGCTCGGCGGATTGTTGCGCTGAACTGCGTGAAGGCGAAACTGCGTGAAGGCGAACGGCGTGAAGGCCACGGGCGTCAAACGCAGTTCGTCCTCACGTAGTTTGCCTTCACGTAGTTGGTCTTCACGTAGTTGGTCTTCACGTGGTTCGTCTTCACGTAGTTCGTCTTAACGTAGTCAGCCTTCACGTAGTACGCCTTCACGCAGTTTCGCCTGTGCTCAACGAATCTCGCGCTCTCTCGCTGCCCGCACAAACGCCCGCACAATCTGTGGCACGCGCCCTTCGAGCGCCGCCCGCTCGGGCTGAAACAGTGTGCCGACGAAGAACGGATGCCCGCCGAGCTCGACCGCACGTACGCTCCCCGCATCGTCCCAGGCGGTCACGCGCAATTCGCCGCTCGCAAAGCGGTTTATGTGCCGTGGGCTGATGCCGTAACTGCAGTGATAGCCTTCCACTGAGCCGAGCGCACCATATGCCGTGGCGAGTCGCGAGCCCGGCGCGAATCTGACGTTTCCTGTCGTCTCCACGAGGGCGCACGCGAGCGGCGTTATCACGGGGTCGTCGGCGCCCGGGTCCTCCTCTGCATGGGCGGGCCGGTCGACGCCCCAGACATTCGCCGCGTACTCGAGGATCATGTGCTGAAAGCCACCACACGTGCCAAGAAAAGGCACTCGGCTCTCCCGCGCAAACCGTATCGCGGCGATCACTGCCTTGCCATCTCGATACGGTGTCGCGGGCACGGCCCACAGGCCGTCGAATTGATTCAGGTCAACCGCGCGGAGTTTGTCGGTCGCGAGCCATTCGTGTTCGCAGTTTCCGACGAGCTCGAGCGCAGCGGGGATCGCTCGATGTGCAACGTGCACAAGATCACGATCCCCGATGAGACCGATCCGGCGCGGATTACCGGCGGACGTCGTACTTCTGCTCCAGCGCCGGCCGCTTGTCCGCGTTCGCGACGAACCATCCCGTGAGATACATCCACTGCGAGATGCGCGTGAGCTTGCCGTAATCGATCCGCGACGGCTCGTCGCGCGGCGTGTGATAATCCGGGTGCAGGTTCGACGAGTAATCGATCACCGGCACGCACGACTCAGCATACGGCAGGTGATCGCTGCGACGGTACCATCCTTCCGGATGCGTCGGGCGATCCCAGATGGAATCGAGCTTGAACTTGCCCGTGAGATCATTGGCCTGAAGCGCGAACGCCACGAGGTCGCGCGAATTCATGTGCGGCGGCTGCACGCCCATGATCGACGCGGAGTCGGGACTGTTGCGGCCGATCATGTCGCCGTTGAGCACGGCGACGATCTGCTTGAGCGGCACCACCGGGTGCGCGACTTCGTAGCGGGAGCCGAGGAGGCCGCGTTCTTCCGCGCCGTGATAGATGAAGAGCACGGAGCGGCGCGGCGGCTGCTTCGCCATGGCGCGCGCGGCGGCGAGAAGCGCGACGCTCACGCTCCCGTTGTCGTCGGCGCCGTTCCAGATCGAGTCGCCGTTGATGGGATACATCACGCCGTCGTGATCCTGGTGGCTGCTGAATTCCACGTACTCGTCGCGCAGCTGCGGGTCGGTACCACGAATGCGGCCGACGATGTTCATCGACGGATACGTGAACGTCTCGCGGAAGATGCGGATGTTCACCGCGAGCCCGTTCGCGCGGACATCGTTCAGAAACTGCTTGTGCATGAGGATCACAGGCACGCCACCGCCGCCGAATCCGCCGCGCCCGCCCGCGCCCCCGCGTCCTCCGGCACCCGCCGCGCCTGCACCGCCTCGCCCGCCGCGGCCGCCGGCCGCGATTTCGTCAGCAGTGAGCGCGGGTCCACCGCACGCGGCGCCCGTCCCGGTTGGCCGTGTTTGATCGCCGCCGCCGCGCGCGCCACCGCGCCCCGTGTTGAGGCCGTCGACAGCGTACTGTCCCCATGATCTGTTCGAGACCACGCCGGGGAAACCCATCTCGGTACTGTCGTCGGCGACGAGAATCACCGCGGCCGCGCCGCGCTGAGAGAGCGCACCGCCGAGCACGGAGATCGCGCGATTGGCGTAGAGATACTCGGGTGACGTGATGATGCGTCCCGGATTGGCCGGCGGCTGCCGCGTGATCTGCACGACGGCAACCTTGCCACGCACATCGATCGTGGTGTCGCTGCCGTCGCCCGCCCAGACCGTCATGCCGCTCGCTTCGGCGTCGCCGTTGCCTGTGGCGGCGACGTCGGTCCACATGGTGAACGATTTGTCGCCCACACGTACGGCGCTCAGTGAGCTGATCCGCGTGCGACGGAGATTCCACCACTGGAAGTACGTGCTGTCGTCGCCCATGGGCTCGAGGCCGATCTTGCGCATCTGATCGGCGATCCACATCGAGGCGCGAAGCTCGTCGGGCGTGCCCGCGCGCCGTCCGCGCATGGCGTCGCCGCCGAGCGTGTAGAGATCGCGCTTGAGATCGGCCTCGGTGATGACGGAGTACGCAGCGGGAAGCTTGCCGGCAGCGGGCTTTTGCGCGAGCAGCGCGGCCGGGAGGGCCGAGGCAAGGAGAGCGAGGCGAAGGTTCATCGTTGCTTCAACTGCGTTAGGGGATAGTAGAACTTCGTGAGTATGAAGAGCGTCGTAGTTCAGCTTTTTGCGGAATTGATCGCCGCCACCGCCGCCGCCGGGTCCCGCACCTGCAATATCAGCTGGTCGTACTTCTCATGATCCAGCTCCACCACGATGGTGTTTTCCGGCTTGTGCGTATCGTAGAACACCATGCGGCCCTTGCTGTAGAACGTGCCCGCGGTGATCACGCCAGGCAAATCCGCGCCGCCGAGCTTGAGCCCGTGCCACCATCCTTTCGCGGCGTCGTTGTCCACGCGCGCGCTCTTGATGTGCGCGAGAGGAATCTGCAGGCGACTCTTGAGCGCCCAGAGCTTGTCGATGCCCTCGACCTCAAAGTGGACAACATCGTGTTCGATCGTGACGTCTACCATGGTTTCCCCTTGCTGCGTGAACTGAACGAACTGCGTGAAGGCAGAACTGCGTGAAGGCCGAACTGCGTGAAGGCGAACTGCGTGAAGGCGAACTGCGTGAAGGCAAAGTACGTGAAGGCAAAGTGCGTTCTAGACGTCGTTCGCCCTCACGTCG
>DASRAP010000242.1:0-5201 GCA_035638155.1 Gemmatimonadaceae bacterium | reverse complement strand
CCCGCGCACATCGGGCTGCAGGGACACAGCTGGGGCGGCTACCAATCGAGCTACATCCTCACGCAGACGAGCATGTTCGCCGCGATCGTGACGGGCGCGCCGCCCACGGACCTCACGAGTTTCGTGGGCACGACGTATGGTTCGAGCGGCACGCTGCAGCAGGGCATCACGGAAGTGGGCCAGGTGCGCATGGGCCGGGACCGCACGCCGTGGAATTCGCACGAGCTCTACGAAAGCCAGTCACCGATTCACAACGTCGCGAAGATCACGACCCCATTCATGATCCTTCAGGGCACGGCGGACAACGCCGTCGACTGGCATCAGGGTCTCGAGTACTACGCGGCCGCGCGCAGGCTCGGCAAGGAAGTGATTTTCGTGTCGTATCCCGACGAACCGCATCACCTGGGCCGCAAGGAAAATCAGCTCGACTTCCAGGTGCGCATGCAGCAATTCTTCGATCACTATCTGAAAGGAACGCCCGCGCCGAAGTGGATGACCGACGGCGTGCCGCAGGTGTTGAAAGGCCGCGAGAATCTGCCGGTGCCAGGGGTGAAAGCCGCGACCAGCAGTGATAATAGAAACAGGTAATAACGCTTTGCGCTTTACGCTTGACGCTGTACGATCAGCACCCGTTCACCACGGAGAGGAGACATGAGAAAGTTCGTTTCGACATTGGTATTCACCGTCGCCGTGCTCGCGCTTGGCGCACGCACCGCCAGCGCACAGGATCACGCGAAGTTCCTGCGCTACGCCGGGGTCGCGAACGACGGCACCATCGCGTTCACGTATCACGACGACATCTGGGTCGCGAATCCGGATGGCTCCAACCCGCGCCGGCTCACGGCGAACATCGCGCGCGATTTCCAGCCGCGATTCTCGCCCGACGGCAAGATGATCGCGTTCACCAGCGATCGTAACGGCAACAACGACGTGTTCGTGGTGCCGGTGACGGGAGGCGAGCCGCGGCAACTCACGTACATGACCGGCAATGACGAGGCCGTGTCGTGGACGCCGGACGGCAAGGGCGTGGTCTTCTCGACGAGCCGCGGTGCGATGCAGTGGGGATCGCCGCTCTACGTCGTGCCGCTCGACGGCACCATCCCGAAGTCGCTCGGCATGGACATGGGGCGCACGGGCATGATCAAGCAGGACGCCACGATGGTGGCGTTCAACCGCTCGCTTCCGACGTACTGGCGCAAGGGTTATCGCGGCAACGGCGGCGCCGACATTGCGATCGAAGATCTCAAGACCGGTCAGATCAAGGAAGTGACCGACACCGTGCTCAAGAACCACCGGCAGAACGCGCACGATGTGCATCCGATGTGGGGCGCGGACGGCAAGGTGTACTTCGCGTCGGAGCGCGACGGCTTCTTCAATATCTGGCGCATGAACGCCGACGGCAGCCAGCAGACGCAGGTGACGCACCACAAGGACGACGGCGTGCAGTTCCCGTCCGTTTCTCCCGACGGGAAGCACATGGTCTACGAGAACAACTTCGAGCTCTGGACACTCGACGTTCCGAACGGCCAGCCGAAGCAGCTCACGATCCGGATCGACGCCGACCCGAAGGAAGGCGATATCACGGTGCTGACGGCGAACGCACGCGCGGACGGCTTCTGGCCGTCGCCCGACGGTGATTATGTGGCGGTCGACGCGCACGGCGAAATCTTCATCGTGCCGACCGAGCAGGGCGTGGGCGAGATGCGGCAGGTCACGAGCTCCGCGTGGCGCGACGACGGCGAAGTGTGGTCGCCGACCGGCAAGTATCTCGCGTACACGTCGGACGAGTCGCGCGAAGAAGAAGTGTGGGTCTACGAAATGGCGACCGGCACGAAGCGCAAGGTCTCGAACTACGAAGCGCCCAAGACCAACCTCACGTGGGCGCCAAACGGCACGACGCTGCTGTACACAGCCAACAACCGGCTGTTCGAAGTCGACGTGACGAAGCCGGTCGCACCGCGCGAAATCGCGTACAACCAGGCGGGCGGGTACAGCAACATCTCGTACACGGCCGACGGCAAGCAGCTCGTGTACACGCGCAGCAACGACGACCAGATCTCCGAGATCTATCTCTACGATCCGGCCACGAAGCGCGAAATCAACCTCACGCACAGCCCGATTCCGAGCGCTGATCCGCCGGGTGGCGGCGGTGGTGGTGGCGGCGGGCGCGGCGGCGGCACGGGCTTGCTCACGCCCGACGGCACCACGCTCGTGTTCACGTCAAATCGTACGGGCGTGAACCAGCTGTACACGGTGTCGCTCGCGAAACTCACGGAAGACCAGAACGATCCGCTCGTGCGGGAACGCAAGGCTCGCGAAGCTGCGGCGCGTGGCGGGCGCGGGGGTGGCGGAGGTCGTGGCGGCGCCGGTGGTGGTGGCGGCGCTGATCCGAACGCGGACCTCACGGTTCCTCCGCTCACGATCAAGGTGGACGAAGCAGGCATCGATCGTCGCGCGGTGCAGCTCACGACCGGCGCGAACGCGGTGGGCCAGGTGTTTCTCTCGAACGACGGCCGCACCATCTATTACACGATGGGTGGCGGCGGTGGCGCCGCGGGTGGCGGCGGGCGCGGCCGTGGACGCGGTGCTGCGCCGGCGGCGCCGGCCGCAGATGAAGGCACGGCCGGTCTCTATTCGATCGGCATCGACGGCCAGGGTGGACGCCGTGTCGCATCGGGAACGTTCACGGGCATTCGTCCGACGCCCGATCGCCGCAACATCTTCTTCCAGCGCGCGGCAGCAGCGGCGCCGGCAGGCGGCGGCGGGCGCGGGCGCGGCGGCGGTGGCAACAACAGCGAAATCGGGACGTTCGAAATCGCGAAGTTCGCAATGGCGACGCCGACGCGTATCGACCAGGTGCGCTTCAGTTTCCCGGTGCGTGTTGACCGGCGCGAAGAGTGGCAGCAGGTGCTGCTCGAGTGCTATCGCGTGATGAAGTACCAGTTCTACGATCCGGCCATGCACGCGCAGCTTGGTGCACGCATGCCGTGGAAGGACGCGCTCGCGAAATACGAGCCCCTCCTCGCCTACGCACGCACCAACCAGGACGTGCAGGACATCGCCAACGAGATGATCGGCGAGCTCAACGCGTCGCACACGGGCGTGAGCCTGCCGCCGACGCGCTCGATGCCGAGCATTGCCAGCACCAAATACCTGGGCTTCGAGCTCGACGAAGGCACGGGGGGCCGGTACAAGATCACGCACGTCTATCGCGATGGTCCCGCCGACAAGGAATGGCTCGACCTGCACGATGGCGACTACGTGCTCGCGATCGACGGCAAGGACATCAAGAACGGCGACAACTACTGGAAGATCCTGACGGAGACGCTGAACACATACATCCCCGTGAAGGTCGCGAAGACCGCCACGGGCGAGGGCGCGCGTACGGTTCGGATCGCCGCAGTCAACTCGCTCAACGAGATCAAGTATCAGGAGTGGGTGAACAACAACCGCGACGAAGTCGAGAAGGCCACGAACGGCGAAGTCGCGTACGTGCACATTCGCGCCATGGACCAGCCGTCACTCGCGCAATTCGAGCGTGAGATCGACCGGTACTGGGACAAGAAGGGCATCATCGTCGACATCCGGTTCAACGGCGGCGGCAACATCGACCAGGAGCTGATCGACATCCTGGAGCGAAAGCCGTACGAGTACTGGAATAACCGAAGCGGCTCGCCGCTCTGGGGCCGTCGCCCGCGTCAGCTCATCGCCGGTCCCAAGGTGATGATGACGAACGCGCGCTCGGCGTCGGACTCGGAAGTCACGCCGCAGGCCTTCAAGGATCTGCAGCTGGGCCACGTGGTCGGCAATCCAACGTCCGCGCAGGTGATCGCGACGGGCAGCTTCAACCTCATGATCCAGGGCGGCACGATTCGCACGCCGGGCTCGAAGGTCATGACATACAGCGAGGATGCGCCCAACCACTACGGCTTCAACCTGGAGAACTACGGTGTCGAGCCGGACGTGTGGGTGAAGAACGGACCGATGGACAACCTTGCGAAGAACGATAAGGAACTGAAGGCGGCGATCGCCGAAGTTCAGAAGATGCGCAAGGACAAGCCGAAGGTGACTTCGAACAACTAGGGCTAGAGGGCTAGAGGGCTAGAGGGCTGGAGGGCTGGAGGGTCAGGGGCAGTTCGCTTCTGGCCCTCTTCCCTTTACGTTACTCACCCTCCAGCCCTTCGGCCCTTCGGCCCTTGGGCCCTGCAGTTAGGAGCGGTGGCCGAGCGGTTGAAGGCACCGGTCTTGAAAACCGGCAAGGGTGAAAGCCCTTCGTGGGTTCGAATCCCACCCGCTCCGCTCACGGTGATAAGTTGAAAATCATGCGGTTCGTTGCAGCTGGGGCCTTGGCCCTCGTCGCTATCGCGTGCGGAGGTGGCACGCCACCGGAGAGCTCACCAGTCATCTCCGTGCAGGTCACGCCGTCCGCGGTGACGCTCAAGCCAGGTGACAACAAGCAACTCACGGCGAAAGTGCTTGGCCCGGCGGGCATCAAGCAGACCGTGATATGGAAGTCGCTGAACACGGACGTCGCGACCGTGTCGGGCACGGGTCTCGTGCACGCGGTCGCCGAGGGTGGCACGACCATTCGCGTAGAATGGACGGAGAGCTCCGACGAATTCGCTGTCGCCGACATCCAGGTAAACGCGTCCCCGATCAGTGAGGGCGGGCTGCGCGCGGGTGTGCGAAAGCGTTCCAACCAGTAACCGAGTCTCCCATGTCTGATTCCGAAGAACCGGTTCGCATCGTCCTCACGCCAGAGCAACGCGAGGCCATTCATCGTGCGTCGGGGCAGCACGTGGAAGTGATCGAGATCTCGCCCGAGGACGCCGTGCAGGGCCGCGGCAAGCTCAAGTTCAAATGGCGTCTGTCCGAGGCCACGGGGATTCCGAGGCAGGCGTGGATGCTCGACGACGACATCCCGCCGCCCCCCGCGCAGGTGGCCGAATAGCACGTGCGCACACAGTTGCCCTAGGAGTTATTTTCCCTCCCCGGGTCTGGAGACGTGGCCGAGTGGCTGAAGGCGGCGGTTTGCTAAACCGTTATACGGGCTAATACCTGTATCGGGGGTTCGAATCCCCCCGTCTCCGTAACTGCAGAGAACGAGAGAACGAGAGAGCGGGAGAACGAGATGGCGCGCGGTGCTATTGCCGCGCGCGTTTTTTTCCCGCGGTCGTCACGCAATTCGCCTTCACGCAATT
>DASRAP010000241.1:0-5700 GCA_035638155.1 Gemmatimonadaceae bacterium | reverse complement strand
GCAGCAGCTGGAGCGGCCGGTCGTCCGCGTCGAGCAGAAGAGCGGCACGACCGAAAACCTCATCGCCGTGAGCGCGGTGAACGGCAACATCGCGTGGGTCGGCGGACTGCACGGGACCTACGGCCATACGACCGACGGCGGCGCGACGTGGAAGTTTTCCAAGCTCGGCGTGCCCGACGCGGACAAACTCGAGTTTCGCGACGTCTATGCTGTGAATGCAAAGACGGCGTACCTGTTGAGCGTGGGCCCGGGGCATCAGGGGCGTATCTACAAGACCGACGACGCCGGCGAACACTGGCTGCCGAAATACACGAACATCGACACGGCCATTGTCTGGCGCGCGATCGGGTTCTGGACGCCCGACCGCGGCGTCGCGATCAGCGACGCCATTTCCGGCGAATTTCTGACGATGCTCACGGAAGACGGCGGCTGGCACTGGCGGCGCATTCCGCCGCTGACACTCCCCGGCGCGATGGCCGATGAGCGGAGCCCTTCGAGCAGCGGAACCATTCTCATGGCGGGACGTTCGGGTCGCGCGTGGTTCGGAACGACGAAGGGCCGCGTGCTGCGCAGCACGAATTACGGCGCGTCGTGGAAGCTGAGCTGGGTTCCGGTCACACGCACGGATACGAGCGGCGTGGTATCGCTGAGTTTCCGCGACAAGGTGCACGGCATGGCCTTCGCCGGCATCGCAACGAAAACCACCGATACACTCGTCGCGGTCACCGGCGACGGGGGAGAAACGTGGGAAGCACGCGCCGTCGCGCCGCCGCTCAACACGATCTTCGCGGGGAGTTACGTTCGCGATGCGGGACCGAGCACCGTGGTGATCGTCGGCCCGCAGGGCGCATCCTACTCGCGAAACAACGGCTTCAAGTGGGAGCGTCTCGACAACGACGCGTACAACAGCGTGGCGTTCGCGACGAGCGCCGGCTGGCTGGTTGGACCAAATGGCCGAATCACGCGGCTCAGTTTTTAGCGCACGCAAGCATCGGCAAACGCAACGCGGTACGGACTGCTCACATCCGGACGACCGGCGCCATTGATATGACGTCGAGACCAAGCCGTTTGAGCTCAGCATTCAGCTCGCCGAGCTTGGACTTTGTGACCGCGTCGAGCTTGTCCGTCTGCACTTTCAGCTCGCCCACGAGATCGGTGAAGATCGGATAGGTATTCGCCAGCGGCTTGCCGTCGCCGCGAATCACGACACCGAGGAGTGACGCCAGGCGATTGTTGATCTTGATGGGGAAGTTGAGCGGGTCCTGGCCGCTCTGATTGCGGACCTGGTAGATCTCCTCCTCGACCGCACTCAGTTCCTTCATGAGCTCGTCGCCCGCGACGTGCAACCGTTGGTCGCTCGATTTCGCGAGCCGGTCAGCAAGCTGCGTCTTCACGCTCCGGATCATGATCACGGCGTTGTTCGCCTCGCTCACCTTGTCGCGAATCTTGATCGCGAACGCGAACTGTTCCTCGAGATCGGCCTGCGAGACGTCCTTGTAGAGCGGATGCTTCTTGATCACGAGCGGCTGCGTCTGCGACTTGCCATCGACGGTGAGCCGCACCTGGTACGTCCCCGGAACCGCCGCCGGCCCGTTCGTGCTCGCACCCCAGAGCACCATGCCGGGGAATGTCACCGCGCCGGGGTACTGCATGTCCCACGCGGCGCGATCGAGTCCCACAGCCATCGTGACATTTGCTTGCCCGCCGCCGCCGCGCCCTCCCCGGCCGCCGCCGCCACCGCCCCCCCCACCCCCACCGCCGCCGCCTGCCGAGTCAGCGGCGCCACCGCGGCCGCCGCGGCCGCCGCCTGCGTTCGCCGCCACGCCATCGAACGAACGGATCACAGCGCCTTTGGAATCGAGCACTTCGAGCTTGAGTGACTGCACGGGCCGCCTGATCCAGTACTGAAGGGTCGCGGCGCCCGCGGAACGAATCGCTTCACCCGGGGCGAAGAGGTACGCGTCTGTCGCCGCCGCGACTTGCGGCGAGTACTGACGGATCGGTCCGATATCGTCGAGGATGTAGAAGCCGCGGCCGTGCGTCGCGATCGCGAGATCGTTCGGCTCGACTTCGAGATCGGCAATCGGGATGTCCGGAAGATTGAGCGAAAGCGACGACCAGTGGTCGCCGTCGTCGTACGAGAAGTACACGCCGTGTTGCGTGCCCGCGTAGAGGAGACCTTTGCGCGTGCGGTCTTCGCGGACCACGTGCACGTAATCGTCGGGGCGAATGCCGGTCACGATTTTCGTCCACGTCTTGCCGAAGTCGTGCGTGCGGAAAATGTACGGCGCCTTGTCATCGAGCAGCGGCAGCTTCACTGCGGCGTACGCGGTTCCCGCATCGAACCAGCCCGCGTCGATGATGCTGACGCGGCCCAGGTTCGGCATGTTGGGCGGCGTGACGTTCGTCCAGTGTTTGCCGCCATCGCGCGTGACGTTGATCAACCCGTCGTCAGATCCGGCCCAGATCACGTTCACATCCTTTCGGCCCGGCGCGATCGCGAACACGACCGCGTATACCTCCGGCCCGTTCATGTCGCCCGTAATCGGCCCGCCGGAATGTCCGAGCGTCTTCGGATCGTGCTTCGTGAGATCGGGACTGATCATGTCCCAGCTTTGCCCGGCGGTGGTGGTCTTCCACACGTGCTGTGAGCCCGTGTAGAGGATGTTCGGATCCACGGGCGAGAACACGATCGGGTACGTCCACTGCCACCGCTCCTTGAGCTCGGCTGACGATTCGCCCGAGAACATGCGTACGTACGGACCCACTTCGCGCTGCTGTCCCGTGCGACGGTTGAGGCGCGTCATGAACGAGCCGTTGTTGCCGCCCGCGAAGAAAATGTCCGGGTCTTTCGGATCGGGCGCGATGTATCCGTCCTCGCTCCCGCCGGCGCCGTACGCCTGATCAATCGTGCTCGCACCGCCGCCGCCGCGCCCGCCACCGCCGCCACGACCGCCGCGACCACCACCTCCTCGCCCCGCGTCGGACGGAACGCACAGCGTGCTCGCATCCTGCTGTGCGCCGCACACGTGATAGGGCACGTGCGCGGTGGCCGCGATGTGATAGAACTGCGGCGTCGGATAGTCCTCGTCGGTCCACTGCTGGCCGTTGTTCGTCGTGACCGCGCCGCCGCCGTCATTGCCGACGACCATGTGGTTCGGGTCGTCAGGATCGATCCAGAGGTCGTGGTTGTCGCCGTGTGTGCCGCCGCCCCAGTTGTTCAGCGTCTTGCCGCCATCGGTGGACTTGTAGTTGCTGGTGTTGAGCGCGTACACGACGTCCTTGTTCTTCGTGTCCGCCGCAATGTGCGTGTAGTAAAACGCGCGCTGGCGCACGTTGCGCGTCTGGTTGACCATGGTCCACGAGGCGCCGGCGTCGTTCGACTGGAGCAGGCCGCCGTTCTCATTCTCGACGAGTGCGTAGACGCGATTCGCGTCGACGGGAGACACGGCCACGCTGATCTTGCCGATCACGCCCGTTGGCATGCCCGGGTTGCGCGTGATCTCCTTCCACGTTTCGCCGCCGTCGGTGGACTTGAAGAGTCCGCTGCCGGGGCCGCCGCTCGACATCGAATACTCGACGCGATACGCCTCCCAGAGCGCGGCGTACACGACGTTGGGATTCGTCTTGTCGATCGAGACGTCGATCCCCGCGGTTTTTCCGTCGCGGAACAGTACGCGACGCCATGTCTTGCCGCCGTCGGTGGTCTTGTAGATGCCGCGCTCGTCGTTCGGCACGGAGTACTTGCCGAACACCGCGGCGAATACGATGTCGGGATTGGTCGGATGAATGCGAATCTTCGAGATGTTCTCGGATTTCTCGAAACCGATATGCGTCCACGTTTTGCCGGCGTCGGTCGATTTGTACATGCCGTCACCCGGCATGATGTTGCCGCGGATGCACGCCTCGCCCGTCCCGATGTAGACGATATCGGGGTTGGTCTCCGACACGGCGACGGCACCGACACTCGCGCTCGTGATCTGTCCGTCGGTGACTGGAGCCCAGTTCTGTCCGCCGTCCGTCGTCTTCCACAATCCGCCGCCCGTGGCGCCGAAGTACGCCTCGCGCGCCCGGCCCTTCACGCCGCTGACGGCAATCGATCGCCCGCCGCGATCGGGACCGATGCTCCGCCACTCGAAGCTCTTGAGCAGCGCCGGATCGATGGCGAGCGGCGCGGCCTGCGGGGGAATGGCATCGAGGTGCGCGCGCGTGCCGGCGCCGATCAAACCGGCGGCGACCGTGAGCCCGATGGCGGATCGAATCGAAAGGAACGACATGGTGCTCGCCGTGTGTGGAGACTGCTGTGATTCTAGTGCGGCGCCTGCGCCATCGGTATCGCGCACGTCCCGCATCGCGAAAACAGCGTAAACCGGATCAGGCGGATTTGACGGATGCAGCGAATCGGTTTTCTGTTGTGGTAGTTGTGACGTACTCGGTCTTGCCTCAGGAGGTCGTCGATGGTGCCCAGGATGGTGACGCGCGCTGGACTTGCTGGACTCGCAGCCGTGGGAGCTCTTGCGTGGCTCCAGCAGGAGCCGGTGGCCCTCACACAGGACAGCGGCACCACGGTTCGCCTCGTCGCGGTGAGCGCGCCGACCGCGAATATCGCCTGGGTGAGCGGCGCGAAGGGCACGTGGGTGAAGACTACGGACGCCGGTCTCACGTGGAAGACGGGGCAGGTGCAAGGCGCCGAGAGCATGGATTTTCGCGACGTTCAGGGCATCGACGGGAACAACGCCTACCTCCTCGCCGCCGGAACCGGCCAGAGCTCGCGCATCTACCACACCACCGACGGCGGCGCGACGTGGCGTTTGCAGTTCACGAACATGGATTCGGCCGGGTTCTACGACTGCATGGATTTCTGGGACGACCACCACGGCATTGTCGTGGGCGACGCCACGCACGGGGAGCTCGCTATTCTCACGACAACTGACGGAGAGAAATGGGCGAGGCTGAGCGCGAGAGACTTCCCGCCGCCGCTGGACAAAGAAGGAAGCTTTGCGTCGAGCGGCACGTGCGTGACCACGCTTCCCGGCGGACGCGCGTGGATCGCGACGACTAAAGGCCGCGTGCTCCGCACGACCGACTTTGGCAAGACATGGCAGGTCTCGCTCACGCCCCTCGCCGGCGGCGCCGACACGCTCGGCGCAACCTCGGTGAGCTTCATCAATCCGAAGGTCGGCGTCGTGTTCGGCGGATATGGCGCGGTCCCGGGCGGTGTCGGTGTTGCGGTCTCGTCCGATGGCGGTGCGTCGTGGACGGCCACAGCACGCCCGGATTTTCCCGGTGCGGCCTGGGGCGGCGCGTTCGTGAAAAGCGCGCTCAAGCAAACGATCGTCGCGGTGGGACCGGGCGGGTCGGCCTATTCGCGCGATAACGGCGCGACCTGGATGCCGATCGACAAGCGCAACTACTGGGGACTCGGCTTCTCGCCGGGCAACCGCGGGTGGGCTGTCGGCGCGGCCGGGCGGATCACGAGACTCTCGGGCTTCTAAGCGCGACGCGCTTACTGCGCGGGCGGGCTCCAGAAACCCGGAGTCGGCTTTGCACTCGCCGCGACGTCGCCTGCGAAGAACATCGCATTGAAAATGGTGCGGAAAGTTCCGATGGGCTGCCCGCGCCACTGCGGCTGAAACGCGAGGAGGAGCACGTGCCCCTTGCCGTCCTTCACGTCGAGCGCAGCGGCGTATCCCTTCATGT
>DASRAP010000240.1:0-8026 GCA_035638155.1 Gemmatimonadaceae bacterium | reverse complement strand
AAAACTAGTCGCCGTGCGGACTTAGGTGCAAGCACGCCATCGCATCTCCGACCGTGTGAAATGACCCGGTGATGAGCACAACCTGACCTTCCGACTCTGCGCGACGGAGTGCCGCCGCAAAGTCTTTTTCGACAATCGCATTCCAGCCCTCGTGCGCCGCGTGCGCCTGCGCCTCGCCGGGGTCCCACGCGCGGTGCGCCGGCGACGTCGGCGCTGTCGTGAGTACGAACGTGTCCACGTAGGGTGCGAGCATCGCCATCATCTCGGGCCATTCCTTGTCTCTGAGCACGGAGAGGACGCAGGCGCGCGGTCGCGGGGGCTGAACAGCGGCGAGTGCCGCGGCAAACACTCTTGCACCATCGGCATTGTGCGCGACATCGAGGATATACCGGCCGCGAACGTCAAAGCGGCCGGCGAGATGCACTCGCCCGAGTGATGGAGCGGCCTGCGCAATTGTCGTTCGGTAGGGCGGCGGCAACGCCTCCAGCGTTCGCAGCGCAGTCAGTGTGTTGAGCGCCTGATGCTGGCCAATGAGCGATGTTCGGAGCTCCTGGGTCGTCTCGCCGCTCTCGAGCGTGAACACCGTCCCCGATCCGCCGACGCGTACACCGCCAAGCGTCGCAGCGTCGTGAACAACGTCGATGGGCGCCGCGCGATGTGTGCGCGCGTGCGTCGCCAGAAGGGAGCGCACTCCAGGATCGCGCTCGCCGATTACCGCAGGGCGGTCCGCCTTGAAGATCCCCGCTTTTTCCCACGCAATGCTCCCAAGCGTGTCTCCGAGATATTCCGTGTGGTCACGTCCGATGCTCGTAACGACCGCGCACATCGGATCGACGACGTTCGTCGCGTCGAGTCGTCCGCCGAGTCCGACTTCGATGATCGCAACGTCGACCTCCGCGCGCGCGAGCAACGTGAACGCCATCGCGGTCGTGGCTTCGAAGAACGTGGCGCCGATGCGCTCCACCGCCGGCGTCCAGTCGCGAATGAACGACACGATGTCGTCTTCGCTGATGCACACCCCATCGATGACGACGCGCTCCCGAAAGTCCACGAGGTGCGGCGACGTGTACCGGCCAACACGGAATCCGCGATCGCGGAGCACGCGGTCAAGCGTTGCGCACACGCTCCCCTTCCCGTTCGTGCCGCCGACATGAATGACGCGCAGTTGCCGCTCTGGCTCACCGAGCTCCGTGAGCAGCGCGCGCGTGCGCTCGAGACCGAAGCGCCACGCACCGGTGGTGCGCGCAAAGAGGTAGTCCAGCGCCTGACGGTACGACGTCAGACGTTCGCCCACCCCGACGCCGCGGGCTTGCCGCTCATGTGCCGCAGGAGCCGGCCGATGGTTTCCTTGAGCTCGCGGCGCGGCACGACGCGGTCCAGCATCCCGTGCTCGAGGAGAAACTCCGCGGTCTGAAATCCTTCGGGGAGATCCTGTCCGAGCGTCTGTTTGATCACACGCGGTCCGGCAAATCCGATCACGGCACCGGGTTCCGCAACGATCGCGTCCCCGAGCATCGCGTAGCTCGCGCTGACGCCGCCGGTGGTCGGATTCGTGAGGATGGAGACGTACGGGATGCGGCGCTCCGCAAGCTGCGAGAGCACAGCCGCGGTCTTCGCCATCTGCATGAGCGACAGCACGCCTTCCTGCATGCGCGCGCCGCCCGACGCCGACACAATGAGCAGCGGATACTTGCGTTCCAGCGACCGCTGTCCGAGCCGTGCGATCTTCTCACCGACCACCGATCCCATGGACCCACCCATGAAACCGAAATCCATGACGGCGAGGTGCACCGGAAGGCCGCCGAGGGTTCCGCTGACTGTGAGAATCGCGTCACGGTCGCCGGCGTTGGCCTGCGCGCGCTTGATCCGGGCCGGATAGTCGGGAAACTCCAGTGGATCGACCGACCGGAGTTTCTCCTCGACTTCCTCGATGCTTCCATCGTCGAGGAGAATGCCGACGTACTCGACCGCCCGCAGGCGGCGGTGCAGCTCGCACTGCGGACAGACGTTCAGATTCTTGAGGAAATTCTCACGAATGTCGGTGTGCCCGCACGCCTCGCACTTCTCCCAGACGTCAGCCGGGATCTCGAGTTTGTCGCGGAGCGGACGCCGCTTGCGTTTTTCCTTTTTGAACCAGGCCATCCTTAAAACAAAGACCCTACAGGCTCAGTGGCAATGCCGTGCCGTCGCGCGCTGTGTGCGAATTGTCAGATTGCCAGCATGTCCGCCCGCCCGCGCCCGGAGGCGGAGATGCGCACGAGTATTCCCACCGCAATCCAGCACACGAGCATGAACGATCCGCCGTAGCTGAAGAACGGCAGCGGAATGCCGGTGATCGGCATGAGCCCGACCGTCATGCCCACGTTCACCGCAATGTGCACACACCACGCGGCGGCGAGGCCGAACGCGACGAGCCCCGAAAACGGATCGAGTGAACGCATCGCAATGCGCACGGTGCGCAGCAGCAGCACGCACAGGATTGCGAGCGCAAGCGTGATCCCGATGAACCCAAGCTCTTCACCAATCACGGTGAAAATGAAATCCGTGTGCTGCTCGGGAAGAAACAGGAGACGCTTCTGCGTGCCGAGCGTAAACCCCTTGCCAGCCCATCCCCCGGATCCGATGGCAACCTGCGACTGCAGCAGATGGTAACCGGCGTTCTTCGGATCGAACGCGGGATTGATGAAGGACAACAACCGGTCGCGCTGGTACGGCTGGATCTTGTTCCAAAGGACCGGCGCCACGACGCCCATCACGACGTTCGCGAACACGATCACCACGCCTTCCACGACGTACGGGCGTTTCGGCGCCCAGACGATGATCGCGAGCAGAATCAGGAACCACGCGCCCCAGATGCCCGTGCTGAACGCAAGAATGAGACTGATCGCGGGACTCGCGAGCAGCAGCAGGAGCGTCCATGATACGCCGCCCCAGTACAGCATCGCGAAGAAAATCCCGACGAGCACCATGCTCGTTCCGAGATCGTGCTGCAGGATGATGAGCGCCCACGGAATGCCGACGACGACGATCGGTTTCCATAAGTCGCGGAGGGAATCCGCCGCCTCGCGCCACGTCGATACGACCTTCGCGAGCATCATGACCACCGCGACCTTGGCGAACTCCGAGGGCTGGCCGATACGGTAGCCGGCAACCGTGAGCCAGCTCTGTGTGCTTTTGGCCGAGCCCGCGCCGCCGGTACCGACGCCTTTGATCAACAGCGCCGTCAGCAGCACGAGCGCGAGCACGTACGCGGGCACCGCGACCCACTCGAGAAAGCGCTGCGACGCACGGCTCACCAGATATGCCCCGGTCACGCCCGCGACGATCCAGACGAGCTGCTTGCGCCAGAGATGCTCGAATGCCTGCGTGCGCTCCACTTGCCCGGCGGAATACACCATCAGCAGGCCGAACACCGACAGCACGCACGCGATACCGATGAGCTGCCAATCGGTCGTCGGCCGCGCGCGCTGCATCAGCCGTCAACCTGCGGCGCCGTTACCGCCTGCTTGAGATAGAACTCCACGATGCTCTTCGCGATTCGTGCCGCGCGCGGCCCATGCTGGCCGAACTCGAGCAGCACCGCGACGACGATCTTCGGATCACTCGCGGGCGCAAAGCCCACGAACCAGCCGTGGTCGTGCGTCGGATCGACGGTCTGCGCGGTGCCGGTCTTGCCCGCGAACTCCACGCCCTGAATGGCGGATGCCGCGGCGGTGCCGCCACCCTGCGTCACACTCACCATCGCTTTGCGAAGGTAGGTGAGCTGCTCGTCAGTCAGCGTGAACACGCGCGTTCGTTCGGCCGAATCACCCACAATGTGCGGGCGACTCGCCTCGCCGTCGGTCGCGAGCGCGCTGTAAAACCGAGCGAGGCTCACCACCGTTTGCGAGTTCGCTCCTTGCCCAATCGCGACGTTCAGCGCCTCGGCACTCGCCGACCAGTTGCCGCGGCCGAACGTGCGGTTGTAATAGGCGCGCATGACCGAGTCGCGCTTGGCCGGCGCGTCCGCGAGGTTCATCGGCGGGAAGATGGGACGGTTCTCCGCCGGAAGATCGATGCCCGTGCGGTCGCCGAACAGTAGCTTGCGGCCACCCGCGACCAGATTGGAGAGCGTGAGGCGCAGGCCGAGCTGGTAGAAGTAGACGTCGCATGAGGTGGCGATCGCGCCGCGCAGTGTCTGGAATCCGTGCACGCCTGTGTGCTCCCAGCACCGGAAGCGGCGATTGCCAAGCTGGTACCCACCGTCGCAGCGCTGCGGCATCGTCTCGTCGAGCTTCACGACGCCCTGCTCCAGCGCGATCACCGCCGTCGCGAGCTTCCACGTCGAGCCTGGCGCGTATTGGCCGCGGATGGCCTTGTTGTACATCGGCGCGCGCGGATCCTTCATCAACTTGTCGTAGTACTCGTGCGACACGCCGCCGATGAACCGGTTGGGGTCGTAACTCGGCGCGCTGTAAAGCGCGAGCACTTTGCCCGTGGACGGCTCGAGCGCGACGACCCCGCCAATCAGCGAGTCCGCGAACAGATTCGCCACGAATCGCTGGAGGCGTATGTCGATGTTGGTGACCAGCTCGGGTCCCGGCACCGGTGCGAGCTCCGCCCGCACACCCGCGTCACGCACCACACGCTGCGTTGCATCCACTTCAACGAAGCGTGATCCCTCGGCGCCCCTGAGCACCGACTCGTATTGCGCTTCCAGCCCTTCCTTGCCGATCTGCTGTCCCGACTTGTAGCCGCGGTACGCCGTGTCCGCGAGCTCGCTTTCGCTGATCTCGCTCGTGTAGCCGACGACCGACCCCACGATCGTGCTGTCCGGATAGTGCCGCTTGGGCGTCGACTGAATGATGAGACCCGGGAAATCGACGCGATGCTCCTCGAGTGACGACACCACGCTGAACGGAGCGTCCGAGAAGAGGACGGTCGGCCGGTTGATGGCGTCCCGGTGCCGTCGCACGACAGCCGCGCTCTCCTGCGGCGTGATCAGCACGAACCGGCCGACGCGCGCGAGCACTGCACGCAACGAGTCTGCGCGCGGCGCGAGAATCGAGACCGTGTAGCCCGGAACGTTCTCGGCGATGATCTCGCGATTCCTGTCGTAAATCATCCCGCGCGGCGCGGGAATCGGCACTTCGTTGAGCCGGTTCTTGTCAGACTGCAGCACGTACTGCGCGTGCTGCAGCACCTGCATCGAGAAGAACCGCCCGACCAGCGCGGCGAAGAGCACGATCAGCGCGACGGAGGCATACCGCCCCCGCTGCGCGACCTTGTTCGGGTGCCATGTCATGGGCGCTCGTCCCCTTCGCCGATGAGGGGGCGGAACAGCACGATGACCGCCAGTCCCGTGAGCGCCGTGCCTGCAGCGGAGAGCGCGGACCACACGCCGAGCTGCATCAACAGGCCGGTCCCCCTCAGCCGATGCTCAGCGAGCAGAAAGATGAGATCGAATCCCAGCTTCGCCGCAAAGAGAAACACCGCGTTGAGCGCAACGTGCTCCGCGAAGAACGATGCCTTGAGATAGGACGCCGCGGCGGCGATTACCGTCATCGCAAGAGCCGCCGCGCCGAAGGACGACGGCGCGAGCGCGTCGGCAATCACGCCGGCCACGAAACCGATCAGCGCGGCGGCGCCGGGACGCACGCGCACAGCCACGAGCACGACGCCAATCGCCAGGAAGTCCACGGGCGCGCGCCATGCCAGCAGCGGCCGCAGCGAAAAGTTCGCAACGAGCAGCACGGCGAACAGCACGCCGAGTCCGAGCCAGCCCGGCGACCGGTTCACGGCGCCTGCCTCTTGGTGGTGTCGCGGCTCGCTCGCTCCACGGAATCACGCTTCACGCGTGCCGTGTCGGCCTTGGCGCGTGCGCTGTCGCGCGCCGCCTTGTTGAGCGAATCCCCAAGCACCGCCACGCGCTTGAGCGCGGCAGCCGCCGAGTCGGCGTCGATCCAGATGGACGTGAGGTCCGACGTGGGCGTGAACGGGAGCAGCACGAGCACGGTACCGACGTCTGCGGGATGCACGGAAGGCATCACGAGATAATTCCTCACCCAACCTTCCGTGGACGGCAACTGGCGAATCACGCGGCCCACGGGAATCCCGCGCGGAAACGTGCCGCCGATACCCGAGCTCACGATGAGCGTTCCCGAATCGAGCGGCGCGCGGTACGGAACGCCACGCAGCTCGAGCAGAAATCGCGTCGCGCCGTCGCCGAGGTGGGCGGCGATGATCCCCGTGGCCTGCTTGCCGAACGCCATCGCGCTTACGCGGAAATCCGGATGCGGCCACACGATGGCGACACTCGACTTCACGTCGACGCTGCGCACGTAGCCAATGATTCCCTCGGGCGCGATCAGCGGGCTGAACTTCGTCACGCCCGACGACGAGCCGACATCGAGGAGCATGGTGTGCTCTTCGCCGAGGCGCGGCGCATGGATCGCTTCGGCGGCGACGAACCCCGTGCGCAACCGTGCGCCAAGCCCGATCAGCCGGCGCAGGTGGTCGTTCTCCGCCGCGAGACGCGTGGCGTCGTACGTCGTGAGGATGTTGACGTCGTTCGCTGCCGTGAGCGAATCGTGCATGAGCAGCGCGTGCCGGGCGCGTTCGGCGCGTGCCTGCAACGAGCTGATCGGAGCGAACACCGTCCGGCGGAGTCCCGCGGCGATGCGATCCGTACGCGCTTCCGGCAGCACCAGCGCGATGGCGCTGAGCAACGCCGCCACCGCGAAGAGGGCGACGTCCATGCGACTGTCGCCGCGGACGTTCCGCCGCGCCACTTAGGTTGCCAGTACCGACCAGTACTTCTCTTCGTCGTCCAGAATGCGCCCCGTGCCGCGGACGACGCACGTCAACGGATCCTCGTCGACGTGAATCGGCAATCCTGTTTCCTGCGCGAGCAGAATGTCGAGGCCGCGGATGAGCGCGCCACCACCCGTCATCACGATACCGCGATCGACGATATCCGACGCGAGCTCGGGAGGCGTGATCTCGAGCGCGCGGCGCACCGCGTCGATGATCTGCTGAATCGGTTCCTGGATCGCTTCGCGAATGTCGGTCGAGTGTACGCGCACGGTCTTCGGAATGCCCGACACGAGGTCGCGTCCCTTCACATCCATCTCGCGCTCTTCACCCACGGGGGCGGCGGTGCCGATCTGAATCTTGATCTGCTCCGCGGTGGGCTCGCCAATGAGCAGGTTGTAATTCTTGCGCATGAACTGCACGATCGCCGTGTCGAGCTCGTCGCCGCCCGTGCGAATCGACGTGTCGCTCACGATGCCCGCGAGCGCGATGACGGCGATTTCGGTGGTGCCGCCTCCGATGTCGATCACCATGTTGCCCGTCGGTGTCTCGACCGGAAGACCAACACCGATCGCCGCGGCCATCGGCTCCGCAACCATGAACACTTCCTTCGCGCCCGCGCCGAGCGCGGAGTCGCGCACCGCGCGGCGTTCGACTTCGGTGATGCCGCTCGGCACACACACAATCACACGCGGCTTCACCTTGAAGACGTGCTTGCGAATGATGAGCTCGAGGAAATAGCGCAGCATGCGCTCCGTGACATCGAAATCCGCGATCACGCCGTCTTTCATCGGACGCACCGCGGTCACGCCGTCGGGCGTGCGGCCAAGCATGCGCTTCGCTTCGAGTCCGACACCGAGAATGCGTTTCGTTTCGCGATCGAGCGCAACGACAGACGGTTCGTTGAGCACGATGCCTTCGCCCTTCACGTACACGAGCGTGTTCGCCGTGCCGAGATCGACAGCGATCGCGTTCGCGGGAAACAGCGTGGAATTTTTGAAGAAGGGCCAACGCATGTGCACGAAGCTACCGGCTGGGCGTAACACGGGACAAGTGGTTGTCCCGAGTGAGCTTAGAGCGCCGTAAGCTCACTGTCACAGGAACGAACTCGGCTCCACAAACGGGAGGCCGAACGCGTCCGCGACGCCGCGATACGTGCAACGCCCGTCGACCACGTTCAGCCCTTTGAGCAGCGCCGCGTTTTCGGACAACGCACGCTTCCACCCCTTGTTCG
>DASRAP010000239.1:0-3872 GCA_035638155.1 Gemmatimonadaceae bacterium | reverse complement strand
GCTGTCTGAGCTCGACCAGCGCGACTACGATCTTTCGTGGCGGAGCGGCGAGGCATGCGACAAGCTGTTCGGGATCACAGCGCGGGTGGATAATGGTTCTCTCTTCAGCATCCAGCCGATCACGCCCACGTTCGAAACTGTGACCGATGGCGGCAAGACGACGCGCATGTGGGACGCTGACGTGCATGTGTGGTCGCTCCTTCCCGGCCAGACCAACGTGCACCTCGACTTCACGTATGGGGGCAGGAAGTTCAAGACGTACGACATCGGGTATACCGCCACGCCAACGCGCGGCGACGTCACGGTGAACTTCACCGGTATACCAACCGGCTTGTTGGGAAATGTGTACGTTGGCCTTGGCAGAGAAGATGGTCGATCGTTCACGGCGAGCGGTACTGCGCGGTTTCTTCCGGGCGACCTGTCCTATCAGGCCAACACGATCAACGGACAGGGCGGCGCCGTGTTTCATCCGATGCCCTCTGCCGGCATCATCACGAGTACGGTAGGCGGATCAGCGACGCTCAACATTGCGTACGCGCCTGAAGCGGGGAGTACCGGGACCGTCAACGTTCAGGTTGGCGGCCTCGCCCCGGGGCTCAATGGCAACGTGATCATCAGCGGCAACGGCATTTCGCCGATGACGTTCAACGCTACCGGCACGGTGAATCTTCCCGTCGGCAACTACACGGCGCAGATCAACAACGTGTCGAATGCCAACGTCGACGAAGCCGATCCGGCGCCGACGCGAAACTTCAGTGTCACTGCCGGCCAGACGTACAATCTTCTCGTGGCCTATGCGGTCGTCGCACGGCTCGTGCAGTTCCAGGTCGCCGGATTGCTCGCAGGCCTCAACCCTGACGTCTCGTTCACACGCACGGGACAGACGGCGGTGAACCTGCTTGCGCTCAGCTTCGCGACGAAGATGGCGGTCGGTGCATGGAATGTGTCAGGCGGCGATCGCGCGATGAACGGGCATACGTATCGCCTCGTCTCGAACCTCCTGCTCGGCCTCACCATCGCATCAGGATTTGATCCACTCGTTGTGCAGGTCGTGTACTACCAGGCGTTGTGGGCGTTCACCGTGCAAATGGGCTGGGCGTGCCTGTCGGGCGATGATCCATTCGGTCACTTCAACTTCGTCGGATTCCTGCTCGCGAGTTACATACTCAACGTCACGCGAACGTTCCCGGCGCAGGCGGCAGGCCCGGGCGGCCTCGCCGCGCAGCAGACGGGGACGGAGACAGTGACAATCACCGGCCCATCACCGTTCATCACGGTGACGGGCACGAGAGCAGCGGATGGAACGTTGAACCTGACCGGAAGTGGAACCGCTGCCGGGTTCTCGAACGTGCCCGTACTGATGACCGGCAACATGTCGAACACGAATGTCTTCACGAATAACGGCACAACCGGCGGAGCGAAGTATCGGGTCGGCCAACCAACCGCACCAACGGGATTGCCGAACGGCCCAATTACGTACACGCTTACGGGAAGCGGACCCGCATCATTGCAGGCGGTCTTTCAGAAATGAGCGCAACGCCGCCTTACTGACGCAGCGCCGCGGCAAATCATGAACGCCGTTCCATAATATCCTTGCTTCCACGCATCGCTATTCGAGTCTGAGCGCCATCACCGGATCGAGGCGCGTGGCCCGGCGCGTGGGGATCCATGACGCGAGCGCGGCGACGATGGCGAGCGCCGCGACTGCTATCCCGATGATGAGCGGATCGCCCGGTGCGATGTTGAACAACCATGCTGACAGCACGCGTCGCGTTGCCCAGAACGCGGCGAGCCCGACGACGGCGCCGCCGGCAACGCTCGACAGGCACCGCTTCGCTACAGTGGTCGCGACAGCCGTGCTGCTCGCGCCAAGGGCCATGCGCACCGCGATCTCGCGGCGCCGATATTGCACGCCCGACGCGATCACGCCGTAGATGCCGATGCCGGCGAGCAACAGCGCGAACACCGCGAACGATCCCACAAGCAGCGCCCTGAAGCGGGGCGCCGCGACGGAACGGCTGAAGACGGTCGACAACGGTTCGACCGCGGGAGCCAGCCGCGGCTCCTCGGCAATGACAGCTTCGCGCAGTGCGGCGGGAAGAGCGCGCGATGAACCGCGAACCAGGAGCACCGGCGTACCCTCGCTGTTTTGTGCACGCGGGACGAGTACCGTTGGCTTGGCCGGACGATCGAGGCCGACTTCGTGAATGTCGGCAGCGACGCCAATCACGTTCGTCGGATGCTGTCCTCCCGGACCGACGTTCCAACGATCCCGGTAATGCCCGATCTGGATCATCCGGCCCACGGCACCAGAATCCTGCCAATAGTGCCGCGCAAACGCCTCGTTCACGATCGCGACCGGTTCAGCGTCCGCAACATCGCGGCGGTCGAAGCTTCGGCCCGCGCGAAGAGGAATTCCGAGAGTGCGTAAGTAGCTCGGCGACACGTATCGCAACTCGACGGCACCGATGGAAAGATCCGGGCGATCCGGAATGTCGATGGAGAAATTCATCCCGCGCTCGAGGGGAAGATTCGGCGCGGCTGCGACCTCCTCCACATCGGGAAGCATGCGAATCCGGTCGGCGACGCGCTCAACGAACTGCTCACGGCGCGCGGCGTCGTAATCCTTCGGGAGGCGTCCGAGGCGCACGGCGACGACACGATTCACGTCGAATCCGGGCTCGACACGCACAAGGCGTGCGAAACTCGCCGCAAGCAGCGATGCGCCCGCCATGAGCACCACGGCAATCGCGGTCTGCAGGAACACGAGCCCATGCCGGAGCCTGGTGCCGTGCGCCGCACCGCCATGGGTCATGCCGAACGAGAGTCGTGCGCGGAATGCCGGCCCGGCGGCTGTGAGACCGAACGCCAACGCGGTGACAATGGAAATCGCGCTGGCGAAGACCAGCACGCGCGCATCCAGCCTGGGCTCGCCACCGGCGGGGATCGCGTTCGGCGCGATGGTGAGGAACGCCCGCAGGGCGGCGACGCTGAACAGTACGCCTACTGTCGTTGCGATTGCGGATAGGACGACGCCCTCCGTCAATAGTTGTTGCAGGATGCGCTGCGCGCTCGCTCCGATGGATGCGCGCACGGCGATTTCCCGCTGTCGCGCCGATGCACGAATCAGAAGAAGGGTCGCCGTATTCGCACACGCGATGAGCAGTACCAGACCAATGGTTCCAAGCAGCGTCCACAGGGTGCGTTTCTCCGCCGCGCTGACGTTGGCGTCGAGATGCGTATAGAGACGAAATGACCCGCTGTCGGCCTGTGCCGGATATGCCGCCCGAAACCCCGCGGTCAGCAGGCTCACGTCGTCATGAATCGTCGCGGCGGACGTACCGGGACGCAGGCGCGCAAGCGTTTCGGTGTTGTTGCCCTCGTCGCGGGGATTGGCGTGCACGGCAAACGGCACGATGTACCCGATGGACCGCGGCGCCGGAGGAAACTGAAACTTGCGCGGCAGCACGCCAATCACCGTGCGGAGCTCACCGTCGAGCCGCACCTGGCGTCCGAGAATGGCGGAATCGGCGCCGAACCGGCTTCGCCACGTATCATTGCCGAGCACGACGACCGGCGCCGCCGTGGTGAATTCGTCATCGTTGAATGCCCGGCCCAGATCGGGCGCGACACCGACAACACGGAAGAACCCGTTCGTCACGCGCATGCCACGCACGGGCTGCGCCGTGGTCTCATCGCCGAGAAATGCTTCCTGCGTGCGATAAGTGGCGACCGCGTCGAAGATGCGACTCTGGTCGCGCACGAACTCGAATTCCAGATCGGTGAGCGCAGGAATCGCGTCCTTGGCCGCCCATGCCCAGCCGACGTAGCGAAAGTCCTGTGGATGCGGGATGGGGAGGGGCTTGAGGAGC